>DATJRU010000017.1:0-63466 GCA_035504455.1 Vulcanimicrobiaceae bacterium
AAAGTGAATTTCGACGACAACGCGCTCTACCGCCATCCCGAATTCAAGGACCTGCGCGATCTCGACGAAGAAACGCCGCTCGAGGTCGAAGCCTCGAAGTACAAGCTCAACTACATCAAGCTCGATGGCACCGTCGGCTGCATGGTCAATGGCGCGGGCCTGGCGATGGCCACCATGGACATCATCAAGCTTTGCGGCGGCAGCCCCGCCAATTTCCTCGATGTCGGCGGCGGCGCGTCCGAAGAGCAGGTGAAGAATGCCTTCCGCATCCTGCTGAGCGACCCCAACGTGAAAGGCGTCTTCGTGAATATCTTCGGCGGCATCCTCCGTTGCGACGTGCTGGCGAGCGGCGTGGTGAACGCGGCGAAGGAATTGAAGTTCAAGGTTCCGGTCGTCGTGCGCATGCAGGGAACGAACGTCGAGCAGGGCCAGCAAATCCTGCGCGATTCCGGCCTGAATTTCACCATCGCCAACGGAATGAAAGATGGCGCCGAAAAAGTAGTGAAGCTCGCGGGAGCCGCGCGATGAGCGTTCTAGTCGACAACCACACGCGGCTGCTCGTGCAAGGCCTAACCGGGCGCGAGGGCGGCTTTCATGCCCAGCAGATGATCGAGTACGGCACAAAGGTGGTCGGCGGCGTTACACCGAGCAAGGGTGGAACGAAGCATCTGGGCGTACCCGTGTTCGACACTGTCGGTAGCGCGGTGCGCGAAACAGGCGCGAACGTGTCGGTGATCTTCGTTCCGCCGCCATTCGCGGCTGACGCAATTCTCGAGGCGCTGGACGCGGAACTGCCGCTCGTCATTTGCATCACCGAGGGAATCCCCACGCTGGACATGGTTCGCGTGGCCGCGGCGCTGAAGAATTCCAAGTCGCGCCTCATCGGCCCGAACTGTCCCGGCATCATCTCGCCGGGCAAATGCAAAATCGGCATCATGCCGGGATCGATCCACAAGCAGGGAAACGTGGGGTTGGTGAGCCGCAGCGGGACGCTTACTTACGAAGCGGTCGACCAGCTCACGCGGCTGGGCATCGGCCAATCGACGTGCATCGGCATCGGCGGCGACCCGATCATCGGCACCAGCTTTCTCGACGCCGTGAAAATGTTCAACGATGATCCGGAAACGCACGCAATCGTGATGATCGGCGAAATCGGCGGAAACGCCGAGGAAATCGCCGCGAAATTCATCGAAGAGCACGTAAAAAAGCCGGTCGTCGGCTTCATCGCCGGGCAAACCGCGCCGCCGGGCCGTCGCATGGGCCATGCCGGCGCCATCATCAGCGGCGGCCAGGGCACCGCCGCCGACAAATACAAGGCCATGCGCGACGCCGGAATCCACACCGTGCAAAGCCCCGCCGAAATCGGCGAGACTCTCGCAGCAGCAATCAAGAAATAAGGCCGGGACAGGGAGGCAGGGAAGCAAGGACGCAAGGAGAGGCGGAGGCCAATGGCAATCCGCACCTATCGGGATCTGGAAGTATTTCAGGAAGCGTATGCCGCGGCTCTCGACGCGTCAAAGTTGACGAGGCGATTCCCGCCCTTCGAGCAACTGGAACTTGGGCGGCAACTTCGCAAAGCAGCTCGGTCCATTCCGGCAAACGTCGTCGAAGGATGGGCGAAGCGGCGCTCGCCGGCTGAATTTAAGCAGCTATCTTCAGGTCGCCATCGGTTCCTGCGACGAAGTAAAGTTGTGGCTCGAAATGGGGAAAGACGAAGGGTACATTCCGGACGAGATCTTCGAAGCAAGGATATCTCGGTACAATCGAATGGGAGCGATGCTGGCGAGCCTTTGGAAAAACTGGCAAGGACCGTGACGGCGAGCAGGGTTTTTCCCTGCTTCCTTGCCTCCGTGCCTCCTGCATCGGAATGCATAGACAGCGACTAAAACTACTTTGGAGGAACTTCTCTTGTCCGTAGAACGCACTCTCGCAATCATCAAGCCGGACGCAGTCGGCCGCGGCTTGACAGCCGACATCCTGGGCCGCATTCACGCCGCGAAGTTCCAGATCGTGGCGATTAAATCGCTGCGTCTTACCAAGTCCGAGGCCGAGGGATTTTACGCGGTGCACAAGGAGCGGCCGTTTTTCGGCGAGCTCACCGAGTTCATGAGCTCGGGCAAAGCCGTCGTCATCGTTCTAGAAGCCGAGGGCGCGATCGCGAAATGGCGCGAGACCATGGGCGCCACCGATCCCGCCAAGGCCGCGCCCGGCTCGATCCGCCGCGAACTTGGCACGAGCATCCAATACAACTGCACGCACGGCTCCGACGCGCCGGCCACCGCCGCATTCGAAATCGGCTATTTCTTCTCGGGCCTCGAGTTGATCTAGGGAGCGACGCTCACCAGAATTCGGTCGGCAGCCCTGCGATGTGGGCGAAGTGCCGGTCCAGGGTGATCAGCGTCATGCCGTGGCGGCTTGCCGTCGCTGCGATCCAGATATCGTTCTGCGGGATTGGTTTCCCTTTGCGCCGCAAGTCCGCTTGAATGTGACCGTAGCGGTCGGCGATCTCGAAGTCCCACTCCAGCACCGGAATTTCGGCGCAAATGCGTCGTATCTCGTTCGCGTTGAAATCGCTCCTCGTGGACTGGTGAGCTCCGGCGTACATTTCTCCCACGCTGATGAAGCTCAGAAAGCACCGGAAGTCGTGGCCCATTCGCCAGCGCAGACTCGGATCGCGGCTTAGCAGTTTGATCAGCGCGTTGGTGTCGATCAGGTACTCACCATTCATTGGCATCCACGCGGCCACAGCAGTCGTCGATGATGTGGGTCAGTTCGTCTGCATCTTCGCGGCTGATCCGCCCCATCAGCCGCATGAGCGCCTCAGCCGAAGCCCCTCGCGATTTCGAAGCCGATTCTTCGCTCTTCGGGGCCTTGTTGTATTCGTTCTCGTACCAATCCAAAAGCTCGTGGTATCGCTCGGGTATATCCTCGCGGTGCGGAGTGGCTTTTCCGTCTCGGCGCGAGGGGTGAACCTGATCTCCTAGCCGGAACAGCCTTCGGCGGCCCGTCCCCGCCCGGGTCAGCATGCGGTGCGTGGCGGGACTGGCCGGCGTCGAAGCCACGCAGTGAGTCGATATATGAGGGGATATCCCTGGCCGGCGGGCGCCTGCAGCGTCCAACATCTCGCAACTCCGTTGAATTTCCTTCTTCGAAAAGCTGGCGTGGTCCGGATTTTCTCGGTGCAACAGAGCAGCGGCAATCCACACTTGGTCGGCAACAGACAGGTTCGCGGCGACGTCTAGTTTCATAGCAGGGCCTCCTCGCTTATCTACCCGTATAACATATCATGTCTTTTATTACAAAATTGTCATGACATGTATGTCACTTATGTTAGCTAATGTCATCGTGGAGGGTCGTTGGGCGAGCCGAGCCCAGTCGCGCTAGAATAGCCCAATCGCACTGATGGATCCGTCGCGCGAACTCGGAAAGCTCCTCCTGATTGCCGGCGTCGTGATCGTCGGCGCGGGCGCCTTTCTGTTTTTCGGCGCGAAGCTGCCGTTCCGTCTCGGCCGGTTGCCCGGCGACATTTCTTATCAAGGACGCAGCGGCAGCTTCTATTTCCCGATCGTGACGTGCATTCTCTTGAGCGCGGCCTTTACGCTGGTCCTCTGGATCGTGAACTATTTCCGGCGGTAGCATTGCCATGACGCCATGAGCCAGACCCCGCTTTTCGATTTCGACATCATGCCCGAGCGCCACGTCTGGCGCGTCAGCGAATTCACCGAGCGCGTGCGCGACCTCCTCGAAGGCGAATTTCCCGACGTGTGGATCGAGGGCGAGGTGTCGAATTTCAAGGCTTCGCAGGCCGGGCATCTTTACTTCACGCTCAAGGACGCGCGCGCCCAGCTGCGCTGCGTCTGTTTCCGCGATCAGGTGCGCGGCCTGAAATTCCGCCCTGAGGACGGCTTGCACATCACCGTGCGCGGCTCCCTTGGCGTCTACGAAGCGCGCGGCGACTATCAGCTCTACGTGAGTCACATCGAGCCGGTCGGCCTGGGCGCGCTGCAGCTCGCCTTCGAGCAGCTCAAGAAGAAACTCGACGGCGAGGGCCTTTTCGACGAGGCGCGCAAGCGGCCGCTGCCGGTGCTGCCGCGGTGCATCGGCGTCGTCACGTCGCCGAGCGGTGCGGCGATTCGCGACATCCTGCGTGTCCTGAAGCGCCGCTTCGCCAACTTGCATGTCCAGCTCTACCCGGTGAAGGTGCAGGGTGACGGCGCGGCCCGCGAAATCGCCGCGGGGCTGCGCCATTTCAGTCGCGTCCGCTTTGCGGACGTGGTGATCGTAGCGCGCGGCGGAGGCTCGCTCGAGGATCTGTGGGCGTTCAATGAGGAAATTGTCGCGCGAGCGATCGCCGCGAGCGAAATTCCCGTGATCACCGGAGTCGGCCACGAGACCGATTTCACCATCGCCGATTTTGTCGCCGACCTGCGCGCTCCCACGCCCTCGGCGGCCGCCGAAATCGTCGTCCGCTCGCGGCAGGAATTCGAGCGCCACATCGCGGACCACCAGCGGCAGCTCGCGCACCATATCCGCTATTTGCTGTCGGAGCGCCGGCACCGCGTCCGCGACTTGCAGACGCATCGCGGCTTCCGTCAGCTCGAAGCGCTCGTTCGCCAGCGGCGCCAGCGGGTGGACGATCTCTCCTCCGTGCTTGGCAGCGCGCTGCGCATGAGGCTCGTACACTCGCGCCAGCGCCTCACCCGCGCCGGAGCGCGCATCGCTTCGTTCGATTTGCGCAGGCGCGCCGAGGTCCTGCGCCGCCGCATCGAGCAGCAGCGGGATGCGCTGCGCGCCGCCCTCGACCGCGTCGTCACGCGCAAGCAGCGCCGCTTCGCCGCCGCGCACGTGCAGTTTGCGCGAATGGACCTGCGGGCGCGCGTCGGCAAGTTGCGCCGCGCGCTCGACGAGCGTTCTCGCGCGCTACGCGGGCAAATCGATCGCGCTCTCATCGGCAAACGGCGCCGGCTCGAGGCCATGGGACTTCAGCTCCGCGAGCGCAACCCCGAGAATCTGCTCCAGCGCGGCTACGCCATCGCCTACGACGCCTCGGGGAAAGTGCTCCACTCGGCCGATCAGGTCAGTCCGGGCGACGACATCTCTGTTCGCCTCGGCCGCGGCGCCCTCGTCGCTACCGTCCGCCGCAAGGAACTGAAGCCTTGACAATGTAGCTGCATGTAGCTACATTGGCCGCATGAAGAGTGTTGGCCTGCGCGAACTGAAAAATCGACTCAGCGAGTTCGTCCGCGAAGTCCGTTCCGGCGAGCCAGTCCTGATTACCGATCGTGGCGAAGTCGTCGCCGAGATCGTTCCGCCAGGTCAGCCGCAGAATCAGCCGCATGTGCCCTCGGCGCTCGCCATCCTCGCGCGGAACGGCTTTCTCACCTTAGGGTCTCCCAATGAGCCAACCGCCTACTCAGAGCTTCCGCCGCTTCTCAAGCTTCGTTGCGCCGCTGACCTCCTCGATGAGGAGCGCGGCGCGCGTTGAACGTCTACGCGGAATCCAGCGCCGTCCTTGCCTGGCTGCTCGGAGAAAAATCCGGTGACTCGGTGCGCGACTCCCTTCGTCGAGCCGATCTCGTGATGTCGTCGGACCTGACCCTCATCGAGTGCGATCGCGTGCTGATTCGTGCCGTAGTGAATGGGGAAGTGGACGAAGCCTCGGCTGCGGACCGCCGCGCGCATCTAAACTCCGCGGCTCGCCTCTGGCACCTGTGGCGAGTCAGCGCGGAAATTATCGAGCGGGCCAGGCGTCCCTTTACGGCCGAGCCCGTCCGGACGCTGGATGCGATTCATCTGGCATCCGCGCTCGCTGCTCGCTCCGCAGTCCCCGGCATTGGGCTCCTGAGCCTGGATGACCGCATTCGGGAGTCGGCGAAACAGCTCGGTTTCCGCATCCTGCCCGACAAGCCCCCGTCCGTCGCGCCTTAACAATCAGAAAGCTGCCAAAAGAGGCATTTCTTGGCCCCGTAAGGCTTTTTAAGCAGCTTGCGGCGTCAAAGTGCTTGACCGCTTTGCAGCTAGTTTTGCGCGGCGAAGAGAATACGAAAGAGGTGCGGCTATTCTTCGTCGCCGCTGCCGGCCACTTTCAGTACTGCGAGGAACGCTTCCTGGGGAATGTCGACGCGGCCTACGCGCTTCATGCGCTTCTTGCCTTCTTTCTGTTTTTCGAGGAGCTTCCGTTTGCGGGTAATGTCTCCGCCGTAGCACTTGGCCAGCACATTCTTCCGAATCGCGCTGATCGTTTCGCGGGCGATCACGCGGCTGCCGATCGCGGCTTGCACAGGCACCTCGAACATCTGGCGCGGGATCAGCTTTCGCAGGCGGCTCACGAGGTCGCGGCCGCGCTCGTAGGATTGCTCGCGGTGGCAGATGATCGTGAGCGCGTCGACCGGCTCGCCGCCGATCAGCACGTCGAGCTTCACGAGATCGGACTCGCGATAGCCCGAAAGGTGATAGTCGAGCGAGGCGTATCCGCGCGAGACGCTTTTCAGCCGGTCGTAAAAATCGAGCACGATTTCGTTGAGAGGCAACTCGTACGTCAGCATGATGCGCGTCGGCGATAGGTATTCGAATTTCTTCTGCACGCCCCGCTTTTCCTCGCAAAGCTGCAAGACGCCGCCCACCGATTCCTCGGACGTAATGATCATCGCCGTCAGGATCGGCTCTTCGATTTTCGAGATCGAGGTCGGCGGCGGGAATTTCGTGGGATTGTCGACTTCGATCACGTCGCCCGTCGTGGTGGTGATGCGATATTGAACGCTGGGCGCGGTGGTGATCAGGTCGATGTTGAACTCGCGCTCGAGCCGCTCCTGCACGATTTCCATGTGCAGCAGGCCGAGAAATCCGCAGCGGAAGCCGAAGCCCAGCGCCACGGAATTTTCCGGCTCGTAAAAAAGCGCGGCGTCGTTGAGCTGCAGCTTGCCCAGCGCGTCGCGCAGCACTTCGTAGTCGGTCGCGTTCACGGGGAAAAGCCCGGCGAAAACCATCGGCTTGATGGACTCGAAGCCGGGCAAGGGCGGCGCCGGGCGATCGGCTTCTACGACGGTGTCGCCCATGCGCGCGTCGGCCACGCGCTTGATGTTCGCAACGATGAAGCCCACGTCGCCCGCGGCCAGTTCCTCGAGCACCACGGGCTTCGGGGTCAGGGCGCCGAGCGTTTCCACTTCGTACACTTCGTTGCTCGCGCACAGGCGAATCTTCGTTCCCGTCGCGATGCGTCCCTGCATTACGCGCACCAGCACGACCGCGCCCCGGTAAATGTCGAACCACGAATCGAAAATCAGCGCCTGCAGCGGCGCGTCCGCCGAGCCTTTCGGCGGCGGCACGTGCCTTACGATCGCTTCGAGCACTTCCGCGACGCCCAGCCCGCTCTTCGCGCTGATGGGCAGCGCTTCATCCGCGGGAATCGCGAGGACGTTTTCGATCTGCTCCTTCACGAAATCGGGCTGCGCTGCGGGCAAGTCGATCTTGTTGATCACCGGAATGATCGTGAGATTGTGCCGCGAAGCGAGAAACGCATTCGCGACAGTCTGTGCCTCGACGCCCTGGCTCGCGTCGACCACCAACAGCGCCCCTTCGCACGCCGAAAGCGCGCGCGAAACCTCGTACGAAAAATCGACGTGCCCCGGTGTGTCGATCAGATTCAGCCGGTACTCGTGGCCGTCGCGCGCGGTGTAGTGCAGGCGGATGCTTTTCGCCTTGATGGTGATGCCGCGCTCGCGCTCCAGGTCCATCGAGTCGAGCACCTGCGCTTGCATCTCGCGCTGGCTGAGCGCGCCGGTGAGTTCCAGCAGGCGGTCGGCCAGCGTGGATTTCCCGTGGTCGATGTGCGCGATGATGCAGAAATTCCGGATGAACCGAGGGTCCATGGTGTCTCTTGGGAATCGCTCGCGGCGAACGCGGTGCGCGCCCGGCGGCGCCCGCCGCGTCCTTCAGACTATCGAGTGTGCCACAGTTCGCAGCGCGCGGCCAGCGGAGCAGGCCTCGCGTTAGAACTGCCGCGCAATCATGCCCACCGCGATGCGCGTAGCATCCTGATCGAAGAGGAGCGCCGTGTTGTCGTCGATCACGTAGTAGATCAGCTTGTAGGTGACGTCCGGATTCTGTCCCTCGAGCGTTGCCGTCCCGCGGCCGCCGCTGGTCGGCGTCGCGAACGTACTCGTGGTCGTATCGACCGGATCCATTTTGAAGGTCGCGTTGAAGTTGTTGATGTCGAAGTTTCCGCCCGAGATGGCCGTGCCGCTCAGCGTGAGCTGGCCCTCCACGTCCGGCTGAGCCGCTCCCGCGGCTTGATGGAAGAGTCCCTGGCCGCCCAGCGCGAACGCAAAGCTTCCCGATCCCGGCGGGGTTGAGGCGTCGCCCGACACCTGCGGATAAGCAAGTCCGGTCGCCACCGCGGACGTATCCGTTTCAACCATCACCGCGGTTCCCTGCGCGGTTTGATACGCGGCAAATTGCGAGGTTCCCAGCGTCAGACCGATTCGACCGGTCGTTCCATTCACCGAATAGGCGGTCGTGCTGATCGATGTGCCCGTCGTCACCGTGCCGGCGTTACTTACGTCGATCGTTCCGCCGGTGATGCTGCCGCTGCCGCTCGAAGTGAACGTGCCGCCCTCGGCGTACGCCGCGTTTGCAGTGGTTGCGGGCGAGCCCCCGGCGGTGAAGACGTAGGTTCCGGAAAAGCTGCCGTTCGCGCCGGCGTACATATCGCCCGCGAGACGCTGCGTCCCGTCGATCTCGATAATGTGCAAGTGCGTGTCGTCGATCACGTAGAACGCGAACTGCGGCGCCGTTCCGCCAGCGCTCGGCAGCGTCAGCGTGCCGCGCCCCGTTCCCGAATTCCCGGCGTCGAGCGCATAGCTTCCGGCGATTGTCGGACTCTGCGTCGTGGCCGTCCCTCCGTCGTTCACGTCGATCATCGATCCCGACGCGGGAATTCCGCCTCCGCCGTTCGAAGTGATTTCGCCCGCGAGCGCGACCGGCTTGAAGGTTGCGTCGACGCCGGAAGCGCTGAATGCATAGGGACCCGTCACGATGGTCGGCGAAGTCGTCAGGTCGTTCACGTTCTGCTGGTCGATGGTTCCGCTGCCGGTCTCGTTGGTGTCGAAACGAATCATCAGTCCGTGCTGATTGGTCGTCAGCGCAAATTGTAAAGTGGCCAAGCCATGCCCGTTGTCGATCGTGGCCGTGGTTCGGCCGTCCGGCCCGACGACATACGTTCCGGTAAACGGAACGCCGGTCGACACTCCAAGCGAGTAGCTCTCGATATCTTCGACGCCGCTCGTGATGTTTCCCTGGCCGTCAGCAACAAAGCTGCCGGCCGCAGCGAGATAGCCGCTCGAGTCGTTGCCGGAATAGGAGAACGCGAAGGGGCCACTCAGCGAATGGTCCGAGTAGACGATCTGTGCCGTCGCGGTCGCGGGCGTGGTGACCGTCGGATCGGTGGCCGTGATGGTCACTGTGCCTCCGGGCGGTGGGAAGGGAGGCGCCGTGTAGAGGCCGCTCAGGAAGTTGATGGTTCCGATGTTGCCGCCGTTCGTGGAGCTGACTGTCCAAGTCGCGTTCGGATCGTTCAAGCCGTTCAGGGTTGCCGCGAACTGGTGAGTGGCGCCCGCGGGGACCGAAGTCGTCAACTCCGTGATCGCCAGACCGGTACCGGCGCCGATCGTGACGCTCGCCGTATTCGAGGTGACTGTCGTGCTGGTCGTCGACGTGGTGGTGGAGTTCGGATTTTGCGGCGCGACCGCGGTGATGCTTACAACGCCGTTATTCGTGGTCGGAGTCGCGGCGGGCGCCGTGTAAACTCCCACCTGCTCGTCGGTGGTCGATCCGACGATGGTGCCGGTCGTTTCGTTTCCCCCAGCGACGCCATTCACTTCCCACGTGACGACCGTGCTGGTGCTGGTCGCCGTCGTCGAATTCGTCAGATTCACGACCGCGGTGAATTCCGCCGTGCCGTTTAGCGGCACCGTCGCCGACGTCGGCGAGATCGTGACCGAGGTAACCGTACTGTTGCCCGAACCACCGCCGCACGCCGCGAGAATCAGCGCGCACGCAATCGCGAACGCAAGAAAAGATAGAGCTGGAGCCCTCTTTTGCATTGGGAAGCTTTTTCCTCGAATTCAGCGCGCGGCCACACCGCCGCTCCGCTTACGAATGGCACACCGCACCCCGCGCTCCCTTGGAAGACATTTATGCGGCTGGGGTTGCCAGAGACAGAACTGCCCAAGAAGCTGCTGGCAGCCGGTAACTGTAACATTCCTACGTCTCAGAACAAAGTTCCCGAATCTTTCCGCGGCGTCAGCCCGGCCGATCGCCGGCTGGATCGCGGCTCGATGCGGCCAGCACGATCTCGGACAGGATTTCGCCGAGGCTTCTGCCCGTCAGTTCGAACTGCCGGTCCCGGGTCGCGCGATCGAGCCAGCCGAGGCACAGCAGCAGCGCGACCTCAGACCACGTCTCGGCCGCCCGCCGGGCGAAGCCGATGTCTTGCAGCACATTCGCAATGACAGCCGTCTTCTTTTGCTCCAGCGCCGCCACTCGTTGCGCAACCTGGCGGTCCCGCCGGGCCCATGACCGGATGGATGCCTCGAGCCGGATGCGTCCGCGGTCGGCGGTCGCCTGGACGATTCGCGCCCATCGCGTCGCGGCGCTCGTCACCGTCTCGCCGAATTCGAGTGATTCGATCTCGCGGCGCTCCCATTCGGCCAGCATCTTCTCGAATAAGTCCTGCCGGTCGCGAAAGTGCCAGTAAAAGCTGCCCTTGCTGACGCGCAGATCTCGAGCGAGCACCTCGACGCGGACCGCATCAACGCCCGATTCCGACAGCCTTGCGAGCGCAGCCCGAATCCAGTCTTCGGGCCGCAGCGGAGAAGCCTTCGCGAGTCTCGCTGCGGTTGCCATACGCTACCGTACGTCGCGGCAGATCGTAGTCCACACGGACGACCGGGTCAAGAGTGGCTTGTAGAGCGCGCGATTTCGATAGCCTCCGACTGAACGCCGGGTTCATCTCCGAAGCCCGCGAGCCACCGCACACCCTTTTCTCTGCGGAACCAGGTGAGCTGCCGCTTGGCGAACTGCCGCGTGGCTTGTCGGATCGCCTTCACGGCAGCGTCTTCCGTAAGCGAGCCTTCCAGGCAAGCTCGCAACTCCGAGTAGCCGATAAACTGAAATGGCTTCGCGTCGGCGGGTATTCCGCCTGCGACCAATCGTCGGACCTCCTCGAGCCAACCTGCCCGGATCATCGCCGTCGCGCGAGCGTCGATTCGCGAATAGAGCGCCGAGCGAGGCGGCATCAGCCCGACCTTGCAGACGTCGTATCCCTCAAGGCCGGTGCGGCCCTGGCGGTGAACGTCGGCGACACTTTTGCCCGCGAGCAGGCGAATCTCGATTGCGCGGATGATCTTCTGCGTGTCGCGCGGGGCGAGCCGGCCGGCTGTCTCACGGTCGAGGCGGGCGAGCAGCCGGTGAAGATATTCCGCGCCGCGCCGGTCGGCTCGTTTCCGCAGCCGTTCGCGCAGCTCGTCCGATCGAAGGGGCGCGTCGGCGAGGCCCTCGAGCAGCGCGCGCAGATAGAGCCCGGTGCCGGCGGTGAGAATCGGCACCTTGTGCCGCTTGCGAAGATCGCCGAGCGCTTCCAGGGCGCGCCTTCGATAGTCGCCTGCCGTGAACACTTCACCGGGTTCCACAAGGTCAATCAGATGGTGGGGAATCCCGCGCCGCTCGGCTAGCGGAACCTTGGCGGTGCCGATGTCGAAGTGCCGGTAAACCTGCGTCGAGTCGCAGACCAGCACCTCGCCGCCAAGTTCCTCCGCAAGGCGAATCCCAAGCTCGGACTTGCCCGATGCAGTCGGCCCGAGAATCACCACGAGCCGCGGAAGTTCGCTCATCCCGAGAATTTCCAGTAGCGCAGCAGCAGAACCAACAGCGCGAGAGCTGCGAGGAGCAGGGCCCCGGCGACTTGGGTGCGGCTCAACTTCACCTGTAACTATTCAGCTGATCCAAAGGAATGTTGTAGTCGAACCAGATTCGCAGCTCGAGATACGGCCCGTGGAACTGAGAGGGCAGAGGCTCGAACGGATTCGAAGCGTGGATGGCGGACATCGCGGCGTTGTCGAGCGGCTCGCGCCCCGAGGTTCTCTCGAGAATCGGATCGGGCGCCACGACGCTTCCATCCGGCCTGATCTTGAACGTCGTGGAAACGAGGCCCTTTTCGCCCATCATCGCTGATTCGGGCATGATCGCGTCCCAGTTGCGCTTCAGCGTGGCGAGCAGGCGCTGAATGTAGTTGGTGAAGTCGACGCCCTGCGTATCGGAGAGAATCTGAGCCTGCTGGCCCATTCCCGGGCCTCCCCGGCTGCCCGGAACGCCCACGCCGCCAGGGTAGGTTCTGCCGCGCTGCCCGTTGCGAATGGCGTCCTGAATCTGGTCCTCGATCTGTTTCCCGGGCGAATCGTCGTGGAGCCCGAGGTTCAAATGACTCTGCGGCGCCGCGGGTGGCGCGACTGGTTCGATGTGTGAAGGAGCGGGCGCCGCGGGCTGCTGCGGCTGCGGAATTACTGCCTGCGGTCTCGGGGCTTCCGGAAGATCCGATGGCGGCTTTTCAGGGCTGACGGGCGACGGCGCCGGAGTCGGGGCGTGCACCAAGGGCGGAGAAACTTTGTTGAGAACCTTCGGCGTGATGTGCAGCTTCGGCGATGGCGGCGGGGCCGTCTTCGGCAATTCCGGCGGCGTATAAATCCAATTCAGATCGCGCTTGGCCAGGGCGATGTCTTCGTCCGTCGGTGGGTGCGACGGGAAAATCTTCGGCGTGAAAATCAGGAAGATGATGAGGCCGATGTGCACCAGGACGGACATCACGCGCGTGAGCAGGTCCCACTTGGGGTCGCGCTTGTCCTTGGTTTCGATCAGCAGGTTCGCGTCGCCGGTCATGAAGATGTCCGGCTCGATCACCTGGCGCAACTGCTCGGTCATTTCCGGCGCATGCTCGAATTCGAGCTGCTCTTCTTCGTCGGCTGGCTCCACGTAGGCCGGCACGACGACGCGGGAATCGAGAACGGCGACCGGAACAGCGGACTCGCGAACCGGCTGCAGGCGTTCGATCGGCACGGCAGGCATGCCGCGCGGCACGAGAGTGCGGTTGACCAGGACGTCCAGGGGCAAATGGGCGGGAATATTGGTGTGGCCGTCGAGCGGCGGAGCGTCGGAAAGCCCGGAGGGCACGACGGTCCGGTCGTCCATGTAGGTTTCGAGGCGGTGCCCCGTCCTACGCGCCTCGCCTGGCTTGACGGGGCGCACATCGACCGGTACTAAGGTGCGCGGAATCATCGAATTTCCTGGGGTGTAAAGGCACTGAGTTGGACGCGCTTGGCGTGCTCAAGGATGCCTTCCATCACCTGGTCGGCCAAGGCCAGCGCGCGGCGCCCGGCAGCGCCATCGACGAGAGGCTGCCTGCGCGTGCGCACGCAATCCGCAAAGGCGCGCAGTTCGGCGCGCAGCGGCTCTTCCTGGGCGGTCACCATTTTCTCGAATCCGATTCCCGGCTGCGGGTTCCCTGGCTGGACGCGAATACGAAGCGCGTCCTGGCGCCCGAAATCGAGCGAAATATATTCATGTTCCTGAAAGAAGCGCATCTTGCGCACGCGCTCCGTGGATACGCGGCTGGCCGTGACGTTGGCAACGGTGCCGGTGGAGAATTCGACGCGAGCCTGCGCGATATCCACTTTATCGGTGATCACCGGGATGCCGACGGCCTTCAGGTCGACGACCGGCGCATCGACGAGCGCCAGCAGGATGTCGAGGTCGTGGATCATCACGTCGTAGACCACGTCGATATCGAGGCTGCGCGGCGTGAAGATTCCCAGGCGATGAACCTCGAAAAACATCGGCCGCGAAACGATGCTTTGCGCCGCGGCGACTGCCGGATTGAACCTCTCGACGTGCCCGACTTGCAGAACGCGGCCAAAGCGTTTCGCGGACGCGATCAGCTGATCCGCTTCGTCGAGCGATACGGCCATCGGTTTTTCGACGAGCACGTCGATTCCGGCTTCGAGCAGGCGGCAGCCGATGCGCGCGTGTTCTCTGGTCGGCACGGCGAGGCTGACGGCCTGGACGCCCGCGGCAGCCAGCCCGTCGATCGTCGGAATCACCGGCGCGCCGAATTCAGCGGCGATCTGACCCGCGCGGTCGGAGTTCGAGTCGACGACACCCGCGAGCTCGACGCCTTCGAGTTCGCGCCACACGCGGACGTGGTTGCGTCCGAATTGGCCGGCGCCGACGACTGCAACGCGAATGGGTTTGTCGCTCACGATTTCGTCTTTGCCTGGACCATTTTCTCGGCGCGTTCGGGCGGAAACGCCTGGATGGCGATGCCGGCTTCGTCCGCCTCGCGAATCAGCGCCTCGCGATCGAAAAGCAGCGTCCGCCCCGCATCGATGGCGAGCGCGGTCGCATTGGCGCGGCGCATCACTTCGATGGTCTTGGCCCCGATAACGGGCACATCAAATCGCATGTCCTGACGCGGCTTGCTGACCTTCACGACCACCAGCTTTTGGCCTCCGGCGATCCGCGCGGCGCGCTCGATCGTTTCGTCCGTGCCTTCCATGGCTTCTACGGCTACGCATGCCTTGTCGCGGATCACGACCGTTTGGCCGAGGTCGAGCCCCGCGATCTGGTGCGCGATCTGGCGGCCGTAGGCGATGTCCGCCGCTTCGGCTTCATCCGGCGCGCGACGCGTGAGAACGCCCGTCGCAGGCAGCAGCGGCCCCAGAAACTTCGTCGAATCGACGAGCTCGATGCCTTCACCCTCCAGCACCCGCGCCACGGCGCCGATCAGCGAGTCCGTATTCTTCGAGGGCAACGCCAGCAGCAGCTTCGCGAGCCGCCAGTCGGGACGGATCGAGCTGAAAATTTTGTTGTGCTTCACCTGCCCGGCCATTACCGCGTGCTTCACGCCCTCCTGGTGGAGCAGGTCGATTCCGCGGCCCAGCTCTCCCAGGCTGATCCAGTGAAAACGGGCTGCGGCCCGTTCGAGCGCCGGCGACGCTTCCTCGCGAATCGCGATCACCGCCATATCGATTCCCCGGCTGCGGGCGCCTTCAAGGACGAGAAAAGGGAAGTCGCCGTTGCCGGCGATAAGGCCCCAGTCGCGCGCGGTATCTTCGGCGGCCGTCATACTTGCTCCTATTTCGTCAAGCCGCGTGAGGTGGTCGACTCGATGAACCGGATAAGAGCTTGGACGTCTTCCGAGTCGCCCAAGGTTCCACGCATTTTTTCCACCGCCTGCGAAGTATTCAGCTTCGAGCGCAGCAGGTACCGGTAGGCCTTGTCGATCGAGCGAATCCGTTCGGGCGAGAATCCGTGGCGCTCCAGCCCCACCTTGTTGATTCCAAAGCAACGGGTTTCGCGCTCGCCCACGATCAGCGAAAAGGGCGGCACGTCCTGCGTGATGATGGTGCCGGCGCCGATATAAGAGTGGCGCCCGATCCGCACGAACTGGTGGAACAGGCAGAAGGCGCTGATTCCCGCGTAGTCCTCGACGACGCTATGACCGGCCAACTGCGCGCCGTTCGTGAGTATCACGTGATCGCCGATCTGGCAGTCGTGGCCGATGTGCGCGTAGGCCATGATCAGATTGTGGCTCCCCAGGCGCGTAACGCCGCCGCCCTTGATCGTGCCGCGATGCACCGTGCAATACTCGCGGAACACATTTTCGTCGCCGGCCTCGAGGTGCACGCGCTGGCCCGTGTACGTCAAATCCTGCGGGTCGCCGCCGACCGTGGAGAAAGAAGCGAAGTGATTCTTTCTGCCGAACGTGGACGGCCCTTTGACTACCGCATGGGGCTCGACAACACAGCCGTCGCCGAGCTCGACTTCGTCTGCGACGATCGCGAACGGCCCTACCTTTACGCAATTCCCGAGTTTCGCGGAGGGCGAAACCACCGCCCGGGGATCGATTTCGCTCATTGCGCGTTGCCGACCTGTTCGGCGGCCGGCTGTTGCTCCGCCTCAAAATCGACCATCTTGGCCATGAGCGTAGCCTCGGCCGCGAGTTCTCCCTTCACCGTGGCGCGGCCTTCGAGCTTGCAGAAGCCGCCGCGCCAAGCAAGCACGTTCATTTCGATCCGCAGCTGGTCGCCGGGAACGACGGGGCGGCGAAAGCGCGCGTTGTCGATGGCTACAAAGTAGAAGATCTTCTTTTCGCGATCCGGCACCTCTTTCAGCAGCAGCAAGCCGCCCGTCTGCGCCATCGCTTCGATGATCAGCACCCCCGGCATGATCGGTTTTCCCGGGAAATGGCCCTGGAAGTAGCTTTCGTTGATGGAAACATTTTTTATTCCCACAATGCGCTTCCAGCGTTCCATTTCTTCGATGGCGTCCACCAGAAGAAAGGGGTAGCGCTGCGGGAGTATTTTCTGGATCGCGTTGATATCGAGCAGCATCGTTGACCTCAGACGGTTTAGTTTGCGCTTGGCCGAATCTTCCAATTCTATACGAATTGCCAAGTAGCGACAGGGGGAATCCGGCGCGCGTTTCGCGGAAACCTTGCAAAATCGGTATGTTGTGCATAGGCTCGAGAGCTTGAAACCGAAAACGAAAACGGAAGCGCGGGGCCCAGGCCATCCTTCCATGGGCGCTTTGCTGCGCGGGTTGCGACGCCGCGAGAAGGAGATCGTGCGCCTGCTCGGCGAATTCGTCCGCTGCGAATCGCCGAGCCACGAGAAGGCTGCCGTCGACCGGATGGGCCGGATCGTTGCGGGCGAATGGAAGAAGCGCGGCGCGCGCGTCCAGTTGCTGCCGCAAAAGCAGACGGGGAATCACGTGCGCGCCGAAGTTTGGCTCGGCGAAGGGCGGCCGGCCGGGCAGATTCTGGTGCTGGGCCATCTGGATACGGTGTACCCGCTCGGCACGCTCGCGAAGATGCCGTTTCGTATCGCGAAGCAGCGCGCCTGGGGGCCGGGAACTTTCGACATGAAAGCAGGGCTCGTGCTTGCCCTATTTGCAGTGGATGCCTTGCGGGCTGGGGGCGCGAAGCCGCGCAAGCGGTTCGTCTTTTTGTGGAACTCGGATGAAGAAATCGGCAGCCAGACTTCGCGCGGCGAAATCGAGCGCGAAGCGAGGCGCAGCGACGCCGTGCTGGTCCTCGAGCCGGCCTACGGACGCGATGGACGCCTCAAAACGGCGCGGAAGGGCGTGGGCACGGCCGAACTGATCGTCGCGGGCCGCGCGGCCCACGCGGGCCTCGATCCCAGCGCCGGGATCAACGCCGTTCACGAGCTGGCGCTGCAAATCGCGCGCTTGATGCGGATGAACGAGCCGCGCCGCGGCATCACCGTGCAGGCCACCGTGGTTGCCGGCGGGACAGCGTCGAACGTGGTTCCCGAGAACGCGCGGGCGAAAATCGACATTCGCTACTCGCACCTCGCGGACGCGCCGAAGATCGACCGGCGCCTGCAGAGGCTGAAGCCCGTGCTCAAGGGCGCGAAGATCGAAATGCGTGGCGGCGCGAATCGCCCGCCGCTCGAGCGCACGCCTGCGGTGGTGAAGCTTTTCCATCACGCGCGAGAGCTGATGCGCGAAGTGAAGCTGCCTTTGGATGAGGCTTGGACGGGCGGCGGCTCCGACGGCAACTTCACCAGCGCGCTCGGCGTGCCGACGCTCGATGGACTCGGCGCGATGGGCAACGGCGCGCACAGCGTCGACGAGCACGTTTTGCTTCGCTCGCTGCCCGAACGGGCGGCTCTACTCGCCGGGCTGCTCGCAACTTTGTAGCCGGTTCCTCGAAGTCTTTTATTGAAGATAGGTGTGCTTGAGGTAAGTGACGGTCTGTTCCTGCAGGTCGGCGTAGCTCAGTCGCAGTGTTTCTCGCAGGGCCTGCGCAGTGGAGGGATCCGTGGCGATGTGCTCGAGAAGCCGGCTGATGTCGCTCACTCCGCCCTGGTCGATAATCGATTCAACCACGGCGAGCGACCACGCGTAAGCGAACGCGGCGGAATCCCCCGACAAGCCCATCCACGAACCTTCCATCGTCGCGAGCGACGGCACGCTGCCCTGATCTGCCGCGGCTACCAATGCGGCCGCTGAAGAACTGCTGCGGCGCCCTTCCATCCACTGCGCGATTCCTTCCTGAAGCCAAGTGGGGGCGCGCCCGTGCGATTTCTGCCCGACGAAGCTGTGCGTCAATTCATGCTTCAGGACGCGCGCGAGCTCCGGCGTCACGTCCGTCAATCCCTGCACGGGAATCCGAAGGCGGCCGTCGTTCAGCGCTCCCACCCAGCCGGGAGCGCGCGTGATGTCGCCGAATGCCTGCTCGGTATACAGAATGACGGCGATTTGATCGGGCGGTGTGTAGTCGAGCTGCGATTCCAGGTCGCGGAAGTCGTCTTCGAGCGCGCGCAGGATCCCGCGCGCCAGATCGGGATTCGCGCCGCCGTAATACTTGAGGTCGAAGTGCGCGGTCTCGCCCTCGCGATAGCTTTCCTCTTCGGACTTGTCGCGCTCCGCTTTGGCGAGCGCATTTTCGACTTCCGGATCGTGATGCAGTTGCTCGGAACGCTTCCAGGCCTCGATCGCCTGATCCATTTTATTGGCGCCGTAGTACGCCCACCCCATCAGCTTGGTGACGTCCGCCGAATCGGGCGCCACTTGCCGCGCATGTTCGAGCGGATCGAGCGCGGATTTGAACTGGCTTTCGCGCAGATAGAGGACCGCAACGTTGAGCAGCAGGCCAAGATTATCCGGCGCGTACACCAGCGCCTGGTGATATTGCGTGATTGCGGCATCGGTGTCGCCTTTCCCGGCGAGGAATTGCGCGGCGGCGTAGTGTCCGGCGGCCAGCTTGGCGATGGCGGCGGGCGACCCGCTGCGCGCGTCGGTGTCGAGCTTGCCCAGGTAGCCGTAATCGACCGCATCGTCGTGCACTGCGAGCTGGGCGACGTCTTCGTAGCCGCGGACGGGCTCAATCGTCGGAGCGGAGACGGGCGGCTCGGAATCGGCATGCGCTGCCGTCGAGTACGAAAAGTCGTCGTGATCGATTCGCGCGACGATCGACTTCGGGATCGTCAACTGGCCCGCGGGCGTTTGGTAGGTGACGTGGTCGGCGTCCTCGGTCACGTCGGTGGCCACGATTTTGTGGCCGTTTTTGAGAATGATCGTATCTGCCGCAGCGGAGGAAGCGGTGCAGAGCAGGAGGAGCCCGGCGAGTGCCGTTTTGGTGCGCACGAATCGATGTTACCAATGCGGACGCCGCGCATGGCGTTCTTCGCCCGCGGTGATGCTCTAAAGTTATACGGGGTATCTGAGCCGAAAGGTTTCAGCAAGTAAACGGCTCCCCAAAATCCGGGGAAATCATTCCCCATTTGCGGACAAATTTTTTTTCCATTTCAACTTGCGTATAGGCGTCTCCAGTTTTATGCTATTGCGTCCTGAGCGAGCCGTAAGTCGCGCAGTCAGCAAGCCGGACTCGATAGTGGAAGAAACTGCAGGTCGCTTCGCGCCGTACATTTAGTTCCGGGATGGGAATTCGAGCGGGAGTTTGGGCCCGCGGATTCCGGTCCCACGATGCCCCTTCATCAAGATCAATAACAGGCATCCGTTACTAAAGCCGGGGATACCGCGTGGATTCTGAAGGTTCTCAAAAAATAGGTGCAGTCGCCGAGCCAGATGCGCTTTTAGCGCCCGGCCATACATTCGAAAGCGTTACCGACAAGATCAGCGCGATCGTTCTTTCGCGCCCGGTGACGCCCGGCTGGGTATTCGGCGCCCTCATTGGTTTTGCCCTCCTGATGTTGTTGAACCTGGTGGTTACCCTTTTGATGGTGAAGGGTGTGGGAATCTGGGGTATCCGGATTCCGGCGGCCTGGGGCTTCGCCATCGTCAACTTCGTCTGGTGGATCGGAATCGGTCACGCCGGCACACTCATCTCCGCCATCCTTTTGTTGTTGCATCAGAAGTGGCGGACCTCGATCAACCGGTTCGCTGAAGCCATGACGATCTTCGCCGTCATGTGCGCGGGCATGTTCCCGCTGCTGCACATGGGCCGTCCTTGGCTGTTCTTTTACCTGATGCCGTATCCGAATCCGATGTGGCTGTGGCCGCAGTTCCGCAGCCCGCTCGTATGGGACGTCTTCGCGGTATCTACGTACTTCACGGTTTCGTTGCTGTTCTGGTTCATCGGACTGATCCCTGACCTGGCGACGCTGCGCGACCGCGCCAAGGGCCGCGTCGGCAAGATCATCTACGGAATGCTCTCGATGGGCTGGCGCGGCTCCGCGGTGCACTGGTCGCGCTACGAAATGGCGTCGCTGCTGCTGGCCGGCCTCGCAACGCCCCTGGTTCTCTCGGTTCACACCGTGGTGAGCTTTGACTTCACGATCGGCATCATTCCCGGCTGGCACACCACGATCTTCCCGCCTTACTTCGTCGCGGGCGCGATCTATTCCGGGTTTGCGATGGTGTTGACGCTGGCGATTCCGATCCGCAAGTACTACCACCTCGAGGATCTCGTCACGATGCGCCATCTCGACCTGATGGCAAAGGTGATGCTGGCGACGGGACTCATCGTGGCGTACGGCTACGGAACTGAAGCATTCATGTCCTGGTACAGCGCCGACCAATATGAGCGGTACATGCTCTGGAACCGCATCCATGGGCCGTACCACGTGCTGTACTTCATGCTGCTTACTTGCAACATTTTCCTTCCGCAGCTGCTGTGGTCGAAGAAGGTGCGGCAGAATATCGCCATCCTTTTCGTGATTTCGCTGATTGTGAATATGGGCATGTGGCTCGAACGGTTCGTGATCGTAGTGATCAGCCTCAGTCGCGATTTCATCCCTTCGTCCTGGGCGATGTACTACCCGACGAAGTGGGACTGGGCCACGTTCCTTGGGACGTTTGGCCTGTTCTTTTTCTTGTTCTTCCTCTTCATTCGCTTCCTGCCGATGATCTCGATCGTCGAGGTCCGCTCGCTGGTTCACGAAACGAACGAAGAGGCGGCGCACTCTTAGGAGAAAGCGGTAGCCGATATCGATGGCACAGATCTTTCATCGCAGCACCAACATGATCGCGCGCGTCACGATCTTTGGCGGCGCTTTGATCGTCGCGGCGCTGGCCTTCGCGCTCTACGAGATCGCGCTTTCACCCTGGTACACGGATCAGAACGTCACGCGCGAGCAGCCCGTGCCTTTCAGCCACCGCCACCATGCGGGCGAGCTTGGGATCGACTGCCGCTACTGCCACACCTCGGTCGAAAAGTCGTCGTTCGCGGGATTGCCGCCGACGCAAACCTGCATGACGTGCCATTCGCAGATATGGACGAATTCCTCGATGCTCGAGCCGGTGCGGGCCAGCTATCGCGACAATCGCTCGCTCGAATGGACGCGCGTGAACGCGCTGCCCGATTTCGTCTACTTCGATCACAGCATTCACGTCTCGAAGGGCATCGGCTGCACCACGTGCCACGGCCAGATCGCGGAGATGCCGCTGACGTACCGGGCCGGCACCCTCTATATGTCCTGGTGCCTGGACTGCCACCGCGACCCTGCGAAAAACGTGCGGCCGAAATCCGAGGTGTTCGATCCCTTTTACCAGCCGCCTTCGAGGACGAACCCGATCCTGGTCGACGGCAAGGAATACACGGATCAGATGGCGATGGGGCATCAGCTTGTGAAGGATTACAAGATTCAGAGCTTGCAGTACTGCTCGACGTGTCACCGGTGAAAGCGAAACAATGAGCCAAGACCCCAAACCAGCGAACTCGATCGACTTGGCGGCGGCGCGCGCGCGGCTCGAGCGTGACGGCGGCAAGCGGCTTTGGCAGAGCCTCGAGCAGCTCTCCGATACGCCGGAATACCGCAAGTTCCTCGAGAACGAGTTTCCTTCGATCCCGGCGAAGAATGCCGGCAGCGCGGACGGCGTGAATCGCCGCGACGTCCTGAAATTGATGGCCGCCTCCGCCGCCGTAGCTGGGCTGGGCGCCTGCACGAAGCTGCCCACCGAAAAGATCGTTCCTTACGTGCGGCCGCCCGAGGAGATCATCCCCGGCCGGCCGCTGTTCTATGCCACGTCGATTCCGCAAACGGGCGACGTTGCCGCGGGCGTGCTGGTCGAAAGCCACATGGGCCGGCCCACGAAGATGGAAGGCAATCCGGAGCACCCGGGCAGCCAGGGTGGCACGGACGGATTGACGCAGGCGTCGATCCTCAACATGTACGACCCCGACCGCTCGCAGGTGGTCTTCAACGAAGGCCGCGTGAGCACGTGGGAAGACTTCGCCGCGGCGATGGGCAATACGCGCTCGGGAATGTCGATGAAGGGCGGCGGAATCCGGCTGCTCACCAGGACGGTCACTTCGCCTACGCTCGGCGCGCAGATTCACGCGTTCCTGACGCAGTTCCCGGACGCCAAGTGGCACCAGTATGAGCCGTGCACGGGCGATTCGGCGCGCGAAGGCGCCCGCCTGGCTTTCGGAAAAGCCGTCAGCACCACCTACCATTTCGATCAGGCGGACGTAATCGTTTCGCTCGACGCCGATTTCCTGATGCTTGGGCCGGGGCATGCTCGCTACGCGCGAGAATTCGCGTCGCGTCGCGACCTCGCCGCGGGACCCGACTCGAAACTGAACCGGCTGTACGTCGTCGAGAGCATGGCCACCAGCACGGGCGTGGTCTCCGATCATCGCCTGGCTTTGCGTTCGAGCGATGTCGAGGTTTTCGCGCGCCAGCTTGCGGCGGCGGCTGGAGTGAGCGTCCCGCAGAGCGCCGGCTCGACTGCCAAGATACCGTCCGACTGGGTTGCAGCGGTCGGGCGCGATCTCGCCGCGCATCGCGGCTCGTCGCTGATCGTTGCCGGCGAAAATCAGCCGCCCTTCGTGCACGCTCTGGCGCACGCGATGAACGCCGCGCTCGGCAACGTCGGCAAGACGGTCGTCTACACGGAATCGATCGAAGTCAATCCTGTGAACCAGATCGCCTCGCTGCAGGATCTGGTCAACGATTTGAACGTGGGCAAGGTCGACCTGCTTGTGATCCTTGGCGGCAATCCCGTGTACGACGCGCCCGCCGACTTCAATTTTGCGAACGCCATCATGAAGGCCAAGACGCGCGTCCATTCGGGTCTCTACAACGACGAGACTGCCGAGCTTTGCCACTGGCACGTGCCGGCCGCGCATTTCCTCGAATCGTGGGGCGACGCGCGCGCCTACGACGGCACGGCAAGCGTGATCCAACCCCTGATCCAGCCGCTCTACGACGCGCATACGCCGATCGAGATCATCGGCCTTTTCACCGGCACCACGGGGAAGTCCGATCACGACATCGTTCACGACTACTGGCAGGGCCAGCGCCCCGAAAAGGGCAAGGCGTTCGAGGATTTCTGGGAGACCTCGCTGCACGACGGCTTGATCGCGGGAACGGCGTTTCCGTCCATCTCAGTTCCGCTGCATCCGGATTGGGCGGCGCAGGCGAATGCGGCGGGCGCGAGCGGCGCCGAGGGCGCGGTGGAAATCGTGTTCCGTCCCGACCCCACGATCGGCGATGGCGAGTATTCGAACAACGCCTGGCTGCAGGAATGTCCGAAGCCGGTCACGCGGATCACGTGGGACAACGCCGCGATGATCAGCCCGGCGATGGCGCAGCAAATGGGCCTGGTCACCGGTAGTTACGTCACGCTGCATCTCAACGACCGCTACATGGAAGCGGGCGTCTTCGTCGTGCCAGGCCACGCGGATAATTCCGTCACCCTGCACATGGGCTACGGCCGCCGGCGCTCCGGCAAGATCGGCACCGGCCCCGGATTCAACGCCAACCTGCTGCGGCCCTCTTCGGCGCCCTGGATCGCTTCCGGGCTGCGCATCGAGAAAACGGACAAACAATACTTCTTCGCGTCGATGCAGCAGCAGAGCACCATCGACGTCGATGGGCACGCCGAAGAAGAGGAAAGCAACAACGCCTTCGCGCGCGACCTGGTTCGCATCGCGACGATGGACGAGTTCCGCAAGAATCCGGCGTTCGCGAAGCTGCCGGAGGAAGAAGAAACCAAGGACCTCACGATCTATCCGGGCTACAAGTACGACGGCTACGCCTGGGGAATGTCGATCGACCTGAACCGCTGCATCGGCTGCAACGCCTGCGTGGTCGCCTGCCAGTCGGAAAACAACATCGCCGTGGTGGGCAAGGAACAGGTGATGCGCGGCCGCATCATGCAGTGGATCCGCATCGACACCTATTTCCGCGGCGACCTCGACAATCCGGAAATGTATTACGAGCCGATGCCCTGCATGCAGTGCGAAAACGCGCCGTGCGAGTATGTCTGCCCGGTGGGCGCGACGACGCACAGCCCCGAAGGGCTCAACGACATGACGTACAACCGTTGCGTCGGCACGCGCTATTGCTCGAACAACTGCCCGTACAAGGTGCGCCGCTTCAACTTCCTGCTTTTCTCGGACTACACGACGCCGAGTCTTTACGGCGTGCGCAATCCCAACGTCACCGTGCGCAGCCGCGGCGTGATGGAAAAGTGCACCTACTGCGTGCAGCGCATCAACGCCGCCAAGATCAAGTCCGAAGAGGAAAACCGCACGGTGCACGACGGCGAAATCATCACTGCCTGCCAGCAGGCCTGCCCGGCGGAGGCAATCATCTTCGGCGACATCAACGACAAGTCGAGCCGCGTCTCCAAACTCAAGGCGCAAACGCGCGACTACGGCTTGCTCGAGGAACTGAACACGCGCCCGCGCACCACGTATCTGGCGCGGGTGCGGAATCCCAATCCGGAGATTCACGGCTAGCATGAAGCGCCAACCGATCTACGGCATGATGGCGGAGTTTGAGACGCCCGAAGCGGTCCTCGAAGCGGCTCGCCGCACGCACGAAGCGGGCTACCGCCGCATCGATGCGTTCACGCCGATCCCGGTCGAGGGGCTGGCGGAAGCAGTCGGCTTCCCGTGGACGGGCCTGCCCATCATTGTCTTCATCGGCGGCTTGCTCGGTGGCTGCACGGGCTTCGGCATGTGCTGGTATGCGAACGTGCTCAGCTTCCCGCTGAACATCGGCGGCAAGCCGTACAACAGCTGGCCGATGTGGATTCCCATCACGTTCGAGCTGACGATCCTGGGGGCGTCGCTGTTCTGCGTCCTCGGCATGCTGGCGCTCAACGGCCTGCCGACTCCGCACCATCCGACGTTCAACGTCGAGCGATTCGTGCACGCCACGACCGACCGATTTTTCCTATGCGTGAAGGCGCGCGACAAGAAATTCGACGTGGTGCAGACGCGCCAGTTCCTCGAGAGTTTGCAGCCGCACGGAGTGTATGAAATTGAAAGCTGAGTTCCTTTCGCGCGTTGGCGTGGGTTCGCGCCCGGCCGGGTCGGGGCGGACGTTCGCGCGCGGCATGAGCGTTGCGTGCCTGGGCATGATGGCCCTGCTGCTCGCGGGCTGCCGCCTGGATATGCACATCCAGCCGAAATACCTGCCGTACGAGCCGACCGATTTCTTTTCCGACGGGCGCTCGGAGCGCCAGCCGGTGCCGGGCACCGTGGCGCGAGGCCAGTTGCGCGTCGATGAGTTGCTCTACTCCGGCACGGAAAACGGCGTCGAGTCGAACCGGTTCCCGTTCCCGATCACGCGCGCCGATCTCGAGCGCGGTCGCGAGCGTTACAACGTTTACTGCACGCCTTGCCACGACTATACCGGCAGCGGGCGCGGCATGATCGTGCAGCGCGGTTTCCCGCAGCCGCCGTCGTATCACATTCAGCGGCTGCGCGACGCTCCGGTGGGGCACTTCTACGCCGTGATGACCAATGGATTCGGCGCCATGTACAGCTACGCCGCGCGTATCGAGCCGGCGGACCGCTGGCGAATCGCGGCCTACATTCGCGTCTTGCAGTTGAGCGAGAACGCCAAGGTGGACGACGTGCCGCAAGAGGACCGCGCGAAATTGGCGGCTCAGCCCGTTGAGGGCTCGGCGCAACAGCCTGCCGCAAAGGCATCGGGGCAATCGGAATGAGCTCTTCCGAAATCATTCAGCAGCGGCTCAATACGCGCCAGACGCGCGCCATCATCGTCGGCGTGCTGGGCCTGATCATCTGGATCGTCTTCGGGCTGCGCGACCCGCAACAGTTCTTCCGGTCGTATATTTTCGCGTTTATGTTCTGGGCGGCCGTTCCGCTCGGCTGCCTTGGCCTCCTGCTCGTGCATCATCTGACGAGCGGCTGGTGGGGCTATCCGCTACGGCGCGTGGCGGAGGCAGGGTCGCGCACCTTGCCTCTGGTGTTCGTTCTGTTCCTGCCTCTTTTGCTGAGCCTTCGGCTTACGCCCGAGGATCATCGGCTGTATCTTTGGGCGCAGCCTGCTGCCGTCGCCGCCGATCCCATCCTCCAAATCAAGAGCCCCTACCTGAATCCGGGCTTTTTCGCGGTGCGCGCGGTGATCTACTTTGCGATCTGGATTCTCATCGCGAGCTTGCTCAACAAGTGGTCCGCCGAGCAGGATCGCACCGCCAATCCCGCGCTCAAGTCGCGCATGTCCAGTCTGTCGGGGCCGGGCTTCGTCATCTTCGTGGTGGTGCTCTCGCTGGCAGTGGTCGACTGGGTGATGTCGCTCGAGCCGCACTGGTTCTCGACCATGTACGGGTTCATCTTTCTGGTGACGGACGGCTTGGCGGGAACGTCGTTCGCGGTGCTGGTGATTCGCAGCTTGTCCGATCAGGAGCCGCTCAAGGATTGCCTGCCGCCGAAGCGCTTCATCGACATGGGCAACATGATGCTCGCGATGGTCCTGCTGTGGGCGTATCTTTCGTTCTCCGAGTTGCTGATCATCTGGTCCGGCAACCTGAAGAACGAAATTCCCTGGTTCAAGTCGCGCGTGTTCGGCCCGTGGGCGTCCGTAGCCGCGGTTTTGATTCTCTTCCACTTCTTTATTCCGTTTTTCCTGTTGCTGCAGCGCAGAGTGAAACGGCAGCTGCCTGTTCTCGCGCGAGTGGCGGCGCTTCTGTTTGTCGTCACGCTGCTCGATCTCTACTGGATCGTGGTCCCCGCATACGAGCCTTCCGGCCCGCAGGTTCACTTGCAGGATCTGCTGGGCCTCATAGGGCTCGGCGGGCTCTGGGTTGGCGCGTTCTTCTGGCAATACAAGAAGTGGCCGCTGCTGCCGCTGCACGATCCCCGGTTCGAGGGAGCCTTGGAGCATTCTCATGGAGATTAGGCAGGCATATCCGCCGGGTTCTCCGCGCGACCGGGGCCCAGGCTACGAGCGCCGCGACGCGAACGTTGCAGGTCTGCTGCAATTCGCGTTCTGGATGGCGGTGGTGCTTGCCGTGACGCTGGTGGGCATGAAATTCACGTTCGATTATTTCAAGAAGGTGCAGCCGTTGGGCGCCACCACCTCGCCGATGGTCAGCGAAAACGCGCGCACGCTTCCGCCCGCGCCGAGGCTTCAGGTGCAGCCGCACATCGAACTCGAAGATTTCTGTGCCGCGCAGGAGCAGGCGGTGAACAGTTACTCCTGGATCAATCAGCAGGCGGGCATCGTTCACATTCCGGTGGACCGCGCCATGGACGTAATCCTGCGGCAGGGCTTGCCATCGCGCCCGGCTAGCGAAGCGCCGGGCGGCAAGTTACCCGCGGTGGCGACTCCGCCCATCATTGCGGGCGGCATGGATATTCAGGGGCCGTGCGGCTACCTGGGCGAGTATCACGAGACCGCGCACCCCATGGGAAGGAACGAGTAAGCGTTCCGGAGATTTTGGCAGGGCAGAGAAATGACGGCGGCAACTCAAAATCGGACGATCACGAGACCGGGCCGCGGCGCCGGGCGCGCGTGGCTTGGAAGCGCGGCGCTGGCGGTGGCGCTGGCCATCTGCCCGTCCATCGCGAAAGCGCAGCTGCTGGGCGATCCGATGAATCCGACGCAGAATCTCGGCGTTCACCCCGACCTGCTCAAGCAGGTAAGCGTCGATCAGAAATTGAATGGTTCGATCCCGTTGAATCTCGCGTTCCGTGACGAGCATGGGAAGCCGGTCGAGCTCGGCCAGTATTTCGGCAGCAAGCCGGTGATTCTCACCCTCGTCTATTTCAACTGCCCGATGCTGTGCACCCAGGTGCTCAACGCCCTCGACCGCAGCATGGAAAATATTCCGCCGACGATTGGAAAGGATTTCAACGTCGTCACCGTCAGCATCGACCCCACGGACCGGCCGGTCTTTGCCGAAGCGAAGCAGGAACTCTATACCGGGATGTACGGGAGGCCGGGCGCGGCAAATGGGTGGCACTTCCTGACCGGCGATGAGCCGCAGATCAAGAGCCTGACGGCCGCGGTTGGTTTTCACTACGCCTACGATCCGGACTCGAAGCAGTACGCGCACCCCGCGGTCATCATGCTGCTGACTCCGGACGGACGCATTTCGAGATACTTCTACGGGGTGACCTATCCCGAGCGCGACTTGCGGCTCGGATTGGACGAGGCTTCGTCGGGCAAGATCGGTTCGCCCGTCGATCAGGCTCTCCTGTATTGCTATCACTACGATGCCCACACCGGCAAATACGGCTTGCTGATTTCGCGGGTGATCCAGTTGTCGGGCGCGCTCACCGTCCTGGTGGGCGGCGTCGCCCTGTTCATTCTTTTCCGGGGCGAGCATTACGTCCCGTGGAGCAAATCGTGAGAGCCGGGAAGTTCGGATCGAAAGCGACGAAGGGATACTGACAGAACTGTGATGATCGGTCTCGCGCAAACAGGTTTGCAAAGTGCTGCGGCGCTCGCCTTGATGCCTTTCCAGCCGCCCGCCGCGTCGTCCATCGCCGGCGATGTGGACCAGCTCTATTACCTGCTGTCGGCCATCACGATCTTTTTCAGCGTTCTGATCTTCTCGATCATTTTCTATTTCATGGTGAAGTATCGCCGCCGTTCCGAGGACGAAATTCCCCCGGAGACGCATACTTCGATGGCCCTGGAGCTCACCTGGACCATCATCCCTTCGCTGATTTGCGTCGTGCTGTTCGTCTGGGCTTCGGCGCTGTACGTGCGCGAGTCGCGCCCGCCCGCCAACGCCACCGAGATTTTCGTCATCGGCAAGCAGTGGATGTGGCACCTCCAGCACCCCGAGGGCCCGCGCGAAATCAACGAGCTGCACGTGCCGGTCAACGTCCCGGTCAAGATCACGATGACTTCGCAGGACGTGATTCACGATTTCTACGTTCCGGCGTTCCGCGTCAAGAAGGACGCGCTTCCGGGCCGGTACACTTCGCTCTGGTTCGATCCCACCGAGATCGGCACCTATCACCTTTTCTGCGCCCAATATTGCGGCACCGACCACGGCGAGATGATCGGCTGGATCTACGTGATGTCCGCGAAGGATTACGCCGCTTGGCTTGCGGGCGGCGAGAAGACGGAGTCGATGGCCCAGCAGGGCGAGCGCCTTTTCACGCAGTACGGCTGCATCGAGTGCCACGTCGCCGGCGGAGGCGGGCGCGCGCCCTCTCTCGCGGGCCTCTACGGCCAGCCCGAAAAGCTTGCGAGCGGCGAGACGCGCGTCGTGGACGAAGCGCTCATTCGCCAGGCGATCCTCGTCCCCAATTCCGTCCACGTGCCGAATTATCAGCCGATCATGCCCACGTACCAGGGACAGTTGAACGAAGAGCAGATTCTTGATCTGATTGCCTACGTGAAGTCGCTCGGCTCGCAAGAAAGGAACGGCAAATGAGTACGGCCACTGCGGATATCCACCACGATCCGGTCGAATCCAACGTGAACTATCTGAACTCGAGCTACGGCATTAAGTCGTGGCTGCTCACGGTCGACCACAAGCGCATCGGCCTGATGTATCTCGCGGTGATCACCTTCATGTTCCTCATTGGAGGTGTCGCGGCCACCTTGATGCGCCTCAACCTCGTGGAGCCGCAGGGCGCGCTCGTCGAACCGGAAACCTACAACAAGCTCTTTTCGACGCACGGAATCATCATGGTGTTCTTCTTTCTCGTGCCGTCGATCCCGGCCACCCTTGGGAACTTCCTGATCCCGATCATGATCGGGGCGCGCGACGTCGCATTCCCCAAGCTCAACCTCATGAGCTGGTACATCTTCGTCACCGGCTGCATCTTCGCGATGATCGCGATCATTTCCGGCGGCGTCGACACCGGGTGGACCTTCTATCCGCCCTACAGCAGCCTCTACTCGCACACGCCGGTCGTCATCATGGCCCTCGGCATTTTTATCGCCGGATTCTCTTCGATATTAACGGGCCTGAATTTCGTGGTGACGATCCACAAGATGCGCGCGCCCGGAATGACGTGGTTCCGCCTGCCCCTCTTCATCTGGGCGCTCTACGCCACCAGCCTGATCTTCATCCTCGGCACGCCCGTGATCGCGATCACGATCTTCCTGCTGGGCCTCGAGCGGCTCTTCCACGTCGGCATTTTCGATCCGGCCATCGGAGGGGATCCGCTGCTCTTCCAGCACCTTTTCTGGTTTTACTCGCACCCTGCCGTGTACATCATGATTCTGCCGAGCATGGGCGTGATCAGCGAGCTGATCACCGCCTTCTCGCGCAAGAAGATTTTCGGCTACAGCTTCGTCGCGTTTTCGAGCTTGGCGATCGCGGTCATCAGCTTCGTCGTCTGGGGACACCACATGTTCGTCACCGGCCAGTCGGTCTACGCCGGACTGGTGTTCTCGGTGCTCAGCTTCATCGTCGCGATTCCGTCCGCGATCAAGGTGTTCAACTGGACCGCCACTCTCTATAAGGGCTCGATTTCGTATCAGGCGCCGATGCTCTACGCGCTCGGCTTCATCGGCCTGTTCACGATCGGCGGCCTCACCGGATTGTTCCTTGCGAGCCTTGCCACCGACGTGCACCTCAACGGCACGTATTTCGTGGTCGCGCACTTTCACTACATCATGGTGGGCGGCGCGCTCATGGGCTACCTCGGCGGCATTCACTTCTGGTGGCCCAAGATTACCGGCCGCATGTACCCGGACATCTGGGCGCGCGTCGCCGCCGCGATCGTTTTCATTGGCTTCAACTTGACGTTTTTCCCGCAATTCGTCGTCGGCTATCTCGGAATGCCGCGCCGCTACGCGGTCTATTCCACGGAATTCCAGTTCCTCAACATCATGTCGTCCGCGGGCGCATCGGTGCTCGCCGTGGGATACGCGATCCCGCTCGTGTACCTGATCTGGTCGATGCGCTACGGCCCGCCCGCGGGGCGCAACCCATGGGGCGCCAAGGGACTCGAGTGGACCACCCAGTCTCCGCCACCCACGGAGAATTTCGACGTGCCGCCCATCGTCACCGAAGACGCATACAACTACGCTTACGCCGAGGCGCCGCATGTCTGAAATGGCCGCGCACGACGCGCACGCAGCCCATCCGCCCGGGTTCGCGCATCAGTTCGAGGATGCCGGTCAGCAGAAGGACGCCGGAACGCTCGGCATGTGGGCGTTCCTGGTCACCGAAATCCTGTTTTTCGGCGGGATGTTCACGTCGTACATCATCTACCGCTCGCTGCACCTTCCGGGTTTCATCATCGGAAGCCACCTTCTGCTGGTGAAGTTCGGCGCGACGAACACCGCCGTCCTGATCTGCTCCAGCTTGACCATGGCTCTCGCCATCCGCTCCGCGCAGACCGGCAAGAGCAAGAGCACGATCATCTGGTGGCTGGTCCTCACCATGATCCTGGGCGCGGCCTTCCTGGCGCTTAAGTTCACGTTCGAGTGGCACGCCGACTACGTGGAGCACACTGTACCCGGGGCTTTCTTCGGCTTCGAAAACCGGCCGGAGTGGGGCGCCAACGCTCCGTACGTGCAGATGTTCATGTGCTTCTACTTCTTCATGACGGGCTTGCACGCGCTGCACATGGTGGTGGGGCTCGGCATTCTCACCGTGCTCGTCATCATGACCGCCCGCGGCAAGTTTTCGTCCGAATACTACACACCGCTGGAGATCAGCGGCTTGTACTGGCACTTCGTCGATATTGTGTGGATTTTCCTGTTCCCGCTGCTTTACCTGATCGGCGGGCGCTATCCGGGGAGCTGAGAGCGATGTCTGACCATACCGAGCAGGGCGCGCACGGCCACGTAGTGCCGATCGGCGTTTACATCGCCGTCTTTCTCTCGTTGATGGTCCTCACCGCGCTGACGACGGGTGTCGCCTACATCGACCTCGGCGCATGGAACACGGTTGTGGCGCTGGCGATCGCCGTGGTCAAGATGCTGCTCGTCGTCCTTTTCTTCATGCACGTGAAATACGCGCACGGCCTCACCAAAATCGTGGTCATCTGCGGCTTCTTCTGGCTCGGGATCATGATCACGCTTTCGCTCTCCGATGAACTCACGCGCGGCTGGGAAATGAATCCCATCGGCTGGACCGGCATGATCCCGTTCCTCCACCACCTCCTCTCTTAGAGTCGGCTGCTCCCCTGCGGGTGTGTCGAGACGGATGGGTCACGGCGCGAAATCGTCAGGACGGGTCCCAACAGGCTCCAGAACGATGCCGACGGTGCAGCCTGCGTCGGGCTCGATGCTTCGCGATAAGGCCCAGTAGTGAAAGCTCATCCGCGCCGCCACCTCATTTAGTACCTGTCGCAGGGTTTTTCCAGTTATTTCGAACGTGACCCTCTGGTTGTCTGGTGGCGGATTTCCAGTAGTCGAGATCGCCTGATTCCGAACGCACCCATGCTCCGTCAGCCAATTCGTAATTTCAGGCAACTCGCCAAGAGCCTCCGAAACGCCTTCGCGATTGAGCTTCTGTACCCGAAAGTCGGCGATCACAACATCCGGCAACGTAAAGGTCGAGACCCTGCTGTAGACGGTTACGGCTCCGTCAGGCTCGAAGCGCCAGGAGTATGCGGGATCCGCATTGGTCAGTTCATCCATCGCTTCCGGAACGGTAGCGTGATCCAGGTGGAACGTCAGAAGTGGATTCCGATGCACCGATTCGTCGTCGACAAATCCAATCACAATCCGGTAAGCGTCGGCCAATTGTTCGATTGCGTCAAAAGCGTAGTAGGCTTTGACGTCCGTCGTCCTTGTTGGCAAGGGCTTGGCGAGCTTCTGCGAATTCACTGGCAGAATCCTAACAGCTTGACCTTTGGCGGTTAGGGGCAGCATCAACAAGAAAGCCAGCGTCAATCCCTTTAACACGGCCGCACTCTCCTCGCAGACTAATTCTGACCTAGGGAAACTCGCCGGGCTGTGGATGCTGATGCGCTGGCGGGAATAGAGGGTTGGCTCTGCTAGCCTTAGTTAGGAAACAGCGCGGAAGGCGACGACGGCGTTGAGCCCGCCGAACGCAAACGAATTCGAGAGTGCCGCTTCCACTCGTTGCGCGCGAGCCTGGTTGGGAATGTAGTCGAGATCGCACTCGGGGTCGCGTTCGTTGTAGTTCGCCGTCGGCGGCAGAATCCCTTCGTGGAGCGCCATCACCGTCGCGACGGCCTCCAGCGCCCCGGCCGCGCCCAGCGCGTGCCCGTGCAGCGACTTCGTGGAGCTCACGCCGATCTTGTCCGCATGCGCGCCGAAGACCTCGCGAATTGCTTTTGACTCGACGGGATCATTCCCCGGCGTCCCGGTGCCGTGCGCGTTGATATAGCCGATCGCTTCCGGCTCGATTCCAGCTTCGCGCAGAGCGCCCTTCATTGCGCGCGCCGGCCCGTCGACGGTCGGCTGCGTCAGGTGATGCGCGTCCGAAGTCATTCCGAATCCGCAGATCTCCGCGTAGATTTTCGCGCCGCGCGCCTTCGCCGAATCGAACGGCTCGAGAATCAGCATTGCCCCGCCCTCGCCCAGGATCATGCCGCGGCGGTCCTTGCTGAAAGGACGGCAGGTGTCCGGCGAAATCACGCGCATCGCTTCCCACGCTTTCAGCATGCCGAGAGTGAAGATCGCTTCCGCGCCTCCGGTGACGGCGAGATCCACGAGGCCGTCGCGCACCAGCCGAAACGCCTGTCCCATCGCATGATTCGCCGAGGAACACGCCGTCGAGACGGTGTACACCGGCCCGCTGAGCCCGAGATCCATCGAAATGTGGCTCGCCCCGGCGTTGGCCATTGTCTTGGGAATCGTCAGCGGGTGAACGCGCATCCGCGCCGCGACGTACAGATCCTCGAATCCCGTCTCGATCGCCGCCTGTCCGCCCACGGCCGAGCCGCACACGATCGCCGATTTTTCCCGCAGCTCGGGCGTGAGCTGCACTCCCGAATCGCGGAAAGCCTCGCGCGCGGCCACCACGGAGAATTGCGCGAAGCGGTCAAGTTGCGCGTCCTTGCCGCCTTCGAAATGCTTCAAGGGGTCGAAGCCGCGCACTTCCGCGCCGTTCTGGATTTTCAGGTTAACGCGCGCCGCGTCGACGGATGTGATAGGACCGATCGCCGGGCGTCCCTCACGCAGGGCCTTCCACGTGTCTGCGAGATTCAACCCCAGCGGGGAAACGATTCCGAGACCTGTGATTGCGACCCGGCGTGCCGCCATTCGTCAGTCCGCCGTGCTGGCCGAACCGACTGATGTGTCCGGCGGCGCAGCAGCGAGGAGCTTCTTCACGCCTTCGACGATGTCGTTCACGGTCTTGATGGAGCGCACGTCGTCGTCCGGAATCGTGATTTTGAAGGCATTCTCGAGCTCGAAGAGCAGGGTGAAGACGTCGAGCGAGTCGATGCCCATTTCCTGTAGGTTGGTATCGAGCTTGATATTTTCAGCCGGGATGCGCTTCACGGACGCGAGCGTGGCAATCACTTTTTCCGCTACAGCATCAGCCATCGAGTGTTCACTCCGTCAAGTTGCGCAGCGCATGCGCGAGAGTTCGTCTTTCCAACGGCGCAGGATATCAAATTTTAGCAGGTGTTGGCACTCGATAGCTGCTTTTTGTCCGTAAGCCGCACGATCGCAAGGCCGTGCCAGAGCGTGCAACCGAATGCATGGTCCGGGCGTCTGATAGGGTGTAAAGCGAGGCCGGCCATGAAACACGTAGTCCAGTTTGGCCTAGCTGCGGGAACCCTTTTTTTCTCGTCATTTCTATCGGCCCCGGCTCAGGCGCAGCATATCGGCGCTTCGGTAGCCCGCCCGATGGCGGCGCCTCGCGCCGGCTACAGCCTGCGCAGGTCGCGTCCCGCGCTCGCTTCGGCGCCGCGGCACGCAAACTACGCCCCCTTCAGCCCGGGCAATTACGGCACGGGTGGGACGCTGCAGCAGTTCCTCGACCCCGTGCCGCCTCCCGGTTTTGACTATCAATATCTTTCCGCAATCGACAGCGATCTGGCCGTCAAAGCATTCATCGATCCCGCCACACAACTGCGCATCGCCGCGGCGCGCCGCTTCCTGCGCGGGAGCGGATTCGGCGCTGGCGGTTATTACATTCTTGATGGCGGCGGCTACTACTATCCGGACGACTCCGAGCAGGCGGAAGCCCCGCAACAGCCCGCGCCCCAGCAGCAGCCGCAAGTGATCGTTTTGCAGGAGCCTCCCGCCACCCAACAGGCGGCGGCCCAACCCGCCCCCGAGGCCGCGCCCGAAGCGCCTCTGCCGGACGTCGGCCAGTTCGTGCTCGTCCTGCGCAACGGCACTCGAATCGAAGCGGTCGCCTTCACGAGCGCCAACGGCAACATCGTCTACATCACCGCGGATGGCAGCCGCCGCACGATCGCGCTCGCCGATCTCGACGCCGGCACGACCGTTCGCGTCAACGAAGAACGCGGCACGCCGCTTCAGCTCCCTCTCTGATTCAGGTCCGCTCGTCTAAGAAAAACAGAGAATCGCAGCGCCGGCCGCGGCGAACACTCCCGCGTACAAAAAGCCCGCCGCCGGACTGACGCTCGACCACAGCGCGCCCACCACGACGCTCGACACCAGATCGCCGATCCCGTTCGTTGTCGCCAGCACTCCGAAGCCCGAGCCGCGCTGCTCTCTCGCCAAGAATTCCGCCGCCGCCGACTTTTCCAGCGACTGCTGCACTGCCCCGTGCACGCCCGCAAGGCCGAAGAGAATCGCCAGCACCGGCATCGTGGGCCGCTCGAAAATAAACCCAATGTACGTTGCGGCCCCTACCGCGTAGCCGGCCGCGAGAAGGGCGCGTTTCGGAATGCGATCCGCCAGCGCCCCCGCCGGATACGCTGCCGCCGCGTTCACCACGTTGAAGAACGTGTAGAGCCCCACGGCGATCGTCGCAGCCTTGCCGCCGCCGTAATGCGGCGTCAGAATCTGAGTCGCGCGCAGGATCAGCAGCGTCGGCGCAAAATCCCCGATTCCGTGTGCGAATACCCCCGCGAGAAAGCGCCAGTACCCCCTGGGTAATTGCGCGAGACGCGCGCCAAATGACGAAATCGCCGGCGCGCGTTCTCCCGCGGCTCTTTTCGCCCCGGGCGCAAGCACCGCGAAACTCACCGCCGCCGCGAGTCCGGGCAGCAGCGTCCACCGCAGCACTCCCCGCGTGCCGAGCGTCCCGATCAGGAGCGTCGCGCATAGCGGGCCGAGCACCGCGCCGAGCGTGTCCATGGCGCGCTCGAATCCGAATGCGCGGCCCTCCTGGCCAGGGCGCACGGAATCCGCCAGCAGCGCGTCGCGCGACGGGCCCCGGCTCCCGCGCCCCATCCATCCGAACGCTCGCAGCGCCAGCACGGCAGGCCAGCTTTGCGCGAACGCATAGCCGAACGTCGTCACCGCGGTCGCGCAGTAGCCGACGATTCCCGTCGGCTTGCGCCACGGCGCATGATCCGCGATGAAGCCGCCCGCGAGTTTCGCAAAGCTCGAAAGCCCGTCCGAGACGCCTTCGATGATCCCCAGAGCCACTGCGGGCGCGCCAAGGCTCGCAAGAAACGCCGGCAGAATCGCGGTAGCCGCTTCGTGGCCCCAGTCGGAGAAGAGGCTCGCGAGCCCGATGCCAAGCACGCCGCGCGTCAGCCAGGGCTGCCCGCTCGAGATTTCCGGCGAAGGGGTTGTGTGGCTCTCGCTCATGATCGGCGGCGGGTCTTTATCGTATGTGCCTCCGTAGCGCGTTACAAGCGCTGCGCCGCCTGAAACGGAATCCACAACGCGGCGGTCGCAATGTAGAATCGTCGGTCGATCTCAGCCGATGCGAATCGTCCTCCAGCGAGTCACCCGCGCAAGAGTCACCGTCGAAGGCCGTGTCACGGGCGAAATCGGCGCGGGCGTCGTCGCGCTCGTTGGCGTCGGCCGCGAGGATACTGCCGCCACCGCCGTCGCGACGGCCGAAAAAATCGTGAATCTTCGCATCTTCAACGACGGCGAAGGCAAAATGAATCGCTCGCTCCTCGATACGGGCGGCGCCGTCCTCGCCGTCTCGCAGTTCACTCTTTATGGCGACGCGCGCGGTGGCCGACGCCCCAGTTTCATTCTCGCCGCTCCGCCGGAAACGGGCAAAGCGCTCTACGAGGAATTCGTCGCCGCGGTGCGCGCGCTCGGTACGCGCGTCGAGACCGGCGTGTTCCAGGCGCACATGTCCGTAGAGTTGGTCAACGATGGTCCCGTCACCATCCTCATCGACTCGAGCAAACTCTTTTGATTGAAGCTATCCCATAAATGCTCTCTTAGGGGGTCGGAGCTTCAGCTCCGACATTGGAATGCGAGGAACACAGAGCTTAGCCCCTGAGGACACTCCGGCGCCTCGCAGGTTTATGAGATAGCTTCTTGCCCGTTGGAGATGAGGCAGGAGGTTAGCTTCCGCCGAATAGCCTCTTGAGGCTCGACCAGAATCCGTGTTTCTTCTTCGGCATGGTCGGATCGGCTGCGGGCGGCTGTTTTGCGGATTCCTCTCCCAGTGATTGCCGCATCGCCGCGACGAACTCCGGCGCGGCCACCGTTCCCGTGAAATTCCACTGAGGCTCTACGCGCGCCGTTCGGATCAGCAGCGTCATGTCCGGCGTCAGATCGCCGGGCGGCTCGGGCGCGGATGCCGAGTACACCAACGTCGGGAGAACAGCGTTGTTGGTCGGCGAAGGCCCTGCGGGAGCGCTGCCCAGCGGCACCTCTCTGGCGGGCGGAACGACGGGATGCGCTTCGCTCACGCTTACCGGCACGCTGTATTCGATCGGCGGTGGCGCTGGACTGCCGGGCTGCGGCACAGGCACCACCGCGGCGAGCGGCTGATCGGCAAGCGCGGGCGGTGTCGTCGCCGTCGCACCGGTCGAACGCCTCGGCGCGGGCGTTGCAGGAGTCGTTTGCACGTACTGCGGCGCCACCGTCGCCGGCGCTGCGGGCAGCGGCACGACAGTGATCGCCGCCTGCGGCGCAGGAGCCGGCGCAGGTGCAGGGGCCGGCGCCGGCGTGACCTGCGCGAATTCCGGTATCGGCGCAGGCGGAGGAGGCGGCGCGGGCCTGGTCGCCGCGCACTGGCAGCTTCCCGGTTTTCCCGCCACGGGTTGCAGCTCGCCCGCGCTCAGAAAAAATTCGCCCGATTGCGGCACGATCAGCGTTTGGTCGGTGAACTGGTTGGCGAGCTGGATCGCGCCGCTGCTCGCGAGGACGCACATCGAATTATCGAGATTCAGCCCCATCGTGACGTCCCGCGCGCCGCCGCTGATGTCGAGCGGCGTTCCGATCACCGTCGGCGTGAAAACGCGTAGAGACGTTTTCGGCGGCAGTTGCACCCGCATGCGCCCGAAATTCAGCGCCAGCGTGATCGCGCCCGACGACCGCAGAATCGTGATCTTGGCCGGACCGCAGATGTCGACCTCGCCACCCGCGAAGAGCGTCATCACCGCCGTTCCCGAATGCACGGTCAGCACGCTGCCGTTGGTGAGGAACATTTTCGGCGCCTGCGTCGAAGTGCCCACCACGGCGGCCGTTCCGCCGTCGACCGTGACGTCGTTGCCCTGCACTTCTCCGACTGCGTCAGGCGGAGGCTGCTGCGCCCGGGCCGGCAAAGCGCACAAAGCCAGCGTTGCGAGCAGGATCGCCCAGGCGCGGTTCGCAAGCATTCTTCGCTTTTTCTGCGCCCGGCAACGCCCGCCCCCGCCGCCACTCCTTAAGCCACGCCGGACAAGGCCGGGTGCGATGCGTTCGCAGCATGCGATTTGAAATCGGGGGCACATCGAAGACCGCCTATACTATACCGCAGTGCCGGACGCCCAAAAATCCGCCGCCCAAAACGATGCACCGATAAACGCATCGCCTGCCGCCGGCGACGCGATGTCGCCGCCCATCCCTCATCCGCATCTTTCTACATGGCGTAAGATGCAGATTCCCATCATCGCGTCGGTCGTGTACTGGGCGATTCGTCTGATCGGCCCCACCCTTCGCTTCGACGTGATCGGTGTTCACAACGCGATTCAAATTCGCAGTTCCGGCGAGGCCTGCATCGGAGCCTTCTGGCACCGCTGCATCTTCCCGGCTTCGTGGATTTGGCGCAAGCGCGGCATCACCGTCCTGAATACCGTCAACTTCGACGGCCAGTGGACGCGCCGCGTGATCGAGCGCCTCGGATTCGGCACGGCGCAGGGCAGCTCGAGCCGGGGCGCGATCGAAGGGCTCACCGCGATGGCGCGCAGCCTCGAAGCGGGCGGCCACGTCGCGCTCACCATCGACGGTCCTCGTGGCCCGCGTTACGTCGCTAAGCCCGGCGCCGTGATTCTCGCCCGTCGCACCGGCAAGCCCATTTCTGTTTTTCACATCGCTCTAAGCCGCGCCCACACGTTCAAGAAATCCTGGGACCAGTTCCAGCTCCCATACCCTTTTTCGCGCGCCGTGATGTTTGTCGCGCCGCCGATTCGCGTCCCCATGGACGCCGACGCCGAGCTCATCAGGCAAAAGCAGGCCGAAGTCCAGGCCGCGCTCGAACACGTCCGTGACCTCGCCGAATCCTGGTTCGGCCTCAGCGTGGAGGAGCAGGACCACCTGCGCGAAGAGTGGATCGACCCGAGCCTCACAGAGCCTCCGCTTGGCGCTGCAAGCCCGAACTGAGCGCGGACACCGCGCCGCTTGCCACCGACCGCGTGCTGCCGTACGCTTTTCGCCTGGGGGGAACCCATGGGCGAAGTCCAGAGAATCCTCGACCAAATGGACCGTGCATTCTCCGGCGATGCGTGGCACGGCCCGCCCCTGATGCGCCTGCTCGACGGCTTCTCCGCCGAGGACGCGTCGAAACACGCTGTCCCGCACGCCCACTCCATCTGGGAGCTGGTTCACCACATCGGCTCCTGGAATTCCATCGTGCAGCACCGGCTCCAGGGAGAGACGGTCGACGTCACAGCCCAGCTCGACTGGCCGCCCGTCTGGGAGGTCAGCGAGCCTTCCTGGAAGCGCGCCCTCGAGAATCTCGCCGAAAGCCGTTCGCGGTTGCGCGGCGTGGCGGCGGCTCTACGCGATGATCAGCTCGATGAAAAAGTGGGCACCACCGACGTTTCGCGTTACCAGATTCTCCACGGCGTCATCCAACATGACCTGTATCACGCGGGACAGATCGCCGTGCTGAAAAAGGCCCTGGGACTGACCGCCGGATAAATTCAATCGCTGCGAAAGGGTTCCAGGAATGCCCATCTCCTTTCGTCCGGACCTGCCAGCCGAGATCGCCTTTTTCGCCGTGATCGCGGGCTGGATCGGTTTCGGCGCGATCCTCGCTCTCGGCAAACGCGGCGCGGCTCCGGGAGCCGCCAAGCGCGATTCGATGTCCAGCGTGGGATTCATATTGCAAGCCGCCTCCTACGCGATCTGCTTTGCTTTCTCGCGCATCTACTTCTCGGCCATCCGCCCGATGTCGCCGCTCGCCGAGGGCATTCTTGCGGGCGTCACTGTGGCAGTCGTGATCGCATCCGTATGGTTCTGCTGGGCCGCCGCAAAAGCGCTCGGCAAGCACTGGGCGCTCGTCGCCCGCGTGATTGAAGGACACGAGCTCATCGCCACCGGCCCGTACTCGGTCGTGCGCAACCCGATTTATCTCTCGATGCTCGGCATGTACGCAGCGTCCGCTCTTGCCGTCACTCGCTGGCCCGCCGCTCTCATCGGCCTGATCGTTTTTTTCGCGGGCACGGCGATCCGCATCCGCTCCGAGGAGAATCTGCTGCGCGCCAATTTCGGCAGTCGCTTCGAAGACTACGCGCGCCGCGTCCCGGCCTTTTTCCCGCGCTTTTCGTGAACGATCGCGCCGCGCCGGAATTCGTTTTTCATGGATGTAACCGCCGCAAAAAGCCGCACGTCCGATGAGGATTGCTGATAGTATGCTCCGCGATCTTGGAGGGGGAATCGTCAATGCGTAAAGGAACATTCCGTTGGATGGCCGCGGCCATTCTACTCGCGGCTCTCACGCCGCTAGCGAACGCGCAGAAGCCGGCGCCCGGCGATTGGCCGATGTATCGCCGCGACCTGGAAGGCTCCGGCTACTCGCCGCTGAAGCAAATCGATACAGCCAACGTCTCGAAGCTCGCGCAGGCCTGGACGATGCCGCTGTCCGAACGCGGCGGCCTCGAAGTGACGCCGATCGTCGTGAACGGCGTGATGTACCTGCCCGGCACCGGCCACGTCTACGCGGTCGACGCCGTCACCGGAAAGCAAATCTGGAGCTACGACGTCGCCATGGGCCCCACGCGCGGCGTGGCCTATTGGCCCGGCGACAAGGACAACGCCCCGCGCATCGTCTTCACCACATTCAGCCGCAAGATGATCGAGCTCGACGCCGCTACCGGAAAGCCGGTCTCGTCGTTCGGCAAGGACGGTTCCATCGAACTCACCGTCGGTTACAGCGGCATCCCCACGATCTACAAGAATCTCGCGTTTCTCGGCGCCAGCGTGGGCGAACTGCCGGTTGGCCCTCCGGGAGATTCGCGGGCAGTCGATGTTCTCACCGGCGCAATCGTCTGGGATTTCCATACGGTCGCGCAGCCCGGCGAAGTGGGACATGACACCTGGCTTAACGACGGCTGGAAAGGCCGCTCCGGCACCAACGTCTGGGGCTGGTACATGACCGTCGATCCGAAGACCAACCTCGTCTACATGCCGATCGGCGGACCTTCGCCCAACTACTATGGGGGCGATCGTCCCGGCGCGAATCTCTTCGGCAATTCCATCGTCGCCGTCGATGCCACTACCGGCAAAATGAAGTGGTACTTCCAGACGATCCATCACGATCTGTGGGATCAGGATCTACCGCCGGGCCCGGCTCTGATCGATGTCACCGCCAACGGCAAAAAAACTCCGGCCATGATCGTGATCGGCAAAGCCGGCCTGATGTACATCCTGAATCGCGATACGGGTAAGCCCGTCTTCGGCGTCGAAGAGCGCCCGGTGCCGAAAGGCGACGTTCCCGGCGAGTGGTATTCGCCGACCCAGCCCTTCCCGCTGAAGCCTCCGCCGCTCGCTCGCAATAGTTACAACGCCGACGATCTCGTCACCGCGGACGAAACCTCGCCTGAGCACGCCAAAGCCTGCCAGGAGGTGCTCGAAAAGAACGGCGGCAGTCTGTACAACGCCGGTCCCTTCACCGCGTGGCTCTACCACGAAGAGGGCGCGCCGCCGAAGACTACCATCCAGTTTCCCGGCGGCACCGGCGGCGTCAACTGGGGCGGCGCCGCGACCGATCCGACCGACGGATACGTTTTCGTCCACACGCACGACGTCTCTCTGATGGGCTGGATCGAGAAGAAGCGAGAGGGCGTCGGCAGCTACGGCCGCGGCACCGAAGGCTCCACGCAGATTTACGACCGCGCCAGCGTCAACGGCCCCGGGCCCTACAACGGATTCACTGCCACCGTGAAAGACAGCAACGGCAACGTCCTCGGCAACTGGCCCTGCCAGAAACCGCCGTGGGGCAAGCTGATCGCTGTGAACGCCAACACCGGCGACATTGCCTGGGAAACCGTCTCGGGCATCACCGAAGGGCTTCCGGCGGATAAGCAGGATACCGGAAACGGCAGCAGCGCCGGCCCGATCGCCACGGCTGGCGGGCTCGTGTTCGACGGCTCGACCACCGACAGCCGCATTCGCGCGTACGATTCCAAAACCGGCAAGGAATTGTGGGTCGCGAAGATGGCCAAGAACGGCAGCGCCGATCCCATGACCTACCAGGGCAAGGACGGCAAGCAGTACGTCGCCATCGTCGCCGGCGACTCGCTGTACGTCTATTCTCTGCCTTAAACTCAGCCGAAGTCGCTTCTGGGCTAAGTTGAGAGTGGAGGATTGAGAGTTTAAAGGCCGCGAATTCCGCCAGGATTCGCGGCCTTCTCGTTTTGCCCTCAACTCTAAATTCTCAATTCTTAACTTCGCTACAATATATCGTAATACGATACAATATCGACATGAGCCCAAACCGCCACGCGATCGATTACGCAGCCCTCTCGAACTTCCGCTACGAAATTCGCCGCTTCCTGAATTTCAGCGAAAACGCGGCGCGCGCGGCCGGCATCGAGCCGCAGCAGCACCAGGCCCTGCTGGCGTTGAAAGGATTGCCCGGGGCGCTGCCCGCCACGGTCGGCGCGCTCGCCGAACGCCTGCAGATTCGCCACAACAGCGCCGTCGGGCTCAGCCACCGCCTCGAAGCCAAAGGCTTGATCAAGCGCACGCGCAACGATTCTGACGCCCGCGAGGTCTTGCTGCGCATCACACCGAAAGGCGAGCGCCTCCTCGAGCGCCTTTCCCTGGTGCATCGCGAGGAACTGCGGAGCGCCGGCATCCGGCTGATCGAGGCCTGCATTCTGTCGTTGCCCGCTCCGCAGATTCACGCGTGAAGCTCGACGCAGGAAAAAAGGGCAGGGAAGGGAACTCCGATTTGAACGGCTGGAACTGGATGAGATGGAAACGCGCCAGCATGGCGGGCGGCGAAGCCTCTGCGCCCGGATACCGCCTCGCATTTGTCTGCGTGCTTGCCGCCGCGATCGGCTGCATCACCGGAGCAATCGCCTTCGCGCTCTATGACCTGATCGGCCTTTTCACCAACGTCGCCTACTACCACACCTGGTCGTTCCACTTTCGCAGCCCACATCACACTCCGCTCGGCGCGTGGATCATTCTGATCCCCGTGGTCGGCGGCCTGCTGATCGGCCTGATGGCGAAATACGGCTCGGAAAAGATTCGCGGCCACGGAATTCCCGAAGCCATGGAAGCGGTGCTGATCTCGCGCAGCCGCATCGAGGCGAAAGTCGCGATCTTAAAGCCGCTCTCCGCCGCGATCGGCATCGGCACGGGCGGCCCGTTCGGCGCGGAGGGCCCGATCATTCAGACCGGCGGGGCCTTCGGTTCACTCGTGGGCCAGTTTTTTTCGACCACCGCCGCAGAGCGCAAAGTGATGCTCGCCTGCGGAGGCGCCGCCGGACTCGCCGCCACATTCAACGCTCCCATCACCGGAGTTCTTCTCGGGCTTGAGTTGCTGCTCTTCGAATTTCGCACGCGCTCGTTCATCCCGCTCGTCATCGCCAGCGCCATGGCCGTCGGCATCCGGCGTCTGCTTTTTGGCGCGGGACAGATGTTCGCGATCGGCACGCCCGACTACAACTTTCTCCCCAATCTGCCCTATTACATTCTTCTCGGCTTGCTGTGCGGACTGGCCGCGGTTGGTTTCTCGCACGTGCTCGAAAAGCTCGAAAACTTCTTCGATCGCCTCGACCGCGTGCCCCACGTTTTGCATCCCGCGATCGGCGCTCTCGGTCTCGGAATTGTCGGCTTCTTCCTGCCGCGCGTTCTCGGCTCGGGATACGACACAATTGAGGACATCCTCAACGCCCGCCTCGCCCTCGGCCTCGTGGCGCTGATTCTCGTTCTCAAGGCCTTTGTCGTGTTGTTGTCCCTCGGTTCGGGGACATCGGGAGGCACGCTTGCTCCGATGTTCATGATCAGCGCCGCGCTGGGCAGCGTGTTCGCGATGACGGTCAACGCGGTCGTTCCCGGCGCGCATCTTTCGCCCGCCGCGTTCGCCGTTGCAGCGATGGGAGCGCTGCTCGGAGCCGCGGCGCGCGCCACCTTCACGTTCATGTTTTGCGCGTTCGAGACCACGCGCGATTTCCACGCGCTTCTTCCCGTCATGGTCGTCTGCATTCTGGCCGACGCCGTCGCCTATTACATGATGCCCGCCTCGATCATGACCCAGAAATTCATGAAGCGCGGCATGGCCGTGCCCGGCGAATATGAGACCGGCGTGCTGAAATCCGTCCGCGTAGGCGACATCATGCGCCGCGACGTCGCCACGATTCCGCCTGAAATGACGGTCGGCGAACTCGCGCAGCGCATCGGCCGCCAGGACTCCGGCTTCAATATGACCCAGGGAATCCCCATCGTCGCTCCGCCCAGCAAACTTGTCGGCATCATTACGCAGCGCGACCTGCTGCGCTCGCTCGAACGCGATCCCTCGGGCAGCGAGCCCGTCCTCAACGCCGACGGCCGCCCGCTGATCGTCGCGTATCCCGACGAGCTCGCCCACGACGCGCTCCTCCGCCTGTTGCAAAACGACGTGGGGCGCCTGCCCGTCGTCGCCCGCGACGATCCGACGAAGCTGGTCGGCTATCTGAATCGCTCGAGTTTCTTAGGCGCGTGGAAACGCGGTATGGAAGAGGAAAGCTTGCGCGAGCACGGCTGGTTTGCAGGCTGGCGCGGCACAGGCACGCCCAAGCCAAGTTGAGAGGGGAAAGCTAAAGGTAAGTACTGACTCTAAACTCTGAACTCTCGTCTCCGAACTGCGTCTCTCACCGAATCCCGAGCTTCTCGATGATCCGCGTCACGTCGCTCGCCGGCACGTCGTAGAGCGAGTGCTCGTCTTCCTGCTCGAGCCTTTCGCGAAGATATTCCGCGGCGATGAAGCTGGCCTCGCGATCGCTCGGGTTGCGTCCGGCCCGGTCGCGAAACGCAACGAACCCAAGATGCGCCAGGCCGAGCACCACGCCTTTGCCGTCGACCAGAAACTTGCAGTCCATCGTGTCGCTGTGCCGCGTGGCGATGCCGTTCCAGCAGTGCGAAAAACGGCATTTGTACACGTAATCCGTCACCTTCGACGGCACGTCAAACGCGCCGATGAATTCGCTCATCGCGCCCGCATTCGGGATCGTCGGAAACGCCGGTGCTTTCGCCGTGGCCATGCCAGATCGCTCCCTCTCGCGAAACTCGCTTTAATCAGTGACCTGCAACCTGCAACCTGCCACCGAATACCTATTTCCTGGCGCCGACCGCAGCCGGCTGCGACGCGCGCTCGTAGCTCTGAATCGCTGCGGCCACGCCCGCTCCTGCCGGTAGCCGGAAACCTTGATCGAGCAGCGTCTTCTCGAATGCCGCGAGGAATGTCAGCACGTTCGGCTTCTGGCACGAATAACCCATCAGCCCAATGCGCCAGATTTTGCCCTTCAGCGGCCCCAGCCCGCCCGCGATCTCGATGCCGAATTCATCGAGGAGCTGCTTGCGCACCTTGCCGTCTTCAACTCCGCCGGGAATGTTGATCGCCGTCACGGTCACCAGCCGGTCCGCCGGATTCGAGACCAGCAGCTCCAGTCCCATCGCCTCGACGCCTGCGATCAGCGCCTGCTGATTCTCACGGTGCCGTTCCCATCGCGCTTCGAGTCCTTCCTCCAGCACCGCGCGCAGCGCCTCGCGCATCGCGTAAATCAGCGTGATCGGCGGTGTGTGGTGGTAAAGGCGATCCTTGCCCCAGTAATTCATCGCCGTCGTCAAATCGAAATACCAGCTTCGCACCGGCTCCTTGCGCGCGTGGAATGCTTCTTCGGCGCGTGGGCCCACGGTGATGGGCGCCATTCCCGGTGGCGCGCTGATCGCCTTCTGCGACCCGCTGAAGCAAATATCGATGCGCTGCTCGTCCACATTCAGCGGCACGCCCGCGAGGCTCGCCACCGTGTCGACCACCAGCAGCGCCCCCAGTTCGTCCGCCACTTTCCGGTAATCCTCGATCCGCTGCACGATGCCGGACGAAGTCTCGCCGTGCGCGAGTCCCACGAACTTGATCTTCTTGCCTTTTCCGGCGCGCAGCACGTCCGCCGGGTCCACCGTCCTGCCGTACGGAGCCTCCACGCGAATCACCTTCGCCGGAATCCGCTCGGCGATGATCGCCATGCGCTCGGAAAACGCGCCGTTCACGCAGACGATGCACTCATCGCCCGCATCGAGCGGGTTCATCACCGCTGCTTCGATTCCGCCCGAGCCCGAAGCCGAGATCGGGAACGTGATCCGGTTCTCCGTCTGAAACACGCGCCGCAGCAGCACCTGCACGTCGTCCATCATCTGCGTGAACCACGGATCCATGTGGCCCACGATCGGCGCAGCCATCGCGCGATACACGCGCGGGTCCACGCACGATGGTCCCGGCGTCAGCATCAAGCGCTCCGGCGGCAGCAGCTCGCCAATCGATTCCTGATCGAAATTTCTCATTTTCTTCTTCCTGTTCTTCCTTGCGGACGAAAAGTACCGGCCTCAGTTCTTGCTCTCGATAAGCCGAGTGAAAAATACGCGGCGCCATAACGCGCGACGAAGAAGACGCGCAAGTCTTCTCCAATCAGACAACTAGTCTCCCTAAATCATGCCGCCCGGGTCAACCTCCAAAATGGCTCCCGCACGCGCCCGGACGGCCCGAAACGGGCTCCTTCGCGTTCCCTCAAAATATCCTAATGACAAGGGTGTTAGCGATTTCGCAACTACACCCCAGTCGCGTTGAGAAGCCCTCAGCCCGTATGCTAGATTGAAAAAACGAACCCAAATGACGATGGCTGACGGAAAAACTGTCGCTGGAGCCCGGCCCAAAATCACGCGGGTCGAAGTGTATTGGCACACCGTCAAATATCGCACCGTCATTCTCCTGGTGCTCACGGTCCTGGCGATTATCGGCGCCTCCTGCTATCTCATTTTTCCTGAATTTTCTGCGAAAACCCTGCAACGGATCTCCGATGCCGTAGCGCCTCGCGACAATGGCGGAGCCGCAGCGGCGGCGCGCCAGGCGCGCTTCGTCAACCTCGACGGCAAAGTGCAGATTAAAAAGGTCAATTCGCTTCAATGGGTCAACGCCGACTATCAGATCACTCTCGACAAGGGCGACGAAATCGAAACCGGCTCGGACGGCGTAGCTCGCGTCTCGTTCGCGGACGGCACCGAGTACACCGTAAAGGGCGACACCTTCGTCACCGTCGAGGAAAACACCGTCGCGCAGGATCACGCCACGCAGGTTGCCGTGCACCTCAATACGGGGCAGGTCGACCTCAACACCGGCACCTGGCCGGTCCCCGGTTCGAAGGCCGAAGTCTCCTTTCAGGATGCCGTCGCCGACGCGCAGGCGAACAGCCGCCTGAACGTTCGCAGCGACCCGACGACCAACGAGCAGCAAGTTACGGTGGACGCCGGTAGCGCCGAGCTGAACCGCGGCAGCGAGCACGTCGACATCGGCCAGTACGAGCGCGCCAGTTTCACTGGCGGCGGTGGTGCGATCACGAAGACCCAGGTTCTCGCTCCTCCGCAGCTCACCGAGCCTCTGAACCTGCAGCCGATCATCGTTGCCGATCCGCAGCACGATCCCGTTCACTTCGCCTGGAATCCTTCGGCCACCGCCAAGGAGTATGATCTTCAGGCCAGCACCACGACGAGTTTCGCTCACATCGTGATCGAGCGAAGGACCGCTGCAACCTCCGTCGACATTCCCGGCTTCGAACCAGGGGACTATTTCTGGCGGGTTCGCGCCATCGACGACAAGAACAACATCAGCGACCCGAGCGATTCCTACAAGTTCACGCTCGTGGCGCAGGGCAAGGAACAGGAAATGGTGCTCGACGTCGACGGCACCGAATTGCAGGGCAACGTTGTCGAAGTGATCGGGCGCACGGAACCCGGCGCCGCGCTGATCATCAATGGGGAAGAGGTAGCCGACATTCAATCGGATGGGCATTTCCGGTATTTCACTCCGCCGATGGCGCGAGGCAGCCACACGATCGTCATCACCGGACAGAACCGGCGGGGCGGCACGGCTATCAAGCGCGTCGATGTCGTGATTCCGTAAACCGTCCCGCCCGCACGTATGGCCCGGCGCTAGCCGGCCGCCGCCGCAGCGGCGTTGCATCGCACTGGGGGAGAAGGAATTGACAAAGAACGGTTACAACATGCGGTCGGTCTTCAGCCTGCTCTCTTCCGACCTGGCTATCGACCTGGGCACCGCCAACACGCTCGTATTCGCCCGCAGCAAAGGCATCGTCGTCAACGAGCCTTCCATCGTCGCCATCAACAAAAATAATTCCGAGGTCGTCGCCGTCGGCCGCGAAGCCAAGGAGATGCTCGGCCGCACGCCGGGCAATGTCGTCGCCATCAAGCCCATGAAGGACGGCGTCATCGCCGACTTCAAAGTCACCGAAAAGATGCTCACCTATTTCATCCAGAAGGCGCACAACCGCCGCGTCCTCGTGCATCCGCGCATCGTCATCGGCGTTCCCAGCGAGATCACGCCCGTCGAAAAGCGCGCCGTGCAGGACTCCGCCTACCGCGCCCGCGCGAGCGAGGTCTACCTCGTCGAGCAAGCCATGGCTGCCGCGATCGGCGCCGGCCTGCCCATCGAGGAGCCTTCCGGAAACATGGTCGTCGATATCGGCGGCGGCACCACCGACATCGCCGTCATCTCCATGAGCGGCATCGTCTATTCGCGTTCCGTCCGCGTCGCCGGCAATGAAATGGACGAATCGGTCATGCACTACCTCAAGCGCAAGTACAACCTGCTGGTCGGCGAGCGCACCGCCGAACAAATAAAAATGGAAATAGGCTCCGCCTATCCGCTGGAAAAGCCGCTCACGCTCGAAGTGAAAGGCCGCAACCTGATCGAAGGCGTCCCGCGCACGATCACCATCGACGACAGCGAAATCCGCGAGGCGCTCTCCGAAAACATCTCCACGATCGTCAACGCCATTCGCGTCGCCCTCGAGCGCACGCCGCCCGAGCTTTCCGCCGATATCAGCGATCGCGGCATCGTGCTCACGGGAGGCGGCGCTCTCATCAAGAATCTCGATAAGCGCATTCGCGAGGAAACCGGTTTGCCGGTTTCGATTGCCGACGATCCGCTCGCGTCGGTGGTGCTGGGCACCGGGAAAATGCTCAGCGATTTCCGGCTGCTGCGCCTTGTTTCAATCGACTGAGTCCGGGCTTCCGACATGCTGAACGTTTATTCTCGCCATCGTCCGTTCGCCCTGCTGATCGCCGTCGTCTTTGCGCAGGTTCTGCTGCTTGCTTTCCAGATCAAGCGCGACCGCGACGTCCCCCTGATTCGCTATTGGGCCGCCGACCTCGTCACCCCCGTAGGCCGCGTCGGCACCTGGACGTCCTCGAAGATCCGTGGCGTGTGGACCGGCTACATCGCCCTGCACGGCGCCCACGTCGAAAACGCACGCCTGCAAGCCGAGCTCGATCAATTGCGCCTCCGCAATTACGAGCTCGAGACCGAAGCGGCCGAAGCGCATCGCCTGCGTCAGCTTCTCGATTTCCGCGAGGCCCATCCCGAAGCGCCGATGCTCGCCGCCCAGGTGATCGGAGCCAGCGCCGATCCTACGTCGCACACCCTGTTCATCAATCGCGGCCAGCACGATGGCCTTCGCCGCGACATGGCCGTCATCACGCCCGACGGCATCGTCGGCAAGATCGTCGAAGTCTTTACGAACAATACGGCGCAAGTTCTTCTCATGAATGACAAGGAAAGCGGTGTCGGCGCTCTCTTCGCCGACTCCCGCACTCACGGCGTCGTGAAGGGCACCGGCGATCCGCTGCCCATCATGGACTACGTCGTGAACGACGAAAAAGTCCATCCTGGCGAAGTGATTCTCACCTCCGGCGAGGACCGCATTTTCCCCAAGGGATTGCCGATCGGCCTCGTGAAGGACGCCTCGCAGGCGCTTCCGTTCCAGATCATCCACGTCGAGCCGGCTGTGCGTCTCGATCGTCTCGAGGACGTCCTCGTCCTTCTTACGCGCCAGGACGTGTCCCTGAAGCCCGCCGAAGTGCCCGTCGATCCGAACGCCGTGAACGCCACGCCGGCGTCCGTGCAGCCCGCGTCCGTTTCTCCCGCTCCTGCTGCCGCCAAGCCGGCAGCCCCTGCCGCCAAGGAGCCGCGATAAAATGGCGTCGATGCTCAGCGCCGGAATCCGCTCGGACTCGAACATCGAGGTCCACAAGTATTACGGCGGCACCGTCATCGTCACCGCGTTTTTGGCGCTGGTCCTTCAGGCGTTTCTTCACAAGTACGGTCGCTGGTCCGAACTGATCGATCTTCCCCTGCTCGTCACCGTCTATTTCGGCGTCAGCCGCCGCAACACGTCCACCGGCCTGCTGCTCGGCGCCGCGATCGGCATCGTGCAGGACGCTCTTAGCGCCGACAACCTGATCGGTCTCTACGGGATTGCGAAGACTCTGGTGGGCTACATCTCGTCTTCGATCGGGGGCCGCATCGATACCGAGCATCCGCTCAGCCGCTTCACCCTGATCTTCCTGCTATTCCATTTCCATCAGATCGTGTTTGCAGTCACGCAGCGCGTTCTGCTGAATCACGCCGAGCGTTTTTTCACGCCCCGCCTGCTGCTTGACTCCCTGGTTACCGCCGCCGTCGGCGTGGGCCTCTTCGCCCTTCTCGACCGGCTCCGCCGCCCCAGCTAGCTTTTTATTTCCGGCATCGATTCTTTGTGAGTTCCGGGCCCGGTCTTCCGTCGGCGACATCAACTCCGTTAGAATTCGCGGCGCGCGCCCGTTTCTCAGCACCGGAGGTGCGGCACAAGTTAGCCCAGGGCGAAGCCCTGGGTAAAATCTATAAACGCGGCCCAAGCGCCGTAGGTGCGACACAGCCTTTCTTCGGTTCACCCGCGGCACGCTATCTCGGCTTTGTCGCACAGGCTTCTAAGCCGCCACTGTATCCGCGTTTTTCGACGGCACGTCTTTGCCTGCCGCCGGATTCGCGCGCAGCACCAGCACCGGGCACGATGCCAGCCGCACCACTTTCTCCGTCACCGACCCGAAGGCCAGCTTGTGCCACCCGGTCATGCCGTGCGTCGCGATCACGATCAGGTCGGCGCTGTTGTGCTCGGCGATCCGCAAAATTTCCATCGACACGTCGTTGGCGGTTCCGATTTCCGCGCGTGCCTCGACGCCCTTCGCTGCAAGGTCGCTTACCAGCGTCTGCAGCCGCTTCTCGGCGTCCTTGTGCAGCTCCTGCTCGAACTCCGCCTCATGGAAAATCGACGTGGCCGACGGCAGCTTCGGGATCGCCGGCACCGCGTGCACCAGCAATATCTGCGAGCCGTACTGCTTGGCCAGTACCGCCGCCGTTTCCAATGCGTCCTGCGAGTGCTCGCTGAAATCAATCGGTGAAACGATCACCTTGGGAGGTAGCATCGGCTCTCCTTCTCGCGGTTCCTCTTCGTTAATCCGTCATTCTGAGCCCGCCTGCCGGCGAGGCAGGCGAAGCGAAGAATCTCTCTTTCTTCGTCGCCTTACTTCCAAACGGTGCGGAACACCCAGAACAGCGATGCCGATAGGCAAATCGCCGCGGGCAGCGTCAGCACCCACGCCAGCGCCAGGTTTCGCACTGTGGACCACTGCAGCCCCGATTTGTTCGCCATCATCGTGCCGGCTACGCCCGACGACAGCACGTGCGTCGTACTGACTGGCAAGCCGAGGTGGTCGGCTCCCCAGATCGTCGCCATCGCCGTGATCTCGGCTGCGGCTCCTTGCCCGTACGTCAGGTGGTCCTTGCCGATCTTCTCGCCCACCGTAATCACGATTCGCTTCCAGCCGATCATCGTCCCGAGCCCCAGCGCCAGAGCCACCGCCACTTTCACCCAGCTCGGAATGAACTTGGTCGCGTCGTCGATATGGTGTTTGTAGTTCTTGATCACCGCGGCATCCGCCGTTGAAAACTTCGGATTGCCCGTCTTCTGCATCAATCGCAGCGCTTCGCTCACCACGTACATGTCGTTGCGGAAGTTGCGAACCTTGTCCTGCGGCACAGCCTTGAGTTCCTTGTACAGCGCCATCTCGGTTCCGATTCCGTTCACCTGCTCGCGCAGCGCCAGCATTGTGTTCGGCGTGAAATTCTTCGTGCGAATGTAATCCGTCAGCTCGTCCCGCGAATCTCCAATCACGGCGTCCGGCGAGACGTAATGGCTCAGCGTGTCCGTCATCTGCGCCGACACCGCGATGAAGTCCTGCGTCTGCGCGGTGGTCGTCGCGTGGTTCACTGCGTACGCCGTCGGCACGGTCCCGATCAGGATCAGCATGATCAGCCCCATGCCCTTTTGCCCGTCGTTTGAGCCGTGCGCGAAGCTCACTCCCGTGCAGGTCAGCACCAGGAGGCAGCGGATCCAGAAAGGCGGCGGCTCGGTTCCTTCGGGAGCCTTGTACAGAGCTTCATTCTTTAGGAAAGCTTTGCAGAGAAGCAGCAGAAGCGCGGCTACCGCGAATCCGATGAGCGGCGAAAACAGCAGCGACTTGCCGATGTTCAGCGCCTGGCCCCAATCCACTCCGCTTGTTCCCGTCTTCACGGACATCAGCTGGTTCGCAATGCCCACTCCAATAATCGAGCCGACCATCGTGTGCGAACTCGACGCCGGAATCCCGAAATACCATGTGCCCAGGTTCCAGATGATCGCCGCGATGAGCAGTGCGAACACCATCGCGAATCCCGCGCTGCTCCCCACCTGCAGGATCAGCTCCACCGGCAGCAGCGACACAATTCCGAATGCCACCGCTCCGCTCGACGTCAGCACCCCTATGAAATTCCAGAAGCCCGACCACACCACCGCGATGTGCGGCTCGAGGGAATGCGTGTAGATCACCGTCGCCACGGCGTTCGCCGTGTCGTGAAATCCGTTCACGAATTCGAATCCCAGCGCCACCAGGAGCGCGATTCCCAGCAGGACGAACGGCAGATAGCTCGTCGCGTGAATTGCCGACAGGTCGGAGATCAAGTGGCCGCCCGCGTAAATGAACCCGACAATCAGGGCGATCCCGAAGATCAGGACGCCGATCTTTCCGGCGCGCTGCGAAGCGCCCCCTGAACCCAGCTTTGCGTCAAGTACCGACGTTCCAGTAGCCATTTTTCACCTCACGAATCCACGCGGGAAAGTGCGGTCTCCGCCGCCTTTGGGATGTGCCGTAGGGGCGCAAACCTATAGGGTCTTTATAAATGGCGTGTGAACGCCCAATGAACGCTTCGGACGCCTCTGGAATCCTTTCACGCCCGCCCCTGTCCCGCTGGCCCCCGGTTGTCCCTTACGCATTCACCGTCGTCCGCCCGGTCACCCCTGCCACTCGCCCTATGCACGGAACTTTTTCTGGCAAGCGATTGGTGGGCCATATGATGTTAAGATTCCGGCGCTTTGACGGAAACGCCTCTCAAACTTGACTATCGGCTCCTCGCCGAGTTTCGACGGCTCTTTGAGGGCCGCGTTTATAGGCATCGTTCCTCAAACCAGGGCGATTTTGTGGCAATGCATGCCTTCGAAGACCTTCACGCGATCTCACGTTCCGCAAAGCTCGTTGGTGCGATCGACTCGCGGCGAAGCGTTCTTAACGTGCAGAACCGGACGCGCGGAATTAAGGCGCGACGTGGAGACGGAACATTCGGGGAAATAATTCCGGGCGAAGCCTCTATCGTCGACCCAGGCTTTCTAGTTGCACGCGGGCCAATTGCGACAATCGAAATTGGAATCGAGGTCAAAATCCTGGCGAAAGCGATGATAAAGCAAATTGATCGCGTGGTCGGCGATCTCCGCAAACAAGTGGACCATTTCAGAAAAAGCGGAGGTCGTCCAGTTTGCGTCGGAATTGTAGGAATCAATCACGCGGACCATACAGTCGGCTACGAGGGAAACCGTGTGACCCCGACGACCGGAAAGGGAGGATATCTGCATCCGATCCAAGAGGCCTCTGAGGCAGAACGTCGCCTACTCGCAGACGCCGCTCCGGTATTCGATCAGTTCGTGATCCTAAAATACAGAGCTACGAATGAGCCTCCGTTTCCTTTTGATTGGGTGGACCTTAACTCTACCAGGCAGGACTACGCCGCAGTGCTAGTTCGGGTCAGCAGGGCCTACCAGGAGCGCTTCTGAGTTTCAGCGGCGGCTCGAAACCGACAACGAGTGGGCGAAAAGATTGCGGGAACTGTTCTCGATCCGACTCTTTGCCTTGGCGAAGTACGACGGATCGATTTCCACGCCAATTGCATTTCTATCGCACTTTAGAGCAGCAGCCACTGTGGTCCCCAGCCCCATAAAAGGATCGAGAACGGTATCGTCAACAAACGAGAACATGCGCACAAGGCGGTACGCGAGGTCCTCTGGATAGGGCGCGGGATGTGACCGGGTCGATTCACCTGGAATCGTCCAAACTTGCTGGAACCAGTCGTGGTGCTCCTGCTTTGTGAGCCGCGAAGCGTTCCGTTGTGGTTCTGTAGGTTGCCGATACCCGCCGGACTTTCGGAGCATCAGAATAAATTCCATGTCATTCTTGATGATCGCGTTCGGCTCGTAAGGCTTGCCCAAGAATCCCGAACCATTTTCCACCTCATAAGCCGCGTTCGAGATCTTGTACCAAAAAATGGGGTTCAGATTGTCGAACCCAATCTTCCGGCACCGAACCACGATGTCCGCATGCAGCGGCATCACCATGTGCCGCCCGTGTCTCTTGCGTGAGAGGCACACGTCTCCGACAACACAGACCAGACGCCCGCCGGGCACCAAAACCCGAAAGCAGTGTCGCCACACCTTGTCAAGCTCGTCGTGGAAACGCTCGTAGTCCGAGACTAGTCCGAGCTGATTTTCGTTCGACGGGTATTCCTTGAGGGTCCAGTACGGGGGTGATGTGAGAACGAGGTGTACGCTCCCATCCGGAATCCAACTCAATTCGCGAGCGTCGGCGCAGCGAAGCACATGGCTTGGAGCCGGCTGAGCGATTTTCCTCGCCTTCACCGCAGCGGGGGGCATCTCCCAAATGATAGGGGATGATGACACTGTTTTCAATCCTACTCTTGCTCTGTCCCTCTCGATGGCCAGTCCGGTCTAAATGTATGAAGCAAGATTGATTCCAAGCGACAATGTCGCGGTTTCTTCATTTTAGGTACCCCTCTGCCTTTGATGAACCCGGTTTGGTTCAGGTGGGTCCCGAAATAAACCTGAACTGGGGACGACACGCGAAAGTCTCGCTGCCGCCGATTACGTGATCCCAATACAGCCGAGTTCATTCAAGCCGAGCAGAAACTTGGCAGGGCACCGCTAGATGAGAACCGCCCCTGTCCCGCTGGCCCCGCGCCTGGATCTTGACGGGCCCTCCCCCCTCGGCCAACCTTGACGATCCGTTGACCAAAAGGACATGGCCCGTTGCAGGCCTGTGTGCACGGTGTTAGGTTTTAAGGTCAACCGATTCGCATTCGGTGGCAGGACGCATTTCGGGCCGGGGATGGCCCGCCGCGTTGGAGTTTCGTTGGCACCATGGGGCATTAGCGATCAGAAGATTCCGCAGGGAAGGCTGGCGCTGTTTTCCTACATCTCCGTCTTCTTTGTTGCGTTGATCCTCGTCGGCTTCTGGAAATTGCAGGTCGTCCAATCGGGCCACTTCGCCGATCTCGCCGAAAAAAACCGCATCCGGACCATTCCGATCATCGCTCCGCGCGGCGCGATGCTCGATCGCGAAGGCCGCGTTCTCGCCGATAGTTATCCTTCGTTCAGCATCCTTTTGTTGCGCGACGACCCGAAGCAGGTCGAACGCAATCTCCCGCGCATCGCCGACGGCCTCGGGATCTCCAGCGACGATCTGCGCGAACAGATCGACGAAGCCAAGTACGAGCCGAAATTCCAGCCGATCGTGATCAAGCCCGCCGCCAGTGAAGCGGATATTGCCTTCGTCGATTCGCATCGCGCGGACCTGCCCATGCTCGACTTGATGATGGTTCAGCGCCGCCGCTATCCCCACGGACAGATGCTGGCCAATACCCTCGGTTACGTCGGCGAAGTCTCGCCGCAGGATCTCGCGAATAATCCCGACAAGTATCGTCCCGGCGACATCGTCGGTAAGGCCGGCCTCGAGAAGGAATACAACGACCAGATCGTCGGCACGGACGGCATGCGCCGTGTCGTTGTGAACAGCATCGGCAAAATGGTTCGCACGATGGACGACGTCGAAGCCATCCCCGGCAAGCCCATTCAGCTCACGATCGACTACGATCTGCAGTCCGTCGCCGAAGCCGATTTCGCCAATAAAGAAGGCGCTCTCATCGCCATGGACGCGCGCACCGGCGAAGTCCTCGCCATGGTCAGCCGCCCGACCTTCGATCCCAACGATTTCGCCGTGCGCATCGCGCCGAAAGAATGGGCGGACCTCAACTCCGATCCGCAGACGCCTCTCTTGAACCGCGCCATCCAGGCGCAGCTCGCTCCCGGCTCCGTCTTCAAGATCGTGATGGCCACCGCGATGCTCGAATCAAAGGCGATTCCCGCGAATTTCACGGTGAACTGCCCGGGCTACGCCAATTTCTACGGCCGCACCTTCCATTGCGACCACGCTCACGGCCTCGTCGATCTTCACAAGGGCATCGTCGCGTCCTGCGACGTCTACTTCTATAACGTCGGCAAGCTGCTCGGCATCGACCGGATTTCGCACTATGCATCCGGCCTCGGCCTCGGCCGTCGCACCGGAATCGACTTGCCCGGCGAAGAGCCCGGCCTCGTTCCCTCCGAGGAATGGGTCCAGCGCGTCTACCATCACAAGTGGTACGCCGGCTCCACGATCTCCGTCTCGATCGGCCAGGGCGCCGTCATGGCGACGCCCGTGCAACTCGCCCGCATGATCGCCGCGGTCGCCAGCGGCGGAAATCTGATTCACCCGCACCTTCTGAAAAATGCCACGGTCCCGCCGCCCGAGGTTTTTCCACTTTCTGACGATACTGTTCAGCAAGTCACCGACGGCATGTGGGGCGTCGTCAACGAGCCCGACGGCACCACTTCAGGTCTCGTCAAACTGCAAAACATCGACTTTTCCGGCAAGACCGGCACCGCCCAGACGGAAGGCTTCGATCTTCAGCATAAGCTGGGCCAGCACCTCAAAGAGAACGGCTGGTTTGTTGGCTACGCCCCTCGCCGCAATCCCGAGATCGTCGTGGCGGCTCTGGTGCAGGCCGGAGGCTGGGGCAGCACGTCTGCTGCGCCGATCGTTCGCGACGTTGTGAAAGCCTACTACGACAAGAAAGCCGGCCACTTCCAGATGCCGGCTCCGCAGCAGCCGTCCGGAACGTCTTCGGCCTCTGCAGCTTCTCCGTCCGGCACAACGCCCGCGTCCCTCGTCGCTTCCGTGGGAGCCCACCGGTGAAAGATCGGCCCAGCATTCACGATTTCGACTGGACGCTCATGGCCATCGTGGCCGCCATCTGCACCATCGGCGTCCTCGAGATCTACTCCTCCACCCACGCAAGTGCCATGACTGGAATGCAATGGAAGCAGGTCGCCTGGATCGGCGTGGGTCTCGTGGGGATGTTCATCATCTCCCGAATTGACTACCACACGCTCATGGATCAAGCGCCGATCCTATATATGGTTGGTATCGCCGGCTTGCTCGTGGTTCTGGTACTCGGTTACTCCCGTCTCGGGGCGAAACGCTGGATTTCCATCGGCGGCGAGAATTTGCAAGTGTCAGAACTCATGAAGTTGATTATAATCATCGTGCTGGCGCGCTACTTTACGGAAGTGCGCACCGACCGCCTCACTCTTCGCGATTTAGCGAAGATAGCCACGCTGACTTTAGTCCCCGTGGCTCTGATTTTGAAGCAGCCGGATTTGGGAACCGCGATGGTGCTCGTTCCCGTGGCTGTCGTTGGCGCGTTCCTCGCCGGCATTGAGTGGAAGCATCTGGCGATCGGCGCGATTGTAATCGCGCTGCTGGTTCCGGTCGCTTGGAACATGCGGCGCCACTTGAAGCCTTACCAGCAGCAGCGCATCCAGACGTTTCTGCACCCCGAAGAAGATCAGCGTGGTGCGGGCTATCAGATTTTGCAGTCAGAGATTGCCGTGGGTTCGGGTGGCTTTTGGGGAAAAGGATTCGGCAAGGGCAGTCAGAACCAGTTGGGCTTTGTGCCGGTCCGCTATTCGGACTTCATTCTCGCCGCGCTCGCCGAAGAGCAAGGGTTCATCGGAGTCTGTGTCGTTTTGCTTCTTTACTTAGGGTTGATTCTGCGCCTCGTGGACAACGCGCAGAAGGCAAAAGACAAGGCCGGCATGTTTGTGGTGATGGGAGTGACGGCCATTCTCGGTTTCCACGTTCTGGTCAACGCTTCCATGGTGATCGGCGATATGCCGGTCACGGGCATTCCGTTGCCGCTCATGAGTTACGGCGGCTCGGCAACAGCTTTTGTGTTTTTGGCTTTGGGTCTGGTGATGAACGTCCGCATGCGGCGTTTCGTCAACTAGCCCCGTTCCATTTTGTTGGCGTAGGTATCAAACGTATAGGTCGCGGCGTTTATCGCCGCGCCCAGTGCCCGGCGTCCCGGCCCCTCGGGACACGGGAATTCAGGATTGATCGAAGGACGCATCGAGTGGGGAAAGTCCATCCGAAAAACTTGGGTTCTTTCCTGGGCGGCCCGTCGTGGCTCGTCGAAGGCGCAGCCTTCCCCCATGACGGTTCTGGCGCACGCGAATTTTTCCTGCGCCGCCGCACTCGCACGCTCCATGAGGAGTTTTTAAATGTCGAAGGAAATGGTCATTTCAGCGAACCCGCACGAGACGCGGGTGGCGATTCTGGAAGAAGGACAGCTTTGTGAATATTACGTCGAACGCGAGAAAGAGTTTGCGTTAGTCGGCAGCATCTACAAGGGCCGCGTGACGCGCGTGCTTCCCGGCATGCAGTCGGCCTTCGTGGAGATCGGGCTCGATAGCGACGCCTTCCTCTACGTCACCGACTTCCTCGAAGGCATCGAAGAGTTCGACGAGCACGTCGCGACGACCGCCGAGGAAAAGATCCACAAGATGGAGGAGCAGGGCGGCCAGGTTTTCCCGGCCGCTTCCGCCGCGCCGGCGCTCGAGCCGGCGGACGTCGATTCCGCTCCGGCTCCGTTCGCGGCTCCGAGCGATTCAATCGCGGCTCGGCCGGCGCCTGTCGCGCCACCGCCTCCGCCGGTGCTCAACACTTCCGCTCCGGACCGCCCGCAGTTCGAAAACCGCGCGCCCCGCCACGATCGCGATCGCGGCGGACGCGATTTCGGCAGGCGCGGTGGACGGGGCCGCGGGCGCTTCGGCCGTCGCGATCGCGGTGGCCGTGGCGGCGGCGATCGCCGCTTCGGGCGCGAGTTGCCGCAATCGAAATATGCGCCGTCTCGCCCGCACGAGGAGCATTCCAGCGAGCCCGCGCTGCCGTCGGATTACGTTCCGATCATTCTTCCCGGCGAGTCCCTCGCGAAATACAAGGAGAAACCTCCCGCAGCGGCCGCGCCGTCCGCAACCGATGAGCACGTGGCAGCCGCGGAAGCCTCCGCTGCGGCGCCCGAGCCCGCCGCAGCGCCCGCAGTCTCCGAGCCTGTTGTCGAGGCTCCGCGTCCCGCGCGTTCGGAATATCACGCGTCGTCGACCGGCCTCGAGCCGCTTCCGGGCGAGTCGATCTCCAAGTGGAAGCACGTGGAGCCTCCGCCAGCGCAGGCCGCCGCGCCCATCGCCGCGCCCGAATTTCTCGAAGAAATCGCGGCCGACGACGAGATCGAAGAAGAAGAGCAGGAAATCGAGTCGAACGAAGTCGTATTCCATCGCGTCGAGGAAGTCTCTCCCGAAATCGAAGCTGCCCATGAAGCCGCTCCCGATTTGACGGACGAGGAAGCCGCCGTTCTCGCCGAACACGTGGCCGACGCGCAGAGCGACGAGCTCGAGCGCGCCGCCGAAGAGCGCGTCTTCGCGTCTCCCGAAGAGATCGCCGCCGTGGAAGCCGCTGAGGCCGAAGAAGCCGAGGCTGCCGCCGAGGAAGAGGAAGCTCTCGAGGAAGAAGAAGAGTCCGCCGAAACCGAAGGCATGCTCGCGCCGCTGGAAAGCGGCATCGAATCGGAATCCGCCGAACACCATGAATCTGCGATGGCGGAAGATGCGCTCGCAGCCGGTTCCGAGGTCATGCCCGGCGAAAGCATTTCCGGCGCATCCGCCGAAGGCTCGGCGCCGCAAGGCCAGCCCTGGAAGGCCAGCGTGCGCAGCAACGATTTCCGCGCCCGCATGCAGCATCCAGGACGCCGCGGCGGTCGCGACCGCGGGCGTGGACGCCGCGACGATCGCGGCCGTCGTCCGCATCACGGCCACGGCGGTCACGGGCATCGTCCGCAGACGCGTCGCCCGCAGCTGATCGCCGATCTCCTGAAGCAGGGCCAGGAAATCATCGTCCAGATCGCCAAAGAGCCGCTCGGCAAAAAGGGCGCGCGCATCACCAGCCACATCGCCCTTCCGGGACGCTACCTGGTCTATATGCCCACGCTCGATCACACGGGCGTCTCGCGCAAGATCGCTTCCGCGGAAGAACGCTCGCGCCTGCGCCACCTCGTGAACGACGCCAAGGGCGCGGCCGGCGGCGGCTTCATCGTTCGCACCGCGGCCGCCAGCGCCGCTCCCGAAGAAGTGCGCGCCGACGTCGAATTCCTCACGCGCACCTGGTCCGAAATCAAGTCGCGCTCGGAGCAGCGCAAGGCGCCGTCGCTGCTGCACCGCGACCTCAACCTCGTCGAGCGCATGCTCCGCGACCACATCAGCTCGGACTACGCTGCCATCTGGGTCGACTCCGAGGACGAATACACGAAGATCATCGAGTTCATGAGCCGTTTCCAGCCGGGCCTCGTGAACCGCGTGAAGCTCTACACCAAGGAAAATCCGGTATTCGAAGAGTTCGGCATCCAGCAGGAAATCGACAAGGGCCTGCGCCCGAAAGTGTGGCTCAAGTCGGGCGGCTACATCGTGATCAACCACACCGAAGCGCTGGTGGCGATCGATGTCAATACCGGCAAATTCGTCGGCAAGGGCTCGAATCGCCTGGAAGACACGATCGTGCGCACCAACCTCGAAGCGGTGAAGGAAATCGTCCGCCAGATGCGCCTGCGCGATCTCGGCGGGATCATCATCATCGACTTCATCGACATGGAAGAGCGCCGCAATCGCGAAAAGGTGATGGCCGCGCTCGAAGAGGCGTTGCGCGCCGACCGAGCTCCGTCGAAGATGCTTCGCTTCAACGAATTCGGCCTCATCGCGATCACGCGCAAGCGCACCAAGCAGGCGCTCGAACGCACCCTCTGCCAGCCGTGTCCCTACTGCACCGGCTCCGGCATGGTGAAATCGATCCCCACGCTGTGCTACGAGATTCAGACGGAAGCGCGCAAGATGGCCCCCGAAATGTCGTCGGGCAGCATCACCCTGCGCGTCCACCCGGAAATCGGCAAAGCGCTAAAGACGCGCGAGTCGTCGCTGGTCGAGGAGCTCGAGCGCTGGACCAAGAAGAGCGTAATCATCCAGGCCGACCCCACACTGCATTGGGAGCAGTACGACATTTACTGACGATCCGGCCAGGATCGTCACACTGAGGAGGGCGTCTTGGTGTTTTGCCCTCCGAATGTGTCTCGGTGATAGATCAACTCGAGGTGAAAATCCCTGCTAGTTGGCGCCGGAATCCTGAGCAGCCGCCGAATTCAGTTTCCGCGTGTCGATCATCCGATAGCCGGAGGGCATGTCGAAAAGCCGCGCGTCAGGCTCGCCCAGACTGATATCGCTCACGGTAAACGTCTGCGTGCCCACGCGCGGGTCCTGCCGTTTCTCAACCACGTTGATTCCAAGTTGAGGTGAAAACCAGAATTCCTTGACGATTGAGATCGCACGATCGTTCCCGGCGACGCTCGCATTGATCGTCGTCGTTTCGCGCGTTCCGACAACCTCGACGCCGCTAATCGTGTCGTTGCCAAGCTCCGTGCGCGTCAGGAATCGGTTCCCGCCGTCTAGAGGCCCGGCGGGGATAGGCGTCGCCGCCTCGGTCGGCGGAAAATAATCGTAGATTTCGCAGGCGCGTCTCATCGGTTCGCAGTAGTAGACCACATGCGTGCTCGGATCGGCGTATTCGAGCCGGTGGATTAGCTTTTCACGAGGATCGCCGGCAGGCACCAGATAACGGCGTTGCTCGAAGATTCGCCCGCTATCGTCGCGCGCGACCATCCGGCGATTCTGCACGGTCATGGTGCTGCCGTCGTCGAGCACGCGAAGCCACGTGGTGCTCACGGTCGCCGTGAATGGCGCGTTAGGTATCGGAGGAATGAAAATGCTCTGCACCGACATGCGAGTACCGCCGCTGGGCGCGTGCACGCCATCCTCTTGCGCGCGAACGGCCAAAGAGAAGACGATAGAGAAAGCGGCGAGTGAGAACCACAAGGCGGCGCGTGTCATGGCAGACCCTCCCACCATCGGCCCGAAGTATGGCGTAATGATAGTCCACCATTCGTCGACATGGCAACGGCACCGAGCACGCGTCGGGAGAAGGGAACGGTAGCGCCAGCCGGAGCTTCGCCCATCGGACTTTCGGCATTATTCGCCGAAGGTCATTCGCGCGAGCTCCTTCTTGAT
>DATJRU010000018.1:0-2169 GCA_035504455.1 Vulcanimicrobiaceae bacterium
GCCGTAGTCCGGCGAATGATGCTTCGTGTTCATCGCGCATTGATGCATCGAGCCTGCGGCTTGCCCGCAGAGCCTCGGGGCCTTGCGCGCATTCGCTGCGAGCGACCGGTTCACGAGGTCGCACATGCAGTCGCACGCGGATTGGTCGCAATCGGAGCGCGCGAGCAGCGCCATCGGAGTTGCCAGCAGGGCCAGGATCACGAGAATGGCATGCGCACGCCGCATCGCGAAAACTCTAGCACACGGCGACAGTATGCAGCAACATCGAATTCGGCCACCTTGCAAAGGGCGCTTGCGGGAGCGTAGCATCTCAACTAATGGAAGAGACAAGTAATTCTGGAAGGACCTTATTTGCCTCCTGGGGCTACTGGGCCTTTTGGGGCGTCTGTACCGCCCTTCTGATAACTCTCTCTGACCGGTACGGTACACACCACTTCGAGTCTCCCCATCGAATCCTGTTCCGTTTTGCACTTTTCGTGGGTGTCGGTGTTCTGCTCGGCCCCGTGATGTCCAGACCTCTCACTCAGCTCAGCCGCGTGCGGTTCGCGCTCCTCGCGGGTTTTATACTCGTTATCGCATACATCCTGTGGCGTTTGGCAACCGGTCGATAAGGGTTTACCCGCCAAGCGCGGCGGCTCTGCCGGTTTGCGTTGGGCGGGCGTTGGCGTTACGCTCGAAAAACTGTGCTGCCATTCAAGCTGGTATACGACGAGCGCTACGATCTGAATCTGGGGACGCACGTTTTTCCTTCACAGAAATTCCGTCTGATCCACGATCGGCTGCTCGCCGAGAAACTGGCTTCGCCCGATGATTTCCTTGTGCCGAAGCCTGCGTCCGATGAGGATATTCTGCGCGTCCATTCGCAGGACTACGTCTACAAGCTGAAATCAGGCTCGATGAGTGCCGCCGAGATTCAGCGAATGGAAGTTCCCTACTCGAAAAAGCTGGTCGAGGCGTGCTGGCTGGCGGCGGGCGGATCGATTCTTGCGGGGCAGCGCGCGCTTGAAGACGGCTGGGCGGCGAACGTGGGCGGCGGCTTTCACCACGCTTGCCCGGATCATGGCGAGGGATTCTGCGTGATCAACGACGTGGCCGTTGCGATCCGGCGGCTGCAATTCGACGGCAAGATCGAGCGGGCGATCGTGGTCGATACGGACGTCCACCAGGGCAACGGGACCGCCGAGATTTTCTCGGGCGATGCGGACATCTTCACGCTCTCGATCCATCAAGAACACAATTATCCCTTCCCGAAAGCGCGCTCGACCCTCGACATCAACTTGCCCGACCGCATCGGCGATGCCGACTATCTCGCGATTCTCGAAAAGCACCTGCACCAGGCATTTCGCGATTTCTCGCCGCAGATTCTCTTTTACGTCGCGGGCGCCGATCCTTACCGCGAGGATCAGCTGGGCGGTCTTTCGCTGACGATGGAAGGTCTCGCGCGGCGCGATGCTCTGGTCTTCGACTACGCGCGGCGCAACGGCGCGCCGGTGGCGATCACGCTGGCGGGAGGCTACGCGCGGAAGATCGAAGACACCGTAAGCATCCACGTCAACACGATTCTGGCCGCGCGCGATGCCGCGCAACCAAGCAACGTGAAGTCGCCGACCCTCTGATCCCTGACGAGAATCGCTACTCGTGGATGCCGCCCAGCGCGCTTTGGATGGCTGCCGTGAGCGATTCGGTGAATCCTTCGGGTGGGAGGCCGCCGACGCGGTAGACGATGTTGCCGCTGCGACCGAGAATCAAAACCGTCGGCAGGCTATCGACCTTCATGAAATCGTCGAGACCGTCCGCGTAGATTACCGGAACGTCCCATTTCTGGCTCGCGACGAACGGAGCGACCTGCGTTTCGTCGTCGTCGGTATTCGCGGCGAAGAACGCGACGTCGCCGTTTCCCGCGAAATTCCCGGCAACCCGATTGAAAAGCGGCTCGAGTTCCTGGCACGGCTCGCACCACGTGGCCCAGAAGCTCAGCACGACGACTTTGCCCTTGAGCGGCGCTAGCGCAAGCGGCGAGCCGTCCATGCGCCTCACGACAAACTCGAATGCGTCCTTGGCATCCTTGTTGCGGGCCGCCGGGGCCGCAGCGGCACCGGTCTGCGCGGGATAGGCGCGGTCGTACGCGGCGAGGATGACGTCGCCCAGCCCACGATCGCTGCCGTGAAC
>DATJRU010000019.1:0-7249 GCA_035504455.1 Vulcanimicrobiaceae bacterium
AAGAACCAATTCTGGGATCCCAACGGCCAGGAAAAGCTGTCGAAGCACGGCTGGGAATTCGTCGACCGCATTCTCACGCACGGCAACGACATCTGCCTCGCGCTCAACCCGAGCGTGAACGCCTATCGCCGGCTCGATCCGCACTTCGAAGCGCCGAACCAGATCAAGGCGTCGGCCGTCGACCGCGGCTCGATGATCCGCATCCCGATCGGCAATTCGCGGAGCATGCGCGTCGAAGTTCGCTCGGTCGCGCCGGACGCGAATCCGTACCTCGTGATGCTCAGCGTCTTCAAGACTGGCATCGAAGGCGACACGGCCAAGATCGACAATCTCCGCCAGGCCGAGCGCTACTTGCCCGACAACATCTACACCGCGATCGAGGATTTCGAGAAGGCCGCGTGGACCACGAAGCTTCTCGGTGAAGACGTCAAGGCTCGCTACGTCGAGCTGAAACGCGCTTCCGCCGACCGCTGCCCGCGCCTCCTCGGCACGTTCGTGAAAGGCCCCGAGGTCCAATATCACCACGAGGTCTACAACCAGTTCCTCTGGAACCAGTTCTAGTTTCGCCGTCTTGCTTTCGCAAGACAAACGGCCCTGGGCGCGTCTCGTGCTCAGGGCCGTCGCTTCTTCTCAGCTTTTCTCTGCGCCTTCTGAGTCTCTGCGGTCAAGATGTTTCTTCAGGTTTTCACGAGTCACGAATCACAAGTCACGAGTTACGTCTCCAGCTCACATTGATCGCACGGGCATCTTCACCACGTCGTCCACGCTCATCACTTCCTTCACCACGAACCCCTCGGCGTATTTCACGCCGATCATGCGTCCATAGTGCCGCCCCATCAGCTCCATGCGCCCCTCCAGTTCGTCGAGCGGCAACGACACCCTCGACTTTTCTTTTTTCGCCGGACGAAACTGCGACTCATACGCCAGGATCGCGCGCCGCCGCCCCTCGAACTGCCTGGTGATGTCAACCGCGAACGTCGGCCGCACGTCCGCATAGGCCGCGGCATAAATGATCTTGAACGGCCGCCACGCCTGGCCCGCCAGCGCGTAATTCTTCAGCCCCGCGACGAAGCACGCCTCCCAGCCCAGCGTCGCCGCCGTGTAGTGATCGGGGTGGCGGCCTTCCCAGTAGGGAAGAATGACGGTATGCGGCTCGAACTCGCGGATCACTTCGGCAATGGCGGCTTTGTGTTCGTCGCAGACGCTGAGGTGCGCGTCGGGAAGCCCGAGATTTCGCCGCACCTTCGCGCCAAGGAATTTTCCGGCGCGCGCAGCTTCCTTCAGGCGCGTCTCGGGCGTGCCGCGCGTGCCCGTCTCGCCGCGCGTAAGGTCTACGATGCCCGTAACGTAGCCGGCCTGCGCCATCTTGAGCATGGTGCCGCCGCAGGTGAGCTCCACGTCGTCCGGATGCGGCGCGATTGCCAGCAAGTCGAGCTTCATTCGTCCTCCTGAAACGGATGCAAGACGAATTTACGCTAGCACACTTTCCGGCGGGTCAAAATCTCGCCCCGTGGCGGCATCCAGGATGCCCCCAGCGGGGGCTTAAGATGCCCTTAGGTGGCGCGACAAGGGCGGTTTTGGGACTGGTTGCGCCTCGGAAGGGGCCGAGCGGCCCGCCCGACGACACAGGCCGTGTCCTGGCGTATATGTAACTTCTAGGTAACTAATGCCGAAGCTTCGGGTAAAACTAGGCGCCAATTCCGTTAGAATGCATTCGGGGCAAGCGAGGGCACGTGTTTCGGCATAGGCGAGCCTGCCGGCGGACCAGCACCGCCGGGGGACGGACATCGTGAAGCGAACCAGTCGAAAAACCCGGAAAGCGAGCGGAAGTGCGTCGCGGCACAAGCGCATGGAGGAGCAGATCCACGTCCTCGCCCAGGCCGTGGAAAACAGCTCCGAAATGATCGGCATGAGCGATCGCGACGGGCGCTTCACTTTCGTCAACGAGTCCTTCTTCAAGGCGCTCGGGCGCACACGGGAGGAAATGATCGGCCAGCATTTCGCCATCGCCCACGGCGACGCCAACCCCCGCGACCTCGTACGCGATATCGGGGCCAAGTCGCTCGAGAAAAAGGGCTGGCGCGGCGAGTGTTTCTTCACGCGCAAGGACGGGAGCGTCTTTCCGGTGTACCTGAGCGTGGGGCCGATCGTCGACCGGCGGAAGCGCGTGATCGGCGGGTTCGGGTGGGCGAAGGACATTACCGCGCGGCGCGCCGCCGAGGATTCGCTGCGCGAGAGCGAAGAGCAGTTCCGCCAGCTCGCTGAAAATATCAAGGAAGTGTTTTTCGTCGTCGCGCTCGACCCGGTGCGCTTCGCGTACGTCAGCAACGCCTTCGAGGAAGTGTGGGGGATGTCCCGCCAGGAGCTGTACCAGCGGCCGACGGCGTGGATCGACGCGGTGCATCCGGACGACCGCGAGCGCGTTTCCAATTTTTTCCAGCAATCGGCGAGCGGAATCGCCATCGAGATGCAGTATCGCCTGGTGCGCGTGGACGGGTCGCTGCGCTGGATCAGCGCGCGAACCTTTCCGGTGCACGACGACAAGGGCGAACTGCATCGCGTGGTCGGAATCGCCGAAGACATTACCGTGCGAAAGCAGGAGGAAGCGGCCCTGCGCGCGGCGCATCAGAAGCTGCACGTCGCGCTTCGCGACTCCGAGTTGCGCGCGAAAGAGGCGGCCAAGCTGACCGAGCTGGTCGACATTCTGCAGTCGTGCCAAAGCGTGGACGAGGCTTACCAGATCGCGGGCGGCGCGCTGCCGCGCATCCTGAACTCGCATTCGGGCGCGCTCTGCATCATGAACGCCTCGCGGAACATCGTCGACACCGTGGCAACGTGGGGCGAAAAGCTCACCACGGAAAAAACATTTTCGCCCGACGGTTGCTGGGCGCTGCGGCGCGGCAAGCTCCACCCCGTGGACGACGCGAGTTCGCCGATGCGTTGCACGCACGTTCACCCCACGGTCGGCGGGTACGTTTGCGTTCCGCTGTCGGCGCACGGCGAAATCCTCGGCGTGCTCTACGTCGAAAAGGCGTCTCTTGCGGCGATTCCGCCGGGCTTGCTGCCGGGAGACCAGATGGAATCGCTGGGGCGGCAGGGAATCGCCGTCGGCGAGCGCATCTCGCTCGCGCTGGCGACGCTGCGACTGCGGGAAGTGCTGCGCAGCCAATCGATCCGCGATCCGCTCACGGGGCTCTTCAATCGCCGCTACATGGAAGAATCGCTGGAACGGGAATTGCGGCGCGCGGAGCGCAACGGCCAGTCGGTCGGCTTCATCATGCTCGATATCGATCACTTCAAGCATTTCAACGACAGCTTCGGCCATCAGGCGGGCGACGCGCTGCTGCGCGCCTTGGGCGATCTGATCGGCGAGCGCACGCGCGGCCAGGATGTGGCATGCCGCTTCGGAGGCGAGGAGTTTTCGCTCATTCTGGCGGGCGCGACGAAAGATGCCGCGCAGAGGCGCGCGGAACTCCTGCGCGAGGAAGTGAAGCGCCTTTCGGTGACGCACGCGGGGCAGCTGCTCGGGAAAATCAGCTTATCGTTCGGCGTCGCGGCGTATCCGGGCGACGGCCGGACCACTGAGGAGCTGATTCGCTCCGCCGATCAGGCGCTCTACGCCGCCAAGGCCGCGGGCCGCGACCGAATCGCGCTCGCGAACGAACTCGAACGGACTGCGAGCCCGGCCGCAACCGCGCCGTCCGCTCGCCGCTAAGGCAGGCTAAAGGCGATGAAGATGTTTCCCGCCGAGACGAAGATGTACTGCTTGCCGTCGATTTCGTAGCTGGTGGGATTCGAGCGCGCCGCGTGGCCCATGTAGAACTGCCAAAGCGGCTTCCCGGTGTCGGCGTCGAGCGCGAAGAAATTGCCTTCCTCGCTTCCGCTGAAAACGAGGCCGCCCGCGGTCGAGAGCACCGGCACCCACGCCGGCGCGAGCAGCTTGAACTGCCAGCGCAGTTTTCCGGTGGTGGCGTCGAGCGCGCGAATCGCGCCGTAAGATTGCTCGCCAACGAGCGCGCGAATGCCTCCTCCTCCGACGATTCCTTTGGGCGGTCCCGGCTCGATTTCGCCCGTGCCCTTGATGAAATAGGCTCCGGTCTCGTGCGCGCTCACGTAGAAGAGCCCTGTTTCGGGACTATACGACGGGGCCGTCCAATCGACGCCGCCGGTGAGGCTGGGGTAGACCAAAGTTCCGGCGCCGAGGGTGGGCTGCTGGTCCGGCGCGAGGATCGGGCGGCCGTTCGCATCGAGTCCTTTGGCCCAGGTTTCTTTCACGAAAGGAACGCCGGTGATGAACTTGCCGTCCGTGCGATCGAGGACGTAATAGAAGCCGTTGCGATTGGCGAGAGCGAGGAGTTTGCGCGGCTTCCCGTCGATCTTGGCGTCGAAAAGGACGGGCGACTCGTCGGAATCCCAATCGTGATTCTCGTGCGGCGAAAACTGGAAATACCATTTCAACTTGCCCGTGTCGGGGTCGATCGCCAGCATCGAGCAGGTATAGAGATTGTCGCCGGGGCGCTCGTCGTCGTTGAAATCGGGCGCGGGGTTGCCTGTGCCCCAGTAAACCAGATTCAGCTCGGGATCGTACGAGCCGTTGTTCCAGGTAGTGCCGCCAGCGCTTTCGGCTGCGCCGGCACCCCAGCTATCGGCGCCTGGTTCGCCTGGGCGCGGAGTAATCCAAAAACGCCAGAGCCGCTTGCCGGTTTTCGCATCGTAGGCGTCGAGGAACCCGCGGACGGCGGCCTCGCTTCCCGCGACTCCCGCGATGATTTTCCCATCGATTGCGAGCGGGGGGCCGGTCATGGCGTAGCCCATGGCGTTGTCAGCCACGTGGACATCCCAAAGGACGGCGCCAGTTTTGTCGTCGAGGGCGACGAGGTGGGAATCGACGGTGCCAATGTAAATGGCGTGATTGAGGATGGCGACGCCGCGGCTGGTGGATTGAAGGCCGATCGCCACAGGGTGTTCCGGCAGCTTTGGCGAATAGCTCCAGAGCTTGAGGCCCGTGCGCACGTCGAGCGCGACGACGGTGCTCGGCGGCTCGACAATGTACATCACGCCGTCGGCCACGATGGGCGATGCCTCGATCGTGCCCGGATGGCTGATCTGATAAATCCAGGCGACTTTCAACTGCGAGACGTTCTGCTTGTCGATCTGTTTGAGCAGCGAAAATTGCTGCGAGTCGTAGCCGCCGCTATAGGTGAGCCAGTTTTGCGGTTCGCTTTGCGAGTGGAGAATGCGTTCGTAGGGCACGTCCTGGGAAAAAGCCGCCCCGGCGCAGGTGAGCAGCGCGATCACAACAGCATAGCGAGCGATTCTCATTGGGCCACCTTCAAGCTTGCGAGATAGGCGACGAGATCGTTCACCTGGTCGTCGGTGAGCTTGCCTTTGACGCTCGGCATCACGCTTTTGCCGGGCTCTTTGTCGAGTGCGCGGAGATCGGCTTTGCGAAACGAGAGGAAGTTGCCCTTGGCGTCTTTGATGACGATGCGAAAAGAGTCTTCGGCAGCGCGCGTGCCGTCGTAGGCCTTGCCGTCTTTGGTGACGAGATGAATGAAGAGGTAGTCGAGCTGCCCGCCGGATTCGACGAAGATGTGCTCCTGCGGCAAGTCGGTGCCGGGGTAGAGCACCGCGTTCTTCAGGTAGCCGGCGCCGCGAAGGGAGCCGACCGTTGTCAGTTCGGGGCCCGCGTCGCCGCCTTGCCCGGCAATGGTGTGGCAGGATGCGCAGCCGCTCGCGTCGTAAATGTCCTTGCCCTTGGACGGGTCGCCTGTGATTGCAGCGGTGTCCTTGTGTTGCAGCGTGAGGAGGTAATCGACGATTTGCTGAATCTGCGCGTCGTCGAGCTGGCCGGCGAACGCGGGCATGCCACCGCCGCCCATGCCGTTCTTGATGATGCCTTTGACCGTGTCGGCGCCGAGGCGAAAGGGAATGCCCTGGATGTTCGGCCCCATCGCGCCGCCCGCGTCGAGGCCGTGGCAGGTGGAGCAGCGCTGCTCGAAGAGAGCCTTGCCGGGCAGGTCAGCGGTGGGCTTAGCCTGCGAATCCTGCGCTTGCGCGCGTTCCCGCGCGGCCGTGCCGCCCGCCGCGGCGCACAGGAGAATCACCGCGGCGGCAAGCCACCGCGAACGAACGGATGTCATATCGCCCCCACGCGAAATGCGCAACCGACCTAGGGCAATAGCACCGTTCGGCAGACGGCGTCAAGGTTTAGCTAAAATCGGCGGAGTGATCGCAGCCCACCACGGCGATCCGCTGGCGTTCAATTCATGGTTACTGTGGGCGTTTTGCCTGTGCATAGTTCCACCGCGCGGCCGATCTTTTGGGCGATGGCGTTCGCCGTGTCCCTCTCGCGGAAAAACAAAATGCCCACCAAACTATCGGACTGAAAGGCCTGGATCATATAGCTCTCAGGGGCGATTTTCCCCGTCCATTGAGTGACTCCCGATTGTTTCGTCTTTTGTTCAATCGCTTGCGACTGCGATTTGACGATCAGAGAGTCGATCCGTCGAATTTCTAAGGCGGCTCGCCCCTGTAGCTGGGGGCTGCCATTCAATGTCATGCGAGCGTCGACCTGCAGCGTGCACGAGTTGGAGTCCGCCACTGCATTCGACGTCTCCACAACATATTGGTCTTGCACAGTCTCACCGCTGGCCGTGTTTCGAGAGGTCATTGTGTATCGAATCTCACCTTGGTCATTCACACCGTCCTGGATCATTTTCAATGTCGAATTCAAGGATGGTTTGGTGTCCGAAGGTTTTGTTGATTTCGCATGGTTAGAGTTCTGTGCAGTCGCGAGAATTGTGATCAGACCCAGGCATGGCACCATCAGAGCGGCTTTCAGTGGCGGTCTCCAGGGAAGCCCTGGAACATTACACGAACTGACGCCAGCGGCCCAGGCAAAAAAAATGCACGTTGACGTGAAACGGGCTCAGCAGGCGCAACTAACAGTCGCGATTCGCTGTGACTCCGGTTGTCGAAGTGTCAGTCTTAGGTCGCGGCGCGCACGGCCTGGTTGTGCGCCGTGGGCTGCGAACCGAAGAGGGCTTCGAGGCCCTCGGCGAGTGTGGGATGCGCGATGATCGCGTCGCGAATCGCGGTGTAAGGCAGGCCGGCGATCATGGCCATTTGCACCACCGCCATGGTTTCGCCTCCATCGACTCCGAAAATGGTGAAGCCGAGGATGCGGTCGCTAGCGACCTCGACGAGGGCCTTCATGAAGCCGCGCGTTTCGGAGAGGGTGCGCGCG
>DATJRU010000020.1:0-13112 GCA_035504455.1 Vulcanimicrobiaceae bacterium
CAATTCAAGACGGGATTCTTCAAGTTCGTGACGCGGATTCGCGACCGGCGATTCGTGGTGGTTGATCGCGAGCGCGGGCTGGTGTTTGCGTTCGTGTTTTTCGATCACAACGGCACGGTGAAGTCGATCACGACGACGGATGGGACGACGTTTCCGGAATCGCTGCGGCATCCGCTGACGTGGGAAATCGGCGTGATCTTCAAGGTGGAGAAGGGGAAGATCGCGTTCATCCAGGGCGTGCCGACGCAGGCGCAGTATGGGCTGAAGTCGGGATGGGGGCCGGGGAGCACGAACGTGAGAGCGTCGTGGGCAGTGACGCCGCCGAAGCCGCCGGCGGCCGTGGCCAACGCCGACTGCGATCGCAAGTGCCTGAACAATTTCATGAACAAGTTTCGCGTGGCGATGCTGGATCACGATCCGGCGGAGCTGCCGCTGGCGAAAGACGCGCGCTACACGGAGAACGGGCAGGAGCTGAAAATCGGCGACGGGCTGTGGGGCACGCTGACGGGATTCGGGAGCTATCAGCTATTCATTGACGATCCGGCCGCGGGACAGGTGAGTTTTGTTGGGACGACGGACGAGGCCGGGATGGCCGGGATTCTGGTGGCGCGCGTGAAAGTGGTGGATAAGAAGGTCAGCGAGATGGAAGTGATCCTCACGCGGCAGGAAACGCGCGGGGGATTCACGCGTCCGGAGAATTTGACCGCGCCGCAAGCGGCGTTGGTCGAGGATCTGCCGGCGGACGACCATCCGACGCGGCAGCAGCTCGTGGATGCCGCCGACTTGTATTTCGACGCGATCGAGCAGGCGAACGGGGCGGTGGCGCACTTCGATAAGGACGTGACGCGCATTGAGAACGGGACGCAGACATGTCCTTCGAACATGCCGGGATCGAAGATGGGGCCGCTCGATTGCGAGAAGCAGCTGAACACGCACCTTTTCGACTACATCAAACCGATCCGGCCGCGGCGATATACGACGGTCGACGAAAAGAAGGGCTTGGTGATCGGCGTTTTCCTGTTCAACACGTCGGGGACGATCCGGTCGGTGGATGTGCCGGGCGTCGGCAAGGTGGACGAGTCGGCGGCGGCGACGCGGCCGTTCACGGAAGAAGTGGCAGAGCTATTCAAGGTGAAGGACGGCAAGCTGCACGACGTGGTGGCGGTGATGGTGACGCTGCCCTACGGCGCAACGTCGAATTGGCCGCAGTAGTTCTCTCAAGCAAACAAATTGACTTCCCCCGTGCAGGTGCCTATCTTGAGGGCACTTCGGAACGAGTCCGCGCGTGCAAACGGCGGAACGGGGAGTGATCCATGAAGAAAACGACAAACTTGTTTTTGGCGGCGGCGCTGGCGGCTGCGGCGCTGTGCGCGGCGGGAACAGCGTCCGCGCAAGTGACGATCGAGGTGATGAATCCGCGAGGCGAGATTCCTCCGCCGAAGACGCTGGGGATCAGCCCGCGCGGCGGAAGCCTCGATGGGAAGAGAATCGTGCTGGTCGATAACGGGAAGTATGGCGCGAGCAATTTTCTGGATGTGCTCGCGGCGATGCTGAAGCAGAAGTATCCGACGGCAACGATCGTGATGTATCCGAAGCCGGCCGCGCAGACGATCACCGATCTGCCGAAGTGGTACCCCACGGTGAAGCAGCAGGGCGATCTTTTCGTTTTCGGCGTGGGTGATTGAGGGAGCTGCACGTGGTGGGGTTCCCACGACACGATCGAAATCGAAAAGACGGGAATGCCGGGAGTTTATTTCACCACAACCGAATTTCTTGACGACGCGAAGTCCGCGGCCAAAGATCGCGGGATGCCGAACATCCGCGCGCTGGCGCTGCCGGCAGACAAGTATTACGTGGCGCGCGGCGACAAGCCGAGGCTGCAGCCAATCGCGGACGCGTTCTTCGACCAGATGGTGGCCGACCTGACGCGCCCCCTGACGCCCGAAGAGGCGCACCCGTCGCAGGTACAGAAGGAGAACGAAAACGCCAACATCAAAGTGACCGGCGCGACGTACGAAGATGCCTACCAGAAGGTGAACGAAATGTTCATCGACAGCCGGTGGGCGGATGGGCTGCCGATTGTTCCCCCAACTCCCGATTTGGTGAAAGCGATGGAGGCGGGAACGACGCGCTCGCCGCAAGAGGTGATGGGCCAGGTGGCGCCGAAGAACGGAACGGCGACCGTCGAGAAAATCGCGATCAACTCGGTGATGGCCGGCGCGAGGCCGGAATATTTCCCCGTGATTCTGGCGGCGATGGAAGGCTTCCTCGACAAGCACTACGACCTGACGCACGTGGTGGCGTCGACGGGATCGTTCACGCCGGTGGTGATCGTGGATGGACCGATCGCGAAGGAACTCAACTTCAATTCCGGGATCGGCATGCTGGGGATTGGCTGGCAGGCGAACAGCACGGTGGGCCGGGCGCTCGAGCTTACGCTGCTGAATCTTGGGCAGACGTGGCCGCAAGTGAACTTCATGGGGCTGACGGGGCGGCTCGAGGGCTATACGTTCTACACGTTTTCGGAAGACACGGCGAAGAGCCCGTGGGAGCCGTTCAACGTAAGCGAGGGCTTTCAGGCGGGCGACAGTACGGTGACGGTGTCGTCGGTGGGGAACCCGTCGGTTTACGGCGGCGGCGCAGTGTCGCCGTGGACGGCGCAGGGCGTGATCGACCAGATGGCGACGGCGATCCGGAATCGCGGGGTGGTGTGGCCGCACGCGCAGAAGCACATCATCGTGCTGCATCCGGATTGCGCGGTCGAGCTGGCGAATCACGGGTACACGCGAAAGAGCCTGCAGGAATATTTCTACGAGCAGACGCGGGTGCCCTACGAAAACCTCGCCAAGGAAGTATCGTTCGGCGAGGGGAGCGAAGAGGCTTTCGTCCGAGCGTCGGTGGCGGACGGGCGGATTCGAGCCGACCGCGCGCAGATTTTCCTGGATAATTTGAAGCCGGGCGGGCGGATACCGGTGGTGCAAAGCCCCGACGATTTTCATATCGTCGTGGCGGGCGGATCGCCGGGATACGATTTGCTGTTCACGTATCCGGGAACGAACTGGGCGCACCAGACGAAGAAGGTTTCAGGCGCGACTTTGAGCAAAGCAGGACGCTAGCTTGCGACGAGAACTTCAGCGGCTAAAGTCGGTCTGATTCGAAGCCGTTTAGCTCGCGGCTGAAGCCGCGACCCACAAAGACTCGGTCGTTGCCTCGGACTCCACTGGGCCCGCAGCAACCGGGGCGCGAAAGTTTGCGTCTCAAGGAAAGAAACGCGGAGAGGGGAAGCGAATTGAAGAAGCTGGCGGTCGTGGCAATTGCCGCATTCGCCGTGATTTTTTCGCTGAAGGCGCAAGAGGGGCCGCCGGGGCCGCCGGGCGGCGCGAGGCGCGGACCCGATCCCGCGGCGGTTGCGCGGGGGCATCAGCTTTTCGAGCAGAATTGCGCCGTCTGCCACGCCGCTGATCTCACGGGCGGGCGCGGGCCGGATTTGATTCGGTCGAGGCTGGTGCGTCACGACAAGGGCGGGGATTTGATTGCGCCGGTGGTGACCAACGGACGGCCCGAGAAGGGCATGCCTGCTTTCCCGTTCACGCAGGCACAGGTTTCCGACATCGTTGCGTTCATCGATTCCCAGCTTACGCTTTTCGATCTGCACACAAGAGTGCCGGGCGGCTATCCGAACGACATTCCGGCATCGCAACTCTCGACCGGCAGCGCCGAGGCGGGCAAGGCGTTTTTCGACGGGCCCGGGGGCTGCACGAAGTGCCATTCGGCGACGGGCGACCTGGCGGGCATCGCGGCGAAGTACGATCCGCCGGATCTGGAGACGCGCTTCCTGTATCCGACCGGAACCCCGACGACCGCGAGCGTGACGGTGACGGCCACCGGAAAAACGTACGAAGGCACCCTGCAGCTCAATGATGGATTCAACGTGGCGATTCAGGGCTCGGACGGGTGGTATCACTCGTGGCCGCGGAGCGCCGTGAAGCTCGAAGTGCACGATCCGCTGGCCGCGCACGCCGCGCTGCTCGATAAGTACACCGACAAGGAGATGCACGACCTGTTTGCGTATCTGGAGACCCTCAAGTGAAGCGAGCGCATGTGATCACGTGGCTGGCCTGCGGCGTTTTCGCCGCTGCGCTTTTCGCCGGACGGGCTGTTCGAGCGGGAGCCGGCGACGGCGAACCGGCGCAGTATCTCGATCCTTCGGAGCTTTCGAAGCCGCCGACGAACGATTGGCCGACGTTCAACGGCGACTACACCGGGCGGCGGTACAGTCCACTGACGCAGATCAACACGAGCAACGTGGGCTCGCTGACGTTGGCGTGGGCGTTTCAAACGCACTCGCGCTCGCTCGAATCGATGCCGCTCGAAGTGGGCGGGATCATGTACGTGACGGCGGCGAATCAGATGTGGGCGATCGACGCGCGCACCGGGCGCCAGGTGTGGCATTTCGAGCGGCCGGGTGCGGCGGGCGGCGGCAACAAGGGCGCGGCGATGTGGCACGACCGGCTGTACATGACGACGCCCGACGATCACCTGCTTTGCATCGACGCGCACAATGGGAAACAGTTGTGGGAGATTCAGATCGACGATCCCGCGCTGAAGGCGTTCGGGAGCGTCGCGCCGCTGGTGGTTCGCGACCATATTATTGTGGGTACTTCAGGCGACACGGCGGACCTGCCGGGCTTTCTGCTCTCTGTCGATCCGATGACCGGCAAGATCGAATGGCGCTGGGACGCGATGCCCAAGCCGGACGATACGGTGGCGTGGGATTCGTGGCCGCACGGATGGACGGACGTCGTGACGCGCGGCGGCGGGATGACGTGGCTGACCGGGACATACGATCCGGAGCTGAATCTGCTGTATTGGGGCACGGGCAATCCGCATCCGGTGGAAAACGGAGCGACGCGGCCCGGCGCGAACCTCTATACGTGCACGATCGTGGCGCTCGATCCGGACACCGGCAAAATGGTCTGGCATTTCCAGACGTCACCACACGACACGCACGACTGGGACATGGTGATGACGCCCATTCTGTTCGACGGGACGTTCAAAGGGAAGCCGCGCAAGATGCTGGCGCAATTCGGGAAGAACGGCTTGTTCTTCGTGCTGGACCGGACGAACGGCAAGGACCTACTTTCCGAGGCGTTCGTTCCGGCAAATTGGTTGAGCGGCTTCGACAAGAACGGCGAGCCGATTCCGGACCCGAAGCGCGAGCCACAGCCGGACGGAGTACTGGTTACGGGGGGCGTCGGAACGAACTGGCAGGCGCCGAGCTTTGACCCGGAGACGAGGCTGTTCTACGTCAACTCGCGTGAGGCGATGGGCGTCTTTTATTTGACGATGCCTAGCAGAACGGCCGAGGGATGGGCGGGGCGCGACTTTTTCCTTTCTTCGTCCTCGATGTTGAAGGCGATCGATTATCAGACGGGGAAGACGCGCTGGACGGCCGACACGCTGGGACGCGGCGGGCAATTCGGCATCCTGAGCACGGCCGGCCATCTGCTGTTCACGGCGGATAGCTCCGGGAATCTGGTGGCGCTTGATGCGACCACCGGCAAAGCGCTCTGGCACATGTACCCTGGAGGGACGTTCGGCACAGCCCCGATGACGTACGAGTTGGATGGGCGGCAATACGTGGTCTTCCCGGTGGACGGCGTGGTGTACGGATTTGCCTTGCCGGCGCGCTGAAGAGGCTCGCTTCCTTCGCGACAAGTTGCCCATTGGTGAGACCAGCCGGACGGCCATGCGTGGCTTCGAACGGGCGCAGCAAGCAGGGCCCCTACGCGTCAATTCGCTCGGATAATCGCATGGCGAGATCGGCGCGGGAAGTGGAAGGGCCGACGTGGACACGCCCCTCGATCGTCGCCGCGCGAACGCTGAAACCCCCGCACGAGACTGCGCACTTTGAGACTTTCCTGTAACCCGGCTAGGCCAGTTGCGTCTATATATGCAGGCGAGGGGTGGTTCTCTTGACACCCTGCGGAAGCGGTGGGTAACATTCACCGCAACAGTGGAAATGGGTTTGGGCGCAGGCGTTATGAAACTGACGGCAAATATTCGGGTTGCTCCGCAAGTGAATCCTTCCGCTAGGGCCAGGAATCGAAAGGGTAGTAGAGGCTCCAGCCGATCATCTGTTTAGGGAGGTCCTTATGATGAAGTGGGTTGCTGCGTTGTTTCTTGTGATTGGGCTGGCGTTCGGCGCTTCGAGCGCGCTGGCGCAGGATGACTTGGGAATGCCGGACGATGCGAGCATGGTGCCGCCGCCGACGTTCATCAAGCCGGCTGAAGTGCTGAAGATGATGCAGGACCACGACACGAGCTTTGTGCTGGTCGATACGCAGCCTGAGGAAGCGTTCGAGGACGGACACATCCCTGGCGCGATCAATTACCCGTGGGTGCCGCAGGTGAAGCCGCCGATCAGCCTGCCGCGCGACAAGATGCTGGTGTTCTACTGCCCCTGCAACCACGACGAAGATTCGATCGACATGTACAAGAAGCTGGCGCAGTTCGGCTACCTGAACACGAAGATTCTTGAAGGTGGCTGGTACAAGTGGGTTGCGCTCAAGTACCCCGTGGACGGCAAGGACGCGGCCAACGCGATCAAGGAAGCGAACGCCGCGGCTGCATCCGGCGAGACAACCGGCACGCCCGCGCCTGCGAACGACGCGACTGCGGCAACGCCCGCGACTCCAACCGAAACCTCATCGACTAGCGGCCCGATGACCTCGGGACGTCCGGTGGGAGCGGTGACGCCGTCGCTGCGCGTGATCGACGTGACCGGAAAGTACAAGGGGCAGGACACCTGCTACGTGTGCGAGTACGGCACTGCGCCGACCGTGATTGGCTTTTTCCAGAAGCCGAGCGATCAGGCGGCGGATTTGATCGTCAAGCTGAATGGCCTCGTGCAGTCGAACAAGAACCTCAAAGGCTTCATCGTGATGATCAACGGGCCGGAGTCGAAGGACTGGCTCACGAAGCTCGCGGCCGACAAGAACATCACGATCCCGATGGTCTACTTGGCCAAGGGAACGCAGGATACCGGCATGAGGTTGTACAAGCTGAATCCGGCTGTGGACAACACGATCCTCGTGGACAATAACCGCACGGTGTTCGCGAATTTCGTCAACACGACCGACGGCACGTTCCAACAGGTGGTGGATGCATCGACGAAAATGCTGGCATCGGCTTCGGCGACAACTTCGGGTAACGGTCAATGAGATCGAGCCTCCTCACGAAGCTCGCAAGCGTAGCGCTGGGTGCGGCCTGCATGTTGTTCGCGGCCGCGCCCCGCGCCGGCGCGCAAGCGTCGAGCACGCCGGATATCAAGGTGGTGCAGCCGAAGGACGTGAAGGATCTGATCGCGGCGAACAAGGGTAAGGTGGTGTTCCTGAACTTCTTCGCGACGTACTGCGTCCCCTGCCACACGGAATTTCCGGACATCGAGAAACTGCAGAAGCAATACGGCGACAAGCTGCAGGTGGTTGAAGTTTCGATGAACGACGTGACGGACGCGGCGGAGAAGGCGGAGATGGCGAAGTACATCCAGGAGCAGAAGCCGCCGTTCCCGGTGTACATCGCGTCGTCGACGGACGATTCGTATTACAAGGATATCGACCCGCGGTGGGCGCAGAGCGAAGCGCTGCCGATGACGATGATTTTCGACAAGAACGGCAAGGAGGCGCACTTCTACCAGAAGGCGCTGACACTCGCCGACATGCAACACGACGTCGATCCGTTGCTGGCCGCCAATTAGAGGTGGCTGGTCGCGGGCAAAAACGAACGATCTCGGATTTCAAGAGCGGCGCGCCACTGGCCGCTCTTTTCTTTTTTCTGCTGCCGATTTCGCTGAGCGCGCAGACCAATTGGCAGTATCCGGGCGCCGATCCCGAGTCGACGCGCTTTTCTCCGCTGACGCAAATCAATCCGCACAATGTGACGAAGCTGGTTCGCGCGTGGACGTTTCATACGGGCGGAGAGGCGGGCGCGGACGTGAATTCCGAGGGCGCGCCGCTGGTGGTCGATGGAGTGATGTATCTGGTGGCGGGCAAGAACGTTTTCGCGCTCGACCCGGAAACCGGCGCGCAGATCTGGAAATACGAGACGAAGGGCACGCAGCGGCGCGGTCTTGCCTACTGGCCCGGCGACGCGCAGACGGGGCCGCGGCTTTTCCTTGGCGTTTCCGGGCGTCAGATGTTGGGGCTGGACGCGAAGACGGGCAAGCCGGCGGAAGGATTCGGCGAGGATGGTTTCGTGGCGGGAGCTGCACCATCGGCGGCGCCGGTGATCTACCACGACCTGGTCATCACGGGAGAAAACGGCGTGCAGATGGTGCGCGCGTGGGACGCACGAACCGGCAAGCTCGTGTGGACGTTCGATACGAAGGCGCAGCCGGGAACGCCGGAGCACGCGACGTGGAAGGGCGACAGCTGGAACGTCCGCGGCGGCGACGATGTGTGGAGCTTCATGACGCTCGATCCGGAGCGAGGGATCGTGTACGTCCCGATCGCGCCGACGGGCGGTCCGGATTTTTATGGCGGCGTGCGGCTGGGGAACACGCTGTACGGCGACAGCGTGGTGGCGCTCGACGCGAACACCGGCAAATTGATCTGGTACCAGCAACTCGTTCATCACGACTTGTGGGATTGGGATGTGCCGGGGGCGCCGACGCTGTTCGACGTGAAGGTGCACGGGCAGACGATTCCGGGCGTCGCCGAATTCAGCAAGCAGGGCTTGTTGTTCATGTTCAACCGCGCAACGGGCGCGCCACTGTTCGGGCTCGAGGAGCGTCCCGTGCCGCAGAGCGACGTGCCTGGCGAGGAGACTTCGCCGACGCAGCCGTATCCGCTGAAGCCGCCGCCGCTCGCTCCGATGAGCATCACGAAAAACGATCTCTACACGCTGACGCCGGAGCATGCCGAGTTCTGCAAGAACTTTTGGGACGAGAATCATCTCTATAACCTCGGGCCGTTCATGCCGTACAGCATGGACCCCGACAAGACGGCGGTGATTTTCCCCGGGCGCGAGGGGGCGGGGAATTGGAGCGGCGTCGCGTTTGATCCGAAGCTCGGGTACCTCTTCGGTACGACGACTTTCAACGCGGGGCAGACCGGACGAATCGTGAAGGGGGACCGTCCGAATCCACAGGGTGGGCCGTACGACAAGGTTTTTCCGGGCGGGACGTCGCGTTACGACGCGCGATTCTGGGACGCGAAAAACGGCTGGCCGTGCATTCAGCCGCCGTGGGCGGAGATTTTCGCGGTGGACGCGAAAACGGGTGACATCGTTTGGCGAAAGCCGTTCGGGACGGTCGACGCGCTGGCCGAGAAAGGCTTTCCGGATACGGGCGCGCCGAACACGGGACCGATGATCGTCACAGCGAGCGGATTGATTTTCATCGGCGCGACCGACGACGGGCGGTTCCGCGCGTTCGACGCGCGCACCGGCAAGACCCTATGGACCGAGAAGATCGACGCGAGCGCGCATACGATTCCGGTGACGTACAAGGGAAAGAATGGCAAGCAGTACGTGGTTGTAGAGGCTTTTGGCGGCACGGGAATCGTGGCGCTGAACGGCTACTTCAATGATGCGCCGGGCGACAGCGTGATCGCGTTCGCCCTCCCGTAACCCTCCTCTAATCCGCGCCGGTGGAACCGACCATGGCGGGCGTAACGTCGAGCGTGATGCGCACCCAGCGATCCTGATGCGTGACGACGGCCTGGCGCAGAAGCGCGTTTAGAAGCGCCAACTGTTCCTTGCTCATTTGGGCGCGCGTTTTGGGGTCGGCGAGCGCCATGGAGCCGAACATGCGAAGGCCGTCGAGGAGCGTCGACATCTCGATAGCGTGGGGCATCGAGTCGCACTGCGCGTCGAGGGCGAGTTGCAAGTCGGTGGCGTTGGGCCGTCCGACGAGCGTGAGGCCCTGAATGTTGCGGGCGAGTTGTTCGAGCTGCGGATAGCTTCGGAAAACGTCGTAGAACGATACGGGCAGATGGTCGGTGCGCAACACGGCGAAGAGCGGCGCGCCGCTGACGCGCTCGATCAGCGCTTGCATGGCTGGATCGCGTGCGTTGGAAGGGTAGGGGCCCAGGAGGCTTACCGGATTCTTGCCGCTGGCGAGCACGAGGCGGTCGGGCGAGAGGAACTCGATCGCGACGGGCGGGTCGCCGGGAACGTCGTAGACCGATTCCGTGCCGCGCGCGGCAGCATGTCCGGTGCGGAGCGCATACGCTTTGATTTTCGGCTGGTCGAAACGGCCTTCTGCGACGGTCACGGCGCGGTCGAGGAGATTCGCCTGCGCGGGGTTCGCGGCCGGCCAAAATGCGATTGCGGCTTTGTCGAGATCGCGCGTGTAGTCGAATCCGGTGGCGCGAACGAAGTTCGCGTAGTCGCGGTCCGTCTCGGGGCTGGCGCCGGCGAGCCCCAGCATCGTGGCGAGCGGCGAGCCTTGCAACTTGCGGAGAGCTGCGACATCTATGTAAGCAACGCCCGGCGCATCCGATGGAAGTTCGCTGAAAACGCTTGGAACCGCGCCCGGATTCGCGGCTGCCGGGAGCAACGGCCGGCTCGCCCGATGAAGGTAAAATGCCGCCGCGGCTGCTCCGACGCAAAGCAGGATGAGGAGAGCGAGCAGTATGCGCTTTGTGGCCGGCCCGGGCATAGCGTAGTGTGCGCGAATTAGTGTAATGTTTCGACGGCTGATTGCGAACGGGAAACGTGGTTGTGGACGATGGCAACCTCGCGAAGAAAACGCGCTTCGAAGCGAAAGGACCGTGTGGGCTGGCGCGGCCTAACTCGAGGCGTTTCAATCACAGCTAGGAAAGGCCCACACGATTGAAATTCGGCCGCAGCGCAACGATCGCATTTCTAGGGCTTCTTGTGGCGGCGCCGGCGTTCGGGCAAGCGGCGTCGCAAGCGCCGCCGGCTCCGCCGCTGCCGTCCGTGGACCAGGTTTTGAATCGATACGTCGACGCCGTGGGCGGACGTTCTGCATGGCTGATGCTTACTTCCCGCGTGGCTACGGGAACGATCGAGGTGCCGGCCGCGAATCTTTCCGGCACGATCGAGCTGCGAGAGAAGGCGCCCGACAGGATTCTTTCGGAGATTCGCATTGCGGGCGTTCTTTTCAGCCAGGGTTTCGACGGCACTGTGGGATGGATCCAGAATGTGCGGGACGGCTTGCACGAACAGAAGGGAGTGGAACTCAGCGAGGCGAAGCGCGACGCGGACTTCTATCATCCGCTGGACATGCGGAAGCTCTACACGAAGCTGACGATCGTGGGCGTGGAGAAGGTCAACGATCACGACACGTACAAGATGGAAGCCGAAGTTCCCGACGACCCGCCGGACGAGATCTATTTCGATACTGCGACGGGGCTGCCGGCCAGGGTGGTGAGCCACCGCCACAGCGCGCAGGGAGTCGTTGACTTCCTGGAGGATTTTGACGATTATCGCGAGGTGGACGGAATCAAGCGACCGTTCACGATTCACGAGACGACGGGCGGGAACGTCCTTACGATCCACATCAGCGAAGTTCGAACCAACGTATTCTTGGATGACAGCGTCTTTACAATGCCGGCTGCACAATAGGACATAGGCGGACTAAAGGGTTATAATAAACGGAGTGGTGGCAATGATTGTGCTGTGGGCCGGAAGCCCCGCTTGCAATTTGATTGCCGCTATGATAAATTCGGTCGGTTTGGCAGTGCTGGCGTAGCTCAGTTGGTAGAGCATCTGATTTGTAATCAGAGGGTCGGGGGTTCAAATCCCTCCGCCAGCTGAGTTTAGCGGGTTTGAGGGAACCGGCATTTTGCGGTTAGAGATAGGGACGGCTTCCTCGCAAGAAAAGCGAACAGGGCTGGTGTCTGCGGACACAGCCCTTTCTGCATTGCGGAGTACCCCAAACAGGAGTCCGGAACAGATCTGGCGCGGTTCGTGGGACGCAACGGTTGTGTCCCGAGAGTTTTTTCGCGGGACGGGTGGGTGAGTGGCTAAAACCAGCAGACTGTAAATCTGCCGCTCCTTGCGGGCTACGGAGGTTCGAATCCTCCCCCGTCCACCAGTGTCCTGTAGGGTATGGAGTTTCCGGAGAGCCGGAAGGGCCTGCCCGCCGATCGCCGAGTGGGTAGGTCTTGAGAGAACCGGCAAGCGGGCCTGGGTAGCTCAGTTGGTAGAGCGCGTCCTTGGTAAGGACGAGGTCACCGGTTCAATCCCGGTCCCAGGCTCCAGACGAAACGGGCGTTGTGGGATGAGCGGGGGTAACTCAGTGGCAGAGCCCGCCTGCCGACGGCGGGCAGGTCTCTGCCTTCCAAGCAGATGGTCGCGATGGATGAACAATCGGCGGCTTCTGTGAGCCTGGTATGGGTTGTGTATGTTTTGCGGAGCAAGAAGGACGGGAGATTTTACGTCGGAATGACGTCGAGTCTCGAGAGGCGCGTGAAGGAACACAACGGCGGTCAGAATCGCTCGACGAGATCGCGTGCTCCGTTTGAAGTGATTTACCTGGAACGGTGCGGTTCCCGAGCGGAAGCTCGAAAGAGAGAGAAGTACCTGAAGAGTGGAGTTGGCCGCGAGTTTTTGAAGACCTTACCGTTGACGGGTGTATATGAGCGGGGGTAACTCAGTGGCAGAGTCTCTGCCTTCCAAGCAGATGGTCGCGGGTTCGAATCCCGTCCCCCGCTCCAACATAGGGACGGCGGCGGCCGACTTGGGAAACGATTGAGGCTTGAGTTGTAATGTGCGGGGCGCGGCTGTGGCCGCGAAGCAGGATGCGAGGGTGAGGGGCGATGGCGAAGGAGAAATTCGAGCGGAGTAAGCCGCACTTGAACGTGGGGACGATCGGGCACATCGACCACGGGAAGACGACGCTAACGGCGGCGATCACCAAGGTGCTCAGCAAGAACAATCCGAAGGTGTCGTTCCGAGCGTTCGACACGATCGACAACGCGCCGGAAGAGCGGGAGCGCGGGATCACGATCGCGGTGTCGCACGTGGAGTACGAGACGCAGAACCGCCATTACGCGCACATCGACTGCCCGGGACACGCGGACTACGTGAAGAACATGATCACGGGCGCGGCGCAGATGGACGGAGCGATCCTGGTGGTGGCG
>DATJRU010000021.1:0-10968 GCA_035504455.1 Vulcanimicrobiaceae bacterium
CCGCGAAAAATGTATTCGCCCAGCCCGCCCGCTCCGACGGCAGCGGCAATCGTCGCGATGCCGATCGTGAGCACCGTCGCCACACGCACGCCCGCCAGAACCGTCGACATCGATAGCGGCAACTCGACTTTGAAAAGAATCTGGCTCGGCGTCATGCCCATGCCGCGCGCCGCCTCTCGCACCGCCGGATCGACGCTCGAAATTCCCGCCGCCGTGTTGCGAATGATCGGCAGCAATGCGTACAGCGCCAGCGCGGCAATCGCCAGGCGCGCGGCGCGGTCGCCCAACCATGGCACCGGCAGGAGAAATCCGAAGAGCGCCAAGCTCGGAATCGTTTCGGCGACGTTCGCGGTGCCCAGGATGGGCTTCGAAAGCCATGGCCGCCGCGCGACCAAAATCCCCAGCGGCACGCCGATTGCGACTGCAATCAGCATGGCGATTCCGACGAGCCAGATGTGCTCGATGGTCGCCTGGAAAATCTCGTCCGGATGCCGCTCGAAATATTGAATGACGTTCATGTGCCCCTCTCGAACTCCTTCAGGCGGCGCAATTGCTCGGCGTATGCCGCGGCGACCGGCTCGTTCGAAGCCAGAAACTCGCCCGGAGAGTAGATCCCGCGGATTTCGCCCGCTTCGAAAAGCGCGATGCGCGTGCCGAGCAGCAGCGCTTCGCTCGTATCGTGCGTGACGATCACGATCGTCTTCCCCAGCCGCTTCTGCAGAGCCTGAAATTCCTCGCGCACTTCGGTCCGCGTCAGCGGGTCGAGCGCTCCGAACGGCTCGTCCATGAGCAGAATAGGCGGGTCGGCGGCGATCGCCCGGGCCACCCCGACCCGCTGGCGCTGCCCGCCCGAAAGCTCGTGCGGATAGCGCTCCATGTAGCGGGTTGGATCGAGGCCGACGAGCGCCAGCAATTCCTCGACGCGCGCGCGGACGTACGGCGCTGCCTTCCGTTCAAGGCGCGGCACCAGCGCGACGTTCTCGGCGACGGAGTAATGCGGAAAGAGGCCTGTTTCCTGGATCACGTAGCCAATGTGGCGGCGCAGCGCGATCGGATTCCACGCCAGCGTTGCGCGGCCCTCGACGTGCACTTCGCCGCGGCTCGGCTCGAGTAACCGGTTGATCAGTTTCAGCGCCGTCGTCTTGCCTGCGCCGCTGCGGCCGAGAAGCACGAGAGTCTCGCCGCGCTGCACCGTGAAGTTGATATCGCGCAGCAGCGTTTGCCCGCCGGCCAATTCGTAGTGGACGCCGCGAAACGCGATCACGGCGCCGTCCGCTGACGCATCGAGCAGCGGGTTAGCATCGGCGCTCACTTTGCCGAGTCGCCTTCCAGGAATCTTCGGATATCGCCCAGGACGCGCGCCAGCATCGCTTCCGTCAATCTTCCGGTAAACGTGTTCTGCTGGCTCGGGTGATACGAAACGAAAAGGCGCGGCTGCCCGGCGCCAAGTTCATAGCTCGCGCCATGGCGAAAAGGGAAAGCCGCCGCGCTCTTCACCGCGCCGCGCTCTTTCAGCAGGCCCAGATACACACGCATGGCGATGCCGCCCAGAGCCAGAATCGCCCGCGGGCGAAGCAGGTCGAGCTCCCTCTCAAAATAGGGACGGCAGTTCGCCTCTTCGGACGGCAGCGGCTTGTTGCCCGGCGGCGCGCAGCGCACCGCCGCGGCCACGTAGGCGTTCTTCAGCGCAAGCCCGTCATCCCGTCTTGCGGAGGTCGCCTGGTTCGCAAAGCCCGCTTCGTAAAGTGCCCTATAGAGGAAGTCTCCGGAGCGGTCTCCGGTGAACACCCGCCCAGTGCGGTTACCGCCGTGCGCCGCGGGCGCCAGACCGAAGATCAGCAGTTTGGCGCGCGGATCGCCGAACCCGGGCACTGGCTTGCCCCAGTAGGTCCACTCGCGATACGAGAGACGCTTTTCGCGCGCTACCTTTTCGCGGTAGGCGACGAGCCGCGGGCACTTGCGGCACCGAATGATCGTGGCGTTCAACTGATCGAGCGCTTTCATCGCCGCGCTAGGTTAACACCGCCGGGCGCATTGCAAGAACGAGCTTCTGGGCCCGCTCAGAGTGCGTTTTTTCCCGAATCTCCCGTCGACCGAAAGTCGTCATAGTAATATCAATATCCCGATTCGTCGCCGAGAGACAGGGTTGCGTAAGTGCGGCAATCGAAAGGCGGAGGCCAGTGACCGACGCTCCTGAAAAAGTTGTCGTTGTTGAAGCGGACTCGGCGAGCCGCAACGCGCTTCAGCTCGTCCTGCAAGGAACGGGCTACGAGGTATCAGCGTTGGCCACCGCCCAAGAGGGTCTAGACGCCGCCCACCAGCAAGGGCCCGCCCTATTGCTCCTGAACGGTATTTCGACCGCCGGGACGCCGTCCGACCAGCCGGCCCTCCGCACGCATGACGTTATCGCGGCGATCCGCGGGTCCGCGGTCACGGAACAAATCCGCGTGATCCTTTTCGTCGGCTCCTCGCCGGAAGAGCGCGCCGCCGCGCTCGATCTCGGGGCGGACGACGTGATTTCGCTGCCCTTCGATCCTCCGGAGTTCCTCGCCCGAATCCGCGCTCAAGTGCGAGCGTACCGGGCAAACCAGAAACTGCTCGCGCGAACGCGTCTCGCCGAAGAAGGCCAGCAGATGGCGCAGACCGCCTTCCAGGCGCTTGCGGTCACGGAGAAGATGGCCAGCGACGCCAGCTCCCTCGACCGGCGCCTGAAAATTGGCGTCGGCGCGACCTTCGCAGTCGCAGTGCTGATGGCGGGGACTTACTTCTTGTTTGCGCACAGCGCCAAGAAAGACGTCCAGCTCACCAACGCCACCATCGCGCGCCTCGAGCATGGAATCATGCACCAGCAGGACATGCTGGCGGAGGTGCGGCGCCTGCGCGACGCGCAGGGCTCCGAAAGCGCTTCGGTCGATGGTAAGGACGCGCTCCAAAAGCACGCCGCCGATCTGCGCGCGCAAATGGCCAATTCGGCCGACGGCCAGGCTGCCGAACTGCAGAAGGAGCTGGACGAAACAAACGCCCGGCTCAAGAAGCTCGAGACGGAGGGCAGCTCCTCGGAAAGCTTCATCGCGAGCGACGTGCAGAGCGTCTGCCTGCTGCACGTCACAGTCGCCTTCCGCAGCCAGCAGACGAGCCAGCGGCTGCGCTACGCCGGCCTGAACCCTCAGGGCGAGCCTATCCAGGATAGCGACGGCAATCCCGTGCTCACGCTCGAAGGGAACGGCCCGGAAGTGACGGTGGATGTATTCGGCACGGGATTCACGGTGGCGACCAACGGCCGCATCATCACGAACCGCCATGTCGCCGAGCCATGGTGGAACAACGATGAGCTCAGCGACATCACCAGCCAGGGCTTCCAGGCCGAGATCTCTTCGATTCGCGCGTACTTTCCCGGCGACGCCCGCGCGTTTCACGCTGAAATTCAGGATATTTCGAAGGACGCGGACCTCGCCACGATGCGCGTCGACATGCAGGATCTGAAGCGCCCGGCGCTTTCCATCGACGCGGCAAAGACCGCCACGGGCGCGGGACAGCCCGTCGTTCTGATGGGCTATGCCACAGGGCTTGCCGCCATTCTGGCGCGCACCGACGAAAACACCGCTCAACAGATCGTGACGCAGAGCGGCGGCGACGTTTCGGAGGTGCTCGAAGCCCTCGCGCGCCGCAATCTGATCCATCCGCTTATCACGCAGGGACACATCGGCGACGTCCTCCCCGACAAAATCGTCTTCGACGCGCAGACCACTTCCGGCGGCTCGGGCGGCCCGCTATTCAACCGTGATGGCAAGGTCATCGGCGTTACCTACGCTATCTTGAAGGGCTTCGGTGGCTCGAATTTCGGAATTCCCATCCGGTTGTCAGAGCCGCTGCTCTCTCCTGAGGTCGTTCACGCGTCAAATTGACAGGCCCGAAATGCCCCGCTAGCATGGTTCGAGCGGCCTCCAACGCAACCAATGGAAACGATTTCACGCGAGAGGACGATCCTCGACCGCATCGTCGAGGCCCGGCGCGAGTCGATCGCGCACAGGAAACGTGTGCTGCCGGACGTCGCCCTGAAGCTGGCCGTCGGCAAAACCGATCCGCCGCGCGACTTCGCCGCCGCGCTCTCGCGCCCCGCTATCAACGTGATCGCGGAGCTTAAGAAAGCGTCTCCTTCGCGCGGCGTGATCCGCGAGGACTACGCCCCCGCCGATCTGGCCCCTAAACTCGAAGGCGCCGGCGCTGCGGCCCTTTCCGTGCTCACCGAAGAGGACTTTTTCTCGGGCTCTCTGCTGGATATGAAAGCGGCGCGCAAGGCGGTGGGCATTCCGGTGCTGCGCAAGGACTTCATTATCGACCCGTGGCAGGTGTGGGAGGCGCGCGCGGCAGGCGCGGACGCATTCTTGCTGATCGTCGCCATCCTGAGCGGAGAAAGTTTGCGCGAGCTGCTGGAACTCGGACGCCATCTCGGGATGGAGCCGCTCGTCGAAGTGCATTCGCGCGAAGAGGTGGGACGAGCGCTTGCGGCGGGCGCCCGAATTATGGGAGTCAACAATCGCGACCTGCGGAACTTTGAAGTAAACCTCGAGACTTCGCTCGAGCTCGTCGAAGCGATCCCCGAGGAGTGCATCGCCGTGAGCGAATCGGGATTGCGCACGCATGACGATCTCCTGAAGCTGCGCAGCGCAGGATTCGACGCATTCCTGATCGGCGAGCATTTGATGAAGGAACCCGATCCGGCGGCGCCGCTCCGGGCGTTCATCGACGGCTGATCGTCATGGCCAGGGTGCGAGTGAAAATCTGCGGCATCACCAATTGGCCCGACGCGCGACGGGCGGTCGCTGAGGGCGCGGACCTGCTGGGATTCAATTTCTACGCGGGCAGCCCGCGTTACGTGGCGCCGGCAAAGGCAAAGAGAATCGTGCAGCGGCTGCCGAAGAAAATCTCGGCGGTCGGCGTGTTCGTGAACGAGAGCGAGCAGAAGATGCTCGAAATCGCGCGGTCCGTGGGGCTTGATACGCTGCAATTACATGGCGACGAGACGCCGGCCATGGTCGCGCGCCTGAAGCGCTCGTTCCCGGTGATCAAGGCCATTCGCGTGAAAGGCCGGTCGAGCACGGCGAAGATTGCCAGGTCCAACGCCACGGCGCTCCTGCTCGATGGTTTCGATGCGAAACGGCGCGGCGGAACGGGCAAGACGTTCGAGTGGGAGATTGCGCGGCTGACCGGAAAAAACCGGCGCGTCTTCCTCGCCGGCGGACTCACGCCGGAAAACGTCGGCGAGGCGATCCGCATTGCGCGGCCGTATGCGGTGGATGTTTGCAGCGGCGTCGAGGCGCGGCCCGGTAAAAAGGATCCTGCGCGGATCAAGAGCCTGATGCGTGCGGCGAAAGAAGCTCAGAGGAACAGCCGGATGACCAAGAGGTCCGCATGAGTGCGATTGCGCAGGTGGTGCCGGACGCGCGTGGCCGCTACGGCCCGTACGGCGGCCGGTACGTTCCCGAAACGCTCGTGGCGCCGCTCGAAGAACTCGAGCAGGCCTACGCCGCGGCCTGCGCCGATCCCGCGTTTCGCGCGCAACTCGACGACCTGCTGAAGAACTTTGCCGGGCGCCCCACGCCGCTGCAATTTGCTTCGCGATTGACCGGGCTTCTCGGCGGCGCGCGCATCTACCTCAAGCGCGAAGATCTGCTCCACACCGGCGCGCACAAAATCAATAACTGCCTCGGCCAGGGTTTGCTCGCCGTGCGGATGGCCAAGACGCGTGTGATCGCGGAAACCGGCGCGGGCCAGCACGGCGTGGCCACGGCGACGGTGGCTGCGCGCCTCGGGCTTGCCTGCACCGTGTACATGGGCGTTGATGACATGGAGAGGCAGCGGCTCAACGTGAACCGCATGCGCCTGCTCGCCGCGGAAGTGATCGGCGTCGATGCAGGCAGCCGCACGTTGAAAGACGCGATTAACGAGGCCATGCGCGATTGGGTGACCAACGTGCGCTCGTCGCACTATCTGCTGGGCTCCGTGCTCGGCGCGCATCCCTACCCGCAGATCGTGCGCGACTTTCACAAAGTGATCGGCGAAGAAGCGCGCGAGCAGATTCTGCAGCGCGAGGGGCGCTTGCCGGATCATCTCTTCGCGTGCGTCGGCGGCGGATCGAATGCGATCGGGCTGTTTCACGCGTTTCTCGGAGACAAGAGCGTAAAGATGGTGGGCGTCGAGGCGGGCGGGCGCGGGCACGCTCTTGGCGAGCACGCCGCCCGGCTCGCGGAGGCCCGCGGCTTCACCGGAGCGCGGCCCGGCGTACTCCAGGGCACTTACACCTACGTGCTGCAAACCGCAGACGGCCAGATTGCGACCACGCACTCGATTTCGGCGGGCCTCGATTATCCGGCCATCGGACCGGAGCACGCCTGGCTCGCGGACCTCGGTCGCGCCGAGTACACCGCCGTCACCGACGAGGCTGCCATCGACGCGGCTCGCACCCTCGCGCGCAACGAAGGCATCATCCCGGCTCTCGAATCGGCCCATGCGGTCGCCGAATTGATCACCCGCGCGCCCAAAATGAAGAAAGACGAACTCGTGATCCTCAACGTCTCCGGCCGCGGCGACAAAGACATGGAAACGCTCTCGCGATATGTCTGAGGCGGCCATCCCGAACTCATTTCCATCCAGCAGCAAGGCCGGCGCAAAATCCCCCTCGGCGGGTTCCGGGCGAATCGCCGCCCGCTTTGCCGCCCTTGCCGATAAGGGCGAAATGGGCCTCGTTGCTTACATCACGGCCGGCGACCCATCGCTTGACGCCACCGAGAAAATCCTGCTCGCGGCGGCGGATGCCGGCGCGGACGTGATCGAACTCGGCGTCCCGTTCAGTGATCCCGTGGCGGATGGGCCCACGATCCAGCGCGCCAGCGAACGCGCGCTGCGTGCCGGAACCACACTCGCAGGCGTGATCGACGTGGTCAGGCGCGTGCGCGCCAAGAGCGACGTGCCCGTGATTCTCTTCAGCTACTACAATCCGATTCTGCAGATGGGCCTCGATAAGTTTGCGTCGGCGGCCGCGGCAGCAGGCGCCGATGGAGCCCTAGCCACCGACCTGACGCCCGAAGAGGCAGTCGAGTACCGCGCGGCCATGCAAAAGCATCATCTCGACACGGTCTTTCTCGCCGCGCCGACTTCGACCGACGCGCGCCTCGCGAAAATCGCCGAAGTCTCAAGCGGCTTCCTGTACGTGATTTCCCGCACGGGTGTCACCGGCGAGCGCACGTCTCTCCCGGAGGATCTGCCGGAACTCGCCCGGCGCGTGAGGCGATTCAGCAAGCTGCCGCTGGCTGTGGGCTTCGGCATTTCGCAGCCGTCGCATGTGTCCGTCCTGGGCGGCATTGCTGACGCCGCAGTCGTCGGGTCGGCGCTGGTTCTCGAAATCGAAAGAGCGGCGAACGCAGACGACGCTGCCGCGCGGGTGGGCGCCAGAATTCGCGTGCTCAAGAATGCAGGCCGCGACGGCGTGAGCCGCAGAGCGCCGGAGCCGAAGTAACAACCGTCAGCCATCGCCCCAAAGACTGCCGCGAAGTTGTAGTAGACTGAACCATTCCTTCCGCTGCGATTCATGATTCGAGGAGATTGGATGGATAAGCGCGTGGCAAATGCCGAAGCGGTGATCGGTCGCGTCAAGGACGGCTCGACGATCCTGATGGGCGCTTTCGGCACGTGCGGCGTGCCCGAAAATCTGATCCACGCGCTGGTCAAGCAAGGCACCGGCAACCTCACGGTGGCCTCCAATAACCCCGGCATCGACGGATACGGCATCGGCCTCTTGCTCGAAAATCGCCAGGTCAGGAAACTGATCGCCAGCTACGTCGGCAGCAACAAGTTTTTCGAGAAGCTCGCGCTCAACAACGAGATCGAAGTCGAGCTAAACCCGCAAGGCACGCTCGCCGAGCGCATGCGCGCCGCGGGCGCCGGCATTCCCGCGTTCTTCACGCCGACCGGCTACGGCACCATGGTCGCCGAAGGAAAAGAAGTGCGCGAATTCAACGGCCGCCCGCATGTTCTGGTGCCCGCGCTGCGCGGCGACTTCGCGTTCGTGAAAGCCTGGAAGGGCGACCGCTGGGGCAATCTCGTCTATCGCAAGACGGCGCGCAATTTCAATCCCGTGGTGGCGACCGCCGCGGATTACGTGATCGCCGAAGTCGAGCAACTGGTCGAGCTCGGCGAACTCGATCCCGATGGCGTTCATACGCCCGGAATTTTCGTCGACGCGATCTTCCAGGGCAGGGACTACCTGAAGCCGATGGAGCCCGGGCCGAAGCGCAAGCGCGGGGTGGCGTGATGGCGGCTCCAATGGACAAGCGCGAAATCATCGCCCGCCGAGTGGCGCAGGAAATGCGCGACGGCTTTTACGTCAATCTCGGAATCGGCATCCCGACGCTCGTGCCGAATTACCTGCCGCCCGGCGTCGAAGTGATCATGCAGTCGGAAAACGGCATGCTTGGCATCGGCCCCTATCCCTACGAAGGCGAAGAGGATCCTGATCTGATCAACGCCGGCAAGGAACCGGTTACGGAAATTCCCGGCTGCTGCTATTTCTCGAGCGCCGATTCCTTCGCTATGATTCGCGGCGGCCACATCGACGCGAGCGTTCTCGGCGCGCTCCAAGTCGATGAAAAAGGCAGCCTCGCCAATTGGGCTGTGCCAGGAAAAATGCTGAAAGGAATGGGCGGCGCGATGGATCTCGTCGCGGGAACCAAGCGCGTGATCGTCGCGATGGAGCACGCCACCAAAGAAGGCCGGCCGAAGATCATGAAAAAGTGCACGCTGCCGCTCACCGGCGTCGGCGTGGTCGATCTGATCGTCACGGATCTCGCGGTGATTCAAGTGACGCCGAGCGGCTTGCTGCTGCGCGAAGTCGCCGCGGGCGTAACGCCGGAAGAAGTGCAGAAGCTGACCGAGGCGAAGCTGCAGCTCGCGCCCGATCTGCATCCGATTTCCGTCTGATCCGAGTCTCTTGGGAGGGCCAATGGAGCCGCACTCGATCGTCGTCGTGAGCCTGCACAGCCCGAAGGAGCGGCTCTGGGGCGAACTCGTGGAGATTTCCAGCGCCGGCGTCACGCTCCGCGGCATCGATCTCGGCTCGTTCGACGATTTCATCCTCCAAGTGCTTCATCCGGAGGGCGATCGCATCGGCCTGCCGACGCTGTTTTTCCCGATGCTGCGAATCGAGCGCATCGCTCTCGACGAGCCGCGCGGCTCGATTCCCTCGCTGGCGGAAATGTTCGAGAAAAAGGTCGGCCGCTCGCTGGTGGACTACCTGGCGCAGTTCGCCTGAGTGAGACAAGCGCCTGTCGTGTTGCCGAACTGACTCAATGATGCCGATACGCAATCGAATTTTGACCGTCCCGAATCAGCTCACGTTCCTGCGCCTCGCCTTTCTTCCCTTCTTCATCATCGCGATCAAGTACGACCGCTACGACTGGGCGCTGGGAATTCTGGTGGTCGCCGGCGTAAGCGACGGCCTCGACGGCCTGCTCGCGCGCGGCTTGAATCAGCGTACGCCCCTCGGCGCATACCTCGATCCCATCGCCGATAAGCTCCTGCTCTCGTCCTCCTACTTCGTGCTCGCGCTCAAGGGAAAAATCGGCTGGTGGCTGGCGATTCTTGTTTTGGGGCGCGACGTCCTGATCCTCGTCGCCTGCGCGGTGATCCTACTGACGGTCGGCTACCGCCCGTTTCCGCCGAGCATTTGGGGGAAAGCGACTACGTTTTTCGAGATTTCGCTCGTCACGCTTGTGCTGCTCCTCGCCGTGTGGGAAAACGAACCGCTGCGGCTGTTGCGGGAAGTGTGCGCCTACTGCGTCGCTGCCTTCGTCGTGATCTCGGGAATTCACTACAGCATCGTGGTCGCCAGGAAACTGCAGGAAGCGCCGGTCGCTCCCGTCGTGAAGTAATGCGCGGGCCAATCCGGCGCGCTGCGCTATTTCCCCATCGCTTTGAGTCCCGCCATCACGAAGCTTGCCACCACCACGAGCGCCGCGCCCCATCCCATCGCGTACGCTCGCTTCCGTTCCTCTGGCGACGCCGGCGCACGATCCGCCATCAACTTGCCCAACAGGAATCCCGACGCGAATCCTCCCAGATGCGCCCAATTATCGACGCCGGGAAACAAGAATCCCCAAACGGCAATGTAAACCAGCCAGCGGATGATCTGGTTGCGCATCATCTGCATCCCGACGCTGCGCCGGCCCGTCGTCACCGCCAGCATCACGCCGATCAGGCCCAGGAGCCCGCCCGACGCTCCCACGCTGAATTTCCCCATGAAGCTGCTCAACATGTATCCGCAAATCCCAGTCACCACAAAAATGAACGTGTAGCGCCCCGAGCCGTACATCTCCTCGATCTGCGGGCCGATATCCAGCAGCACCCACATGTTGAAAAGAATGTGCAGAATACTTGCGTGCAGAAAGATCGCCGTCGCAAGCCGCCAGGGCTCCTGTAAATCGACATACAAGGGCAGGGATGCCCCGAGCCGTACCAAGACGTTACCGTCGATCGCGCCGAAATCCAGGAAACCCATGATCCCGGCGGGCATGGCAACCCCGCCGGTTTTCGAGAACGTCGCGAGAAAGCTGGCGGCAAAAATCACGCAGCAGATGGTCAGGATCGAATAGGTCGCGGGCGACGTCGTCGGCAGAAGCTGTCCGAGCGACCGGCTCGCAGCCGCCAGAGAAAAGTTCACGTTCGCGCCGCAATTGGGGCAGCGCGTCGCCACCGCGCCCACCAGGCTTCCGCAGGACGGGCAAATTTTCGGCCGCGGCTGCGAGCCTCTGAAAAATCCGCTCATGTATTCTTACCGTTCCCGTTTGCCGAGACGGCGGGACCGCATCACACGCTCACGCGGGCAGGCGTTCCTTTGTTTGCTGCTTTCTTGCGGGAACGCGACCGCGTTTCCTATAATACCCAACTTGAGAGCAAACGAGTGAACCGGGAGAC
>DATJRU010000022.1:0-67920 GCA_035504455.1 Vulcanimicrobiaceae bacterium
TAGGTGTCGACGACCTTGTCCATGAAGGCGATGTGCGTGCGGTAGAAACCCCAGCCGTGCTCGGCGGCGACGTCGACCATGCGTAGATAGGCGGCGCGCGTTTTGGCGTTCACTTCGGGATCGCGGGTGACGGGCAGGCCGTGAAACATGATGAAGGCGCGCCAGTGGAACGTCTCGGCGTAGCCGTTTTGCGGGACGACGCCCATCTCGCGGAAGGCGCGGGCGAAGACCCGGTGCGCCTCGAGAAGAGTTTCGCCGGAGACCGGAATGATGGGAGAGATGTCGAGGTGGCCGGTGACGGGCGCTTCCGCCTGCAGGGAGAGCAGGCTGGCGAAGACAGCCAGGCTCGGAACGCCGATGGCGCCTCGCTCCGAGATGTTCTCAATTTCGACGTCGGTCATCGGAAAGCGGTAGACAGGGCCATCCTCGAAGTTCGCGCCGGCGATCACCGAAAGACGCTCTTTCACATGCTCCCACTGCGCCGCCACTACTTTTGCGGGGCCGTAGAAATGCAGCTCCGTCTGCCAGAAGGGAAGGTTTTTTGACGCTGCGTAGCGGTCCCATTCATCGGGCGAGCCGCCATCGGGTTTGGTCTCGAGGGCGGATTTTTCGGCGTCGGGCGGGCCATTGAAGATGGGGCTGCGGATGGCGAAGTGGGTGTTGATTACGCCGGAGTACATCAGGTTCGCGAGGATGTCGACGAAGGGGATTACGTCGTCGTGATGGGGAACGCGGGCGCGGCCAACGAGGCAGGCCTCCGGCTCGGGGTAGAGCCAGAATCCCATCTTGGTGACGACGCCGAAGTTGGATTGGGAGAAGATGCCGTCCATGAAGGGGCCGGTGCCGTATTTGAATTGCTGCCAGGTGCGGGCGGTGGGGAGAGCGCCCATGCCGGTGCGCACGATCTCGCCATTGGCGAGGACGACTTCCATGCCGCAGTGCGCGGAGAAGTGATCGCGGTAGGGCAGGGGCGTGCTGCCCGCGCCGCGGTCGAGCGCATTGCCTATGGGGCTGCCCCAGCCGGGCTCCGGACAGTCGATCCAGAGCTTGAGTCCCTTTTCGCGGATGTAGCGGTAGAGGTCGAAATAGCTGACGCCGGGCTCGACTAGAGCGAAGGCGTTCTTTTCGCTCACCTCGAGGATGCGGTTCATGCGTTTGAGATCGAGGACCACGCTGCCGGAAAGAACGGGCGCGGAGCCGCCGTAGGCGAGATTGCGGCCCGTCGAGATGGTGTAGAGCGGGATGGAGAAGCGGTTGGCGGTGCGAACGATTTCCTGGACCTGCTCGACTGCGTCAGGAGCGACGGCGGCGGAGGGAACGCTGTCTTGCGCTTCGCCCCAGAGCGGAGAATAGGCGTCGCGATAGAGGGCGAGGTCGTCGTCGGAGGTGAACACCCAGTCTTTGCCCACGAGTTCCTCGAAGCGGCGGAGGGCGTGCGCGAAATCGCTGGCGTTCACTCCCGGCGGTGGGTTAATCGCTTTTCTCCGTGGGTGCGATTCGATTGGTGCGCCACGTTTATAATGCGCGCGGATCAGTTGTCAAGCCGGCGTTTCCTTTGAAGAGTCTCGCGCTTTCCCCGGGCAATGGATGGGTTCGCGTTCATGAGCGCGGGGGAAAGCACTACATGCTGCGAGTGAGGCGGCGCAATGGGTGCGCGCTTCGCGCGCGTCGTTTGTTAAGTCGGACCTGAAGGTCCGACCCCCTAACAACCGCAGAGACTCGGCAGGGACCGCCGAATCTCATCTTGCAAGGCACGGCGAACGCGACGCGGCAGAATCCCTTGTACAAGCACTTATGGAAAGGGCCGCTCGTCACGCGCGGAAAGCAATGCGTACCGACGGAGCCAGTCAGACACGGCTGTTTTGGGTTCGGGCAAGTGTCGTTTTGGCACGCGCGGTGGAGTTTGCGATTGCCGCGGGCGGGGCGGCAAGTTAACTTGAGATGCATATGGATTGCTGCTAAGCAGCGCTTGCTGAGAGGTTTAGGCGACCCGCGTCGTGTAGGACCTGTAAAAGAAGCACGAGCGAAGTGCGGCCGGTGGTGCGCAGATTGGGCCCGGGCGAACAGGCGGCCCCGAGGACTTGGGATGCTCCAATACACTCAACGTATTTCTACGCAGACATTTGGAACGTGGAGGAAGTGGTCGGTTTGTGGGGCGGCGCTGGTTTCGGCGGCCGTTTTGTGCGGGCCCGTCCGCGGCCAGAGCGCGCCGTCCGTTCGAGTGAGCAACGCCGACATTACGGACACTCCCGATGACTGGAGCCATCACTACGCCGTTTTCTCCGATCCCGGGAGCGAGCGGGACGCGCTGCTGAGCGGGCGCTACGAGCGATGGCAGGATGTGGTCAACAGCCCGCGCTACGTGATCCAGCAGCTCAAGAGAAATGCGCCGGTGCAAGGTCCGGCGTCTTTGGACGCGGAGTTCCGGCGCTGGTGGATCCGCGAAGAGGCCGATTACCGCGGCCCGATCGGGATCATCGACAGAGCTCGATGGAACCGGCGCTTGTCGGAAATCTCGGAGATCAAGAAGGATTGGAGCCAGTCGCTGGGCGGGACCGGGCTTGCGGATGGGCAGTATCCGGCGAAGTACCCGTTCTCGACGCTGACCGCGAGCTGCAGCGACTATGTGGTGTTTCCCACGGGAGCGGCGGGATCCGGGACGCAGGCGACCATCGTTGCGTTCAACAATCTCTACGTTGGGACAGGCACCGGGGCTTGCGGCAGCAGCAATCCCACCGTTTATTGGGCGTACAACACGGGGACGGGAGCCGTGGCGAATCTGTCGCCCGTTCTGTCGATTGATGGAAAGCAGGTGGCGTTCATTCAGGTGAATGCCAGCGTGGCGAGCCTGGTGCTGCTCAAGATGGCGAGTTCGGGCGGATCGTACAATGGGCCGACGTTCGGATCGGGAAGCGGGTCGGTGACCGCGGCGAATTATCGCGCGTGTACCGCACCGTGCTTTACGGCGATCGCGCTCAACGGCAATCCCAACGACGCCGCGTCCGCGCCGTTTTACAATTACGATACCGACGTGCTTTACGTGGGCGACAGCGGCGGCAAGGTTCACCTTTTTACGGGCGTTTTTAGCGGGACGCCGGCGGAAACCACGACCAACTGGCCGGTTACCGCGAGTACGATCACTCCGCCAGCGCTGACCTCTCCGATCTATGATTCCGTATCCAACCGAATCTTCGTGACCGATCAAGGCGGCTATCTGCACACATTCCTCGTGACGTCGCCTCCGGGCGCCGTGACTACGTCAGGCCGCTTGGAGAACAACACGAGCAACGTGTTTGAACCGCCGATCGTTGATGGGACGACGGAGGAGGTTTATACCTTTATCGGCTACAGCGGTGACGGCGGCCACAATCATCCCAGCTACATCAACGTGTTCCCGGCTGCAGCCCTGGGCGAAGCGGGCACCGGCGCAGGAGGGAGCGACTATGGCACGGGCGTGTATTTCCCGAACCAGGCGGGAGGCGGCGCGGCGAATCCCACCACCTCGCATATGCGCGCGGGCGCGTTCGACTTCCAATACTATCTGGGGACTGGAACAACGGGAAACATCTACACCTGCGAGAACGGGACGATCTACCAGATCCCGCTGGCGACGATTACGACGCCGACGGTGAACGTCTACAACACGCCGGTAAGCACGGTCGGCACCGCCTCGACTTGCGCGCCGATGACGGAATTCCAGAGCGTATCGACGGCGACGACGATCAATAGCACGGGCGTGACTTCCGCGACGCAAACGACGATACCGGTGGCGTCGGTCACGGGGATGAGCACGACGGCACCGAACAATTATCTGCTGGTGGGTTCCGAGGTTATGAAGATCACGGCGGTTGGGACGAGTTCCGTGACGGTGACGCGAGGGAGCCTTGGGACCACTGCGGGCACCAGCTATCCCGCCGGGACCGCCGCACAGGTGATCCAGGATTGGATGTTCACGGCCGTGGAGGCCAATTCGACCGTGGGCACGTGCACGTCGGCTTGCCTGCTCAACTACGACGTGCTGGGCGCTGGCACGACCGGCGCACCGACGACCGGATTTCCGGCGACGGGCGGCACGAGCGGGATCGTGGTCGACAACCAGACTCCCGTGGCGACGCAGGTGGGGGCGGAGCAGATCTACTACAATTTGCTCTCGGGCACGACGAACAACGCCATTCAGGCGTCGCAATCGAACCCGTAACGGGATTCGCACGCACCCGGCGATCACACGCCAACAAGCCTCAGGGCAGAGGCGGCCCTAAGCTACATTCCTCCCAACAGACCGATTTGAGAGTTGAGACTGCCTGTCTATCTTCGTCATATAGTCTAGTTCATTGGACTAAGTTTATGGGAGCGGAGACGAACACGCTCATCGGGCACGCGCGGGTTGCGGGGGCAAATCGCTTCTGGTATACATGCCCGCGCAAGATTCGGTCCCAGGGGGGAGTCATGAATCAAAGCGTTCGCGGAATTTTAGCGGGAGTGGTGTTGCTTGCCGGCTTCGTCGTTTGCCCGGCTATCACGCGCGGAGCGGGAAGGGCGCCTCAGGCGCCTTCCGTGAATCCGCAGCCATGCGACAGGGAATGCCTGAACGGATTCGTGGATCAGTTCTTGGATGCGCTGGTGGCGCACGATCCGTCGCGGCTCAGCGTGACGCCGTTCGTGAAATACACCGAGAACGGGCAGAAGCTGCGGCTGGGCGACGGCTTCTGGAGGAGCGCGGTGAAGCGGGGCGCCTACAAGTTCTACGTCGACGATCCGGATTCGGAGAACGTCGGCTTCGAGGGGACGATGTACGAGGCGGGCCGCGACAACACGAGCGACCTGGTGCTGATCGCGCTGCGGCTGCGAATCTTCAACCGGCAAATTTCGGAAATCGAGACGATCATCGCGCGGGGAGGCATGGCGACGGGCGGAGCGAAGAATCTCGAGAGCATGGGTGAGCCGCGGAAGCCGTTCCTCGAGGACGTGCCGGCGGGCGAGAGGATGTCGCGAATCGACCTGATCATGACGGCGAACAAGTATTTTTCGGGGATGCAGCAGGACGACGGGAAGCACGACTATTCGTTCTTCGCGGACGACTGCAACCGGCTCGAGAACGGAATGCAGACGACGAACAATCCCAATGCGATGGGCGGAGCGACGGCGGGCGGGCAGCCGCGTCCGGCGCCTTCGCCGAGGTACGACCCGGCGCTGCATCAGACGATGTATTCGGCGGCGTGGTCCTGCAAGGACCAGTTTCAATCGGGGCTGCTGCACTTCGTGACGCGGATTCGCGACCGGCGGTACTTGATCGTGGATCGGGAGCGCGGGATCGTGTTCGCGTTCGCGTTCTTCGATCACGAGGCGGGCGACACGCGGAATTTCGAGACGCCGACCGGCGACAAAGTGACCGCTGGGCCGACGACGCCCTTCACGTGGGAGATCGCGGAAATTTTCAAGATCACGGGCGGGCAGCTGCATCAGATCGAGGCGGTGCTGACGCAGTCGCCGTACGGGATGGGCTCGGGCTGGAGCGATTTCGATACGTCGATGTCGGACCAGCCGCAATTCTGAGGCTCGATTCCCTCAGAGACAAGAGCCCGGGTCTTTATCGTCAACATATGGCGGGGCTGGAAAGCCCCGCCCTCCCAAAAACCATCGACGAAACAGCCACAGCTTCTCGTCGCAACGGACAAAACCATGAAAAGACGATTCGCAACGAGCGTCGCGCCGGCGATTCTGCTGTGCGCAATTTCAGTGGCCACCCCGAGGAACCTGGGCGCGGCACGCGCGGCGGCCGCGGCTGCCGCTGGCACGAGCGGGGACGGACACGTATAAGGCGCCGACGGGGTGGGAGTGAGCGGGACAGAAAATGGAAATCGGAAAATAGAAAATCCGCCCCGCTGTTAGCGGCCGCCTTGGCTTGAAGTTTTCCCCCTAAGCTCCCGGAATCTCAAATCTGGGGAAAGAAACCCGAAAAACACTCCGGCCCACTCCATGTGTGGGTGAGCGTGTAACGATAGATCAAAGCGAGCGCGGGCGCATGTTGCTTCGGGCGTTACCCTATGGTTATATGGCCTGACCGCGCCGCCTTGCAGATTTCAACCGGAGGAATCGGTGGAGACCATCGAGCTCAGGCCGCTCAGCCTAGGAGAACTGCTGGACCGCACGTTCAGCCTCTACCGGAAGCACTTCTGGCTTTTCGTAGGGATCATGGCGGTGCCGGCGGCGTTCGTGATTCCGGAACGGGTGCTGCTGCTGAACATCCAGGGAAACCTTTTCACGATGAATCCGGGGCGGCCGCCGGAGATGCCCTCGCCGGGATTTCTTGCGACGTTTTTCGCGGGCTACCTGGCGTTCATGATCGCCTTCATGCTGGTCTATTCCGTCGGGATGGCGGCGGCCGCTTCCGCGGTGGGCGACGCGTACCTGGGGCGAACGTCGACCGTGCGCGGCGCCTATGCGAAGATTCGCGGAAAATTCTGGAAGCTGATCGGCGTGGTGTTCAATATTTGGCTTCGAGTTCTCGGCATCGTGATTCCAGTGATCGTCGCCGGGGCTACACTCACCGTTGGGATTACGGTCGCGAGCGGAAATCAGAACAATCCGCTGGTGATTGCGGTGATGGTGCTCCTTTTTGTGTTGATCTACGTGGTAGCGCTTGGCTTGGCCGTATGGTTTGCGCTCCGCTATGCGGTGTCGATCCCGGTTCTCATGATCGAGGATCTGGGAGTGCTGGCCACGATCCGGCGAAGCGTGTTTCTGACGCGCGGACGCCGAGGGCATATTTTCCTGGGGCTGCTGGTGGGGACGATCATCGCGTACGTGGGGCTGATCGTTTTCGAGATTCCGTTCACGATTGCGACGATGATCGCCGCAATGAAAGGGCACTGGCCGCTGTGGCTGGAGTTTACGTCGGCTGGGGCCAGCGCCGTCGGCCTCGCGCTCGCGGGGCCGATTTCGATGATCGTGATCGTGCTGCTGTACTACGACACGCGGATTCGCAAGGAAGCGTTTGACCTGCAGTTCATGATGTCTTCGCTGGAGCGGCCAGCGCCCGCGACGGGAACGGTTTCTCCGGCGTGAGGCGCGCGGCCTGTCTTGTTCTACTGCTTGCGGCCACGGCGGCGTTTGCGCCAGTGGCGCCCGCGCAAGCATCCGGCGGTACCTCCGCGAAGCCGATCACATTACAGCAATACATTTCCGAGCTCGATCACTGCTCGACCGTCCTGAACAACCGGCAGAGCGATCCTGCGGCGTTTCGCAACCTTCGCGGGACGCTGCCGGCGCAGTGGACTGTCGACGAGGGCGGGCAAACGTACACGATGCAGACGGAGTGGCTGACGAGCGCGCTGGGGGTGCTGAAAGCCGACACCCCGGCGAAAAATGCGCTGCTGGTGCAGACGCGACAGAAACTGGCGGCGTTGCGAGCGGCCGCGGCGGGGATGGAAGAGCCGGCGCCGTCGGCGAATTTGCAGCAAACGCGAGGCAAGCTGGATCGCATCCTGAGCGCGAAAGAATTTCAGGGGCAAGCAGGTCCCTCGTGGTTCGACTTGCTGAAGGCGCGCGTCTACGACTGGATCAACAAGCAGCTCGACAGGCTCTTCGGGCACTTCCGGCACGGGCGCGTGATCGGGAACGTGATCGCGTGGAGCCTGATCGTGCTCGCGGCGTTGTTGCTGGCGTTTTGGGCGGTGCGGGCGTCGCTACGCGGTGGCGCGCGAACGGAGATGGAGCTGGAAGCGGGCGGACGTCCGGAAGGCGGCTGGCGCGATTGGCTGCGAAACGCGCGAGCGGCGGCCGAACGCCGCGATTACCGGGCGGCGATTCACGCAGCATATTGGTCCGGGGTGATGCGGCTCGAGGAAGTACATCATTTGCCGCAAGACCGCGCCAGGACGCCGCGGGAGGCGCTGCGGCTGATCCGGCGCGAAAGCACGGACTACGCGCCGCTGGCACAATTGACGCGGCGTTTTGAGCTGGTTTGGTACGGCTATCGCGCCGCCACGGAAGCGGATTGGAGCGACGCGATGGAGCAACTGGAGAAACTCGGATGCCTGCCCTCCTCGATGCCGGCGACCGCCGCCTCCTGATCGGCGCCGGAGTCGCGATGGTGGTGCTGCTGGTGCTGACGTTTGCGCTGGCGCCGGCGCCGAAGCAGCAGTCGATCGGGACTCCTTCGAGCTATTCATCGGAATGGGCCGGGGGGCGGGCGGCATTTTTACTGCTGGGCGAACTGGGTTACCGCGTCGAGCACTGGGAGCGGTCTCCGGTGGAACTGCCGGGCGATCCGCGGCGAACCGTGCTGATCCTTGCGGAGCCATCCGAGGGCGCGTCATCGGATGAGCTCCTGGCGATTCGGCAGTTTGTGACGGGCGGCGGGCGCGTGCTGGCGCTGGGCGGGGCCGCGGCGGGGCTCGTGCCGGACGCAAAGGCGCTTCTGATACCGGACTGGAATTTGCAGTCGAAGACGTTTTCCGCGCTGGCGCCTTCGCCGCTGACGCGGAATGCGCCCGAGATCACGATGATCGCGCCGGACCAGTGGACGGGATATGGCGCCTCGCAACTCGGTGTTTACGGGACGGCGGATAAGCCGGTGGTGGTGACGTACCCGGTGGGGCGCGGCGAAGTGATCTGGTGGGCGTCGTCATCACCGCTATCGAACGGACTGATCCGCGAGAAGGGCAACCTGGCGTTTTTTCTGAACGCGGTGGGGCCGACGACGTCGCGCGTACTGTGGGACGAGTACTTTCACGGCGCGCGGCGGTCGCTTGTTTCTTATTTTGCGGAAACGCCGCTGCCGTGGGCGGGACTGCAGGTGGCGATCGCGTTTCTGGCGGCGTTGTTCACGTTTTCGCGAAGGTCGGGGCCGATCCGGGGGCAGGCTGTGGAGTCGCGGCTTTCGCCACTCGAGTTCGTGGAGACGCTGGGCGATTTGTATGAGTCGGCGAACGCTTCGCCGGCCGCAGTGGGAGTGGCGTACCAGCGATTCCGAACAACGCTCTCGCGAAAGACGGGGGTCTCGACGCAAGCAAAGCTGCCGGAAATCGCCAGGGTGTCGGCGAGCCGATTTGGGTGGCCGGAGGCGGCGCTTCTCGATACACTCGCGCGCTCCGAACGGGCGATGCGGAATATCAATCTGGACCAGGCAGAGGCGCTGGAACTCGTCCGGGAACTCCACGATTATTCGAATCGCATCGAATCGGCGCGGCTTACCAAACAGGAGAAGACCTGATGGAAATGAACGCGGCCACACTGGCCTCGCATGTGCGGAAGGAATTCGGGAAGATTATCGTGGGGCAGGACGAGGCTCTCGATCAGCTGCTGCTGGTGGTGGTGGCGGGAGGCCATGCGCTCGTCGAAGGCGTGCCGGGGCTGGCGAAGACGCTGGCGGTGAAATCCCTGGCGCATATCTTCCGGCTGCAATTCCAGCGCGTGCAGTGCACGCCGGACCTGATCCCGGCCGATATTTTGGGCGGAAATATTTTCGAGCCGGCGTCGGCGAGCTTCCGGTTGCATCGCGGGCCGATCTTCACGGACTTGCTGCTGGTGGATGAAATCAACCGGATGCCGCCGCGGACGCAGTCGGCGCTGCTGGAGGCGATGGAAGAGCAGCAGGTGACGATCGACGGGACGAGCTACCCGTTGTCGCAATCGTTTTCGGTGTTCGCGACGCAGAACCCGGTGGAGTTCGAAGGAACGTACCCGCTGCCGGAGGCGCAGCTCGACCGGTTTCTGATGAAGATTCGCATCGCGTATCCGGAGGCGTCGCAAGAGTCGGAGATTCTTTCGCGGTATCAGGGAGGATTCGAGGCGAGGAACCTGGAACGAGCGGGGCTCGAGCCGGTACCGGCGGAGGCGCTGAAGGCGGCGCGAGAAGAGGCGGGGCGAGTACGCGTCGAGCCGAAGCTTTTCGAATACATTGTGGCGATCGTTCGCGCGACGCGGAATTCGCCGGCGGTGAGCCTGGGGGCCAGCCCGCGCGCGGCGATCTCGATGATGCTGGCGGCGAAAGCGGCCGCGGCGATGGAAGGGCGTGATTTCCTGATTCCGGACGATGTGAAAAGCATCGCGCCGCCGATTTTGCGCCATCGGATGATCCTCAAGCCCGAAGCCGATCTCGAAGGCGTGACGCCCGACCAGGTGGTGACGGAAGTGGTCGCGGGAATCGCCGTTCCCAAGTGAAATGACGGAAAGACGACTCGTCCCGGGAAACGTGACGGCGCGGGCGCAGGACGCCAGCTGGATTCCGGTTGCGTTCGGCCGCCGGTTTTTTCTGTTCCTCTTCATGGGCCTCGTGTGGATTGCGCCGGCGTGGCGCGAGCCGCGTTTTCTGTGGGCGATGCTGATCTGGGACCTGATCGGCGGGGTGCTGTGGATGTGGGACGTGAACCGTCTGCCGAAGCCGGCGCAGATCGAAGTGAGGCGCGTCTGGACCGAGCCGCTGGGGCTTACCAAGGCGATGCCGGTCACGATCGAAATTCACAACACCGCACGGACGTCGATTGCGGCGAAAGTGACGGACGAATCGCCCGAGAGTTTTCGCGGAGATTTGCCGAGCATGGAGATTTCGGCGCGCGGCGGAGAGGTGGCAACCGGATCGTATTCGATCGAGCCGCGATCGCGCGGGGACGCCCATTTCGGAGACGTGTGGCTGCGGTATTCGGGGCCGCTGCTTTTCGCCGAACGGTGGGCGCGAGCGAAGATGGCGCAGACGGTGCGGGTCTACCCGAATATCGAGGAGGCGCAGAAGCTGCGGATTTACCTGATTCGCAGCCGGCAGATCGAACTCGAGAAGCGGCTGAAGCGGCAGCGCGGATACGGGAGGGAATTCGAGAGCCTGCGCGAGTACCGCGCGGGAGACGAATGGCGCGACATCTGCTGGAGCGCGACGGCGCGGCGCGGGAAGCTGATCACGAAGGTCCATCAGATCGAGCGTAGCCAGACGGTGTGGATCGTTCTCGACGCGGGGCGTCTGCTGCGGGCGCGGGTGGACCGGCTGACGAAACTCGATTACACGGTGGACGCGGCGCTGAGCCTGGCGCAGGTGGCGTTTTATTCGGGCGACCGCGTGGCGCTGCTGGCGTATGGCCGGAGGCCGCAGCAGCGCGTGGCGCCGGGGCGCGGGATGTCGCATCTGCGGGCGATGGTAGAAAGTCTCGCGCTGGTGCACACGGAGCCGTTTGAGGCGGACCATTTGCTGGCGGCGGAGCTACTGCTGTCGCTGCAGAGCCGGCGGAGCCTGATCGTGTGGCTGACGGATCTGGCGGAGACGGCGGCGACGCCGGAAGTGATCGAGTGCGCGGCACGGATGGCGACGCGGCACCTTGTGCTGCTTGGAATTATCGGGCAGCCGGAGCTGCATCGGGTGGTCGCCGAAAACCCGGGGGACAAGAGCGAGATGTTTCGGTATACGGCGGCGCTGGAGATCGTCCAGAGGCGGGATTTGCTGTTGCGCAGGTTGCGGCAGCAGGGGGCGTTGACGCTTGAAGTCGATCCGAGGAATTTGGCGACGTCGGTGGTGAATCGGTATTTGGAGGTGAAGGAGCGGAGTTTGTTGTAGGAGCGGAACGGGGGAAATCCGAAACGTAAAATTTCAAATTTCAGATTCGAGAATGCGCGGGAGCGGTGGCGGATTCGACGGGCATTGGGGCGCGCGGTCGGGACGGGGCCTTTCGCTTGACGTAAAGGAGGAGCAGGACGAAGAGGCCGGCTGCCACCGAGTACTTAAGAGGGACGGGGATGTTGGAAGGCGAGACGAATCCCTCGATCGTGCCGGCGACGATGAGCATGGGAATAATGCCGAGGACGAGACGGACGGCGCGGCCGCCTTCGCGCGCGATCGAATCCTTACGCGGCAGAGTGCCGGGGAAGAGCATTCCCTTCGCGAGCAAAAGTCCGGCGCCGCCGGCGATGAAAATGGCGGGCAACTCGAGTACGCCGTGGGGCGCGACGAAACTATAGAGCTGATCGGCCATGCCCACCTGCCAGCAAGCGGCGGTGACGACTCCGAGAAGCAAGCCGTTGAAGGCCAGCATCCAGACGGTGCCGATCCCGGCGGTGATGCCAAGGGCGAAGGTGGAGAAAGAGACGGAGAGATTGTTGGTCATGATGGCGCTCGACGCGAGCGGTTTGACCGAGACGATCGAGTGAGTCCACATTTCGCGGCGAGCGATGGTGTCCATCATGGCGCTACCGAGGAAGTATTCCTGGAAGCGCGGATCGACGATCGCCATCATCAATCCGGCTGCGCCCAGGACGAAGAAGATCGCGAACGCGGCGAACGTGTAAGGAAAGGTGTCGTGAAATACTTCGGGAAACGTCTCGCGATAAAAGGTGATGATTCCGGAGCCACGCGAGCGGCGGCCCATGTAGATGAGATTGTGGGCGCGGCCGAGCAGTTGATTGAGATAGTGAGCGAGATTGCGGCTGGAGGCGTCCTCGCGGATGGTGGCGAGGTCGGAGGCCGTTTGACGATATAATAGGGCCAATTCCTGCAGTTCATTATGAGTAAGGGCCCGGACGCCGCCGCGACCGGCGCGGGTGACGAGTTCGTCGATGCGCGCCCAATAGGGGCGGCGCTTTTGAAGCCAACTGGTGGAGATCACCGATGTCCTCTTTCGACAAGCTTACCATCGAAACGCCGGAACAAACGGCGCTCGAGTTTCCACTTGCCGGAATCGGCAGCCGGTTCCTGGCGCTGGCGGCGGATACGCTGCTGCAGGTGGCGGTAGGGTTCGTCCTAGTGATGATATTTATGGTTTCGGCCCTTTCGCTGAGCCTGTTTTCGAAGGTCGCCGGGATATGGACGTTCGCGATCGGGGTGTTCGCGATCTTCAGCCTGCAATTCGGCTATTTCGCGCTTTTCGAAGCGCTGTGGAACGGACAAACGCCGGGGAAGCGCTGGACGCATCTTCGCGTGATCAAGGATTCGGGGCGGCCGATCAGCGCCTACGACGCGATTCTGCGCAACCTGCTGCGAATCGTGGATTCGCTGCCCACGATGTACGCGACGGGGCTGATCACGATGCTGATCAGCAAAGAGAACAAGCGCGTGGGCGACTACGCGGCAGGCACGGTGGTGATTCACGAGAAGCCGCTGCAGGGCGTGAGCACGATGTGGCAGCAGCCAGCGGCGACGGCGCAGCCGCTGCATACGGTAAGCGGGCTGCCGCAGCTGACCGTGGAGGAATTGCAACTGGTCGAGGCATTTCTCGACCGCCGCGGAAGCCTCGATCCCGGCGTGCGGCGGACGATGGCGCGGCAGATCGTCGACCGGCTGGCGGAGCGATGGCCGATCACGGCGGAGGATCGCGTGGACGACGAGAAATTCCTCGAGGCCGCAGCGGAACAGCGGCGGCAGACAGCGCGATTCCGGTAGGGCCGGCCGCTATCCTTTGGGCGAGCGGCGGCGAGTGTCGATCAGTTCCGAGGCGTGCGGGAGCGGCTGATCGGCGTGGAAATATTTCTTGTAGGCTTGGATCCAGTTGCTCGCCATGTCGCGTTGCGCGGTGGCGAGATCGAGTTTCCCTCCGCAAACCAGGTCGTGCAGGTGATCCTCGAGATCGTCTTTCACGTGGGCATTCCACTCGGTTGAGGCGTAGGGCTCGGGCCAGAGGTTGCGGATGTCATCCGTGCCGCCGAGCGCGGGCGTGATGAGATGATCGACCTCGTAATTCCGCGGGGGCGCGCCGTCCATGCCGTACTCGTGGAAGACGGCCTGCTGCATGCGAAGCGGCGGCCGGGCTTCAGCGGGTCCGCTGCCTATGCAAATCTGATTGGCGGTGACGGGGCGGGTGGCGCCGGGCGTGAGGCGAGTGTCGGGGAGCAGCGGGCCGTTCGCGACGGATGCAGCGAGGTCGTGCGCTTGAGGCGGCAACGCCGAGCGGCGCAGCCATCCGAGAGTCAACGCGGCGAGAAGAAGCGCAGCGGCGAAGGCGTAGGCCCAGCCTTGCGACGAAAGGGGATTCGCCCGCGCTTTCGGCCGCGACGGCGAGGCGGCGCGGGATAGCGAGGCGAGTCGCCGCTGAAGATTTCCGCGAGCGGTTGCGGCGGAAGGCAAGTCCGGGATTTCAGCGGCGCGATAGGCGCGACTGAAATCGGCCGAAGCAGCTTCGAGCGATTCCATTTTCGCGCGGCAGGCGGAGCAGTGGGCGACATGCGCGAGAACCTGCTCGGCGCGCTGGACGGAGAGTTCACCGTCCGAGGCCCGGAGGAGATCTTCGTCGCTGATGTGATCGCTGTCGTGCCGCATATTCTTTTACCGTTCGTTGCTCAGAGTTCGTCCGCGCGCGCGAGCCGAGCCAGAGAGCGCGCGAGAGAATTGGAGACTGCGCCGAGCGACATCCCCAGCGCATCCGCGATTTCGCGATAACGGAGCCCCTCGGCGCGCAGAGACAAGCACCAACGATCGCGTTCGGGAAGGGCGTTGAAGGCGCAAACCAGGCGGTGCTGTTGCTGCGACGCGCTCATTCTTTCCTCAGGGTTGGCTTCAGGATCAAACTGCGCTTCGATGACCAAATCATCGGAGGAGCTTCGGATGCGCTGCTTCGATCTCGCGCCGCGCTGCTTTAGAGCGAGATTGTGCGTAACCCGAAAGATCCAGCCGCGGAGATGTTCCCGCGACCTGCCCGCACAAAGGTGCCTGAAAAGCGCGAGGAACACTTCTTGAATGACATCCTCGCCATCCTCGACGCCAATGCCGAACGAAATGGCGTAGCGCAGAAGCTTGTCGCGATATTCATCGAAAAGATGCATCACTTCGCATTGGACATCGGACGCCGGAGAATCGCCGGCCAGAAGCGTGGCTGCAGAATCCAGAAGAGCGAGATGGACGACCGAGCTTCGAGTCGGGCTGGACATGGGCCTAGGTGCTGTTCTCCTGCCGGATTCTATAACGCTACCCCGCAAATTAAACATTTAACCTCAGGAAGCCGGGAAACCGCAAAATAAAGCCTGAACAGAACGACTCCTCGGGGAATACCTAAGACGAAGGCTCGACGGGTTCATCGTCGGCAAATTATCCGGCAAAACTACAGGGGCCAAACCACGTGAAGAGAGTCCTGGGGTTGTTCTTTCTGGCCGTGACGATCGCTTTCGCGCAGGCGAACAGCGGGGAGCTGAAGCTTAGAGTCTCGGATCCTTCGGGAGCGGGGATCAAGGCTACCGTTCAGGTGGTGAGTGAAGCGAACCAGTATCGCAACACGCTCACGACGGACGATCAAGGCAGCCTGGATTTGCAGAATCTGCCCTTCGGCAAGTACCAGGTGGAAATCACCCGCAACGGGTTCGCTAAGACATCGCAGCTGATCGAAATTCGTTCGTCGGTTCCTCAGCAGCTGGCCATCAAGCTCGAGCTGCAGGCGGTCAACCAATCGGTGACCGTGACCGCGCAGAATACATTGATCGATCCGGATCAAGCGGGCTCGGTAAGCCAAATCGGGAAGAACTTTATCGAAGATCGGGTGGGCTCGATTCCCGGGCGCTCGATCCAGGACTTGGTGAACTCTCAACCCGGCTGGTTGTATGAAGGGAACGCCGTGCTGCATCCGCGCGGCTCGGAATATCAGACGCAGTTCGTGATCGACGGCATTCCGCTGACGGACAACCGCTCGCCAAGCTTCGGCCCCGAGATAGAGGCGGACGACGTGCAGTCAATGAGCATCTATACGGCGGGGATTCCAGCCGAGTACGGCAGAAAAATGGGAGGCGTCGTCGAACTAAACACGGCGGAGGACTCCGAGCAGGGGTTCCACGGTCAAGCGGTGTTGTCGGGCGGTAGCTTCGACACTGCCGGCGCTTTCGCGGAAGGGCAATACGTCTGGGGACAGAATACATTCGGCGTAAGCGCCAGTGGCGATATAACCGGCCACTATCTGAATCCGGTCGTCATTCAGAACTACACAAACAGCGGCACAGTCGGAGACTTTTCGGCGCACTATCAACGCGATTTGACCCACAAAGACCGGCTGAGGTTGAGCGTTCGGCACGAGCTTTCGCGCTATGAGCTACCCAACGAACAGGTGCAGCAAGCGGCCGGCCAACTGCAGACGGCGGACAACTTCGAAACGATGGGGATCATTTCCTACGAGCACACATTCTCGTCCAACATGGTGGCCGACCTTCGCGGCATGGTGCGCGATAACTCGAACGATTTTTATTCGAATCCGGAATCCACCCCCGTCGAGATCCTTCAGCACAATCGGTTCCGCGAAGGCTACTTCAGAGGTGACTTGACGGTCAGTCATGGTCACCACGAAGTTAAAGTCGGCGTGGAATCGGACAACATGTTTCTGCACGAGAACTTCAACTACAACATCACGGACGACAGCCAATTCGACCCAAGTACCCCTCTGACCTTCAGTTTTATGGCGCGCCGTCCCGACCTGGAGCAGGCGGCCTACGCGCAGGATTTGATCCGCCTTGGAAACTGGACGATCAACGCCGGACTCCGTTGGGACCACTATCAGTTGATTCTAAATCGGCAGGCAGTGGAGCCGCGCTTTGCAATCTCGCGGTACTTCCCGTCGGCGAATGTGGTCGTCCATTTTTCCTACGATCGCGTGTTCCAGACGCCATCGTTTGAAAACATTCTTCTCTCGAGCTCAACGGCGGCCGCGGGCCTCGACACGATTTCTTTGCAGCTGCCGGTCGAACCGTCGGAAGGCAACTACTACGAAGTGGGCGTCACGAAGGTTTTCTTCAACAAGGTCAAGCTGGATGCGAACTATTTCCGCCGCCTCGTCAACAACTACGCCGACGACGACCAGATCGACAACACGACCATCAGCTATCCGATCGCTTTCCGGAAAGCCATCATCTACGGCGCTGAGGCCAAGATCGATCTTCCGCCGACGCATGGCTTCAACGGCTTCCTCAGCTATTCGTACACCGTCGGCAATGCTTGGTTCCCCGTTACGGGAGGGTTGTTCCTCGGCGACGACGCAATCATCCCCACATCCGGCCATTTCCCCGATTCGCAGGACCAGCGCAACACTGTCCGCGGACGCCTTATCTACCACATCGCGCCGCGCCTTTGGATAGCGGGCGGCATTCAGTACGACACGGGGCTGCCATTCGACTTTCAGTGCGATCCTAGCCTGACCATGCAACAGTGCATCGCGAACGAAGTCCAGACCTATGGCCAACAAGTGATCGATCGAATCAACTTCAACCGGGGGCGAATTTATCCATCGTTTCAGGTAAGCGCATCGGCAGGCGCGGATGTATACAAGTCGGAGCGGGTCAATGTCCGTTTCCAGGTGGACGGCGAGAACCTCGGCAACGTGGTAGACGTGATCGACTTTGGCGGGCTCTTTTCTGGCAACGCGATCGGGCCTTCGCGCAGTTTCGCGCTGCGGCTTACGACGAGCTTCTAGAACGCGCAAAAGAGAGAGTCTCTTCAGGGGCTAAAGCCTATTCGCTGTTGAGGCCAAATGTCGGGGCTCATGCTGCGACCCCCTAAAGAACAACCGCGCTAGGCATTCGGCCTGCCAGCGACGCGGCTGGCGCGCGGTTTGTTGCGGATCATCTCGACGAGTTCCTGCGCGGCTGCGGTGAGGGGGCGGTCTCGGCGGTAGACGAGATAAAGCTTCCTTACGACGCGCATCTGGCGGATGCGCAGGGCGGACAAGCTGCCTTTGGCGACTTCGCTCTCGACGCACATGCGCGGGACGATGGCGACTCCCTTTTTCATTTCCACGAGCATTTTGATGCTTTCGAGAGTGGGCATCTCGATGTCCATTTGCAGCGGGACGCGGTGGCGCGCGAACATCTGGATCACCCGCTGGCGGTAGGGCGATTCGACTATGTGCGCGACGAAGGTTTCCTGGCCGAGCTCCTTGATGTCGACGTCTTTTCGTTTGGCGAGGCGGTGGCCGGGCCAGACGACGAGCACGAGCGAATCGCGATGGAATTCGACGGCGGCGAGGTCGCGGTCTTCGGGAAGGTAGGAAATGACGCCGACATCGAGATGGTGGTTGAGAACCTCGCGCGGGACGTCGCGCGAAAAGACGCGATGGACCTTGATGTGGATGCCGGGATGCAGGCGGCGGTAACGGTCGAGTGCAGGAAGCAGCGCGTGGATCGAGCTTTCGTTGACGCCGACGGACAATTGGCCGCGCTCGAGGCCGCGAAGGTCGTTCATCCCCTTGCGGATTTCCTCGCGGAGATTGAGCATACGGTCGGCGTATTCGAGCAGCAGCACGCCGGCGTCGGTGAGCATGCGTGCGCCGGAGCCGCGAACGAAGAGCGGCTGGCCGACCCATTCCTCGAGCTTGCGAATCGAGATGCTGACGGCGGGCTGCGTGCGATAGAGCTTTTCGGCGGCGCGAGAGAAGCTTTGTTCGCGCACGACCGTCTGGAAAACCTGCAGGGAAGCGAGATCCAAGGCGGCTCCTGTCGTCCGGATTATACATAAGGCGGATTTATTCCGCGTCCAACAAATATAAATTGGACTCCTTGACGGGGCGGCGGTTCACTGGTAATCGTAGGAAGATAAGGAGCCGCAATGGATACGGTGCAGATTTTCGATACGACGCTGCGCGACGGGGAACAGTCGCCGGGGTTCTCGATGAACCGCGAGGAAAAGCTCCGCCTCGCGCACCAGATCGAAGAGCTTGGCGTGGACATCCTGGAGGCGGGCTTTCCGATCGCTTCGCCGGGCGATCTCGATGCGACGCGCGCCGTGGCAGCGGAAATCAAGGGATGCAAAGTAGCGGCGCTGGCGCGCGCGCGGCAGGATGACGTAGATGCGGCGCTGCGTGGTCTCGAGCCTGCCGCAAAGCCCCGCCTGCACATGTTCCTCGCCACTTCCGACCTGCACCTGAAATACAAGCTGCGAAGCACGCGCGAGCAGGCGCTCGATCAGATCACGAAGATGATTCGCTTCGCGCGGCAGCACTGCCCGGAGGTGGAGTTCTCGGCGGAGGACGCGAGCCGGACGGATATCGATTATTTGTGCCTGGTGGTGCTGGCGGCGGTGGAGTGCGGCGCGACGGTGATCAATTTGCCGGACACGGTCGGGTACTCGACGCCGAAGGAATACGCGGAGATGTTCCGGAATGTACGAGCGCGGCTCGGAGCGCACCCGGAGGTAATCTTGAGCGCACACTGCCACGACGATCTTGGGCTGGCGCTGGCGAATTCGCTCGCCGCGATCGAGGCGGGAGTGCGGCAGGTCGAGTGCACGATCAACGGGATCGGGGAGCGGGCGGGGAACGCGTCGCTCGAAGAACTGGCCGTAGCGTTGCAGGTACGGCAGAACCACTACCAGGTAGAAACGCACCTCAAACTCGAGAAGCTTTACCCCACCAGCCGGATGCTCACGGCGATCACCGGAATCTCCGTACCGCCGAATAAAGCCGTAGTAGGCGCGAACGCTTTCGCGCATGAAGCGGGGATTCACCAGGACGGCATTTTAAAGAATCCGCTGACGTACGAAATCATCGTGCCCGAGACGGTGGGCGTGCCGGCGCGCAAGCTGGTGCTGGGAAAGCATTCGGGGCGGAACGCTTTCCGCGCGCGATTCACAGAATTGGGATACGAGACGTCGGACGCGGAACTGGCCGAGTGCTACGCGCTCGCGATTGCGCGGGCCGACGCCGAGAAAGAAATCAGCGATCGCGACCTGATCACGATCATCCTTCAAGTGCGCCGTGGACGCGCGCCGGTGAACGCCGGGCCGGCCGCCGCGGCGCAGTGAGACACGGGAAGCAAGCCTTGGGTCTGAAGAAAAAACAGATCCCTCACCCAAAAACAGGGTTCGGGATGACAGGGGCCGACTAAGTACTCCGCGCAAAGCGGTAATCGCGCAAGCGGCTACGATTGTAGAGGGCGAGCGGTGAGCAAAGTGCGAAAAAAGATTGCGCTCCTGCCGGGCGACGGCATCGGCCCGGAGGTGACGAACGCGGCGGTCGAAATCCTGAAAGACTGCGCTGCGGCCTTCAGGCACGAATTCGAGTTCCGGGAGCTCGCGTTCGGCGGAAACGCGATCGACCAGACGGGCGTGCCTTTGCCGGACGCGACGCTGGCGGCATGCCGCGCGTCGGATGCGGTGCTGCTTGGAGCGATCGGCGGGCCGAAGTGGGAGGGGCTGCCGTTCGGCACGCGTCCCGAGGCAGGGCTGCTGGGGATCCGCAAGGAGATGGGGCTGTACATCAACTTGCGCCCGATCCGGCTGCGGCCGGCGCTGCGCGATATTTCGCCGCTGCGTTCCGAGAGGCTGGGCGACTGCGATTTCGAAATCGTCCGGGAACTGGCGGGCGACATCTATTTCGGCGAGCACAAGATCACGAGCGAGAAGGCCAGCGACCTCGCCGAGTATTCGGTTTACGAGATCGAGCGAGTGGGGCGATACGCTTTCGAGCGGGCAGCGGCACGCAAGCAGCGTTTGACGAGCGTCGACAAAGCGAACGTGCTGGCCAGTTCGACGCTGTGGCGCGAGACAGTTGCGAAGCTAGCGCGCGAATATCCCGGCGTGAAGGTGGATCACCTGTACGTCGACAACGCCGCGATGCAGATCCTGCTGCGGCCAACGCAATTCGACGTGATTTTGACGGGCAACATGTTCGGCGACATCCTGAGCGACGAGGCGGCGGCGCTGGCCGGTTCGATCGGGCTGATTCCGTCGTTGAGCCGTGGGCGCGCGGACCAGCCTGCGCTGTACGAGCCGATTCACGGGTCGGCGCCGACGCTGGCGGGAAAAGACGTGGCGTGCCCTCTGGGCGCGATCTTTTCGGCCACGCTGATGCTACGGGAGTCGTTTGGGCTTACGGCGGAGTCGGAATGGATCGAGAGCGCGGTCGACCGCGTGCTCGAGCAGGGCTATCGGACGGCGGATATCGCCGAGTCCGGCGGGCGCGTGGTGAAAGGCTCCGAATTTACCGCGAAATTGCGCGGGGAGCTGCGGGAGGCGCCCGCACAACATGCGCGGAGCGGTGCGTAGAGCGGAACCCCGAAAAGTTTTCTCAGCTTTGACTCGGTTTTCGGATGACCAGGCACTTCGCGAGAATGTCGTGGAGGGCCTGTTTCCTGGGCGTGAAACCTGCCAGCACATACCCGAGAAAAAGAAGAAACTGCGAGATGAATTTCCCGAGGAAGCGTCCTGACGCGCGCGCGAAGGTGATGCGGCGTCCTTCCAGATCCGTGACCATGAGCCCCATCATTCTTTTCCCGGGCGTCGCCTGCCACGACGAGCTTTCGAAGGACGCGAAATAAAGCCAAGAGAGCATGTAGATGAGCAACTGGATCGCGACGATTTGGCGGGTGGGAGCTCCGAAAAGGAACCACGGATTGTCCTGCGGGATCGCACCTTTTGCGAAGAGAGGCAGCAGGATCGTCGCAACGCCTACGAGTGTGAGCAGGATGACGTCAAGAAGATAGGCGACGGCGCGGAGCCAGAAGCCCGCGTAGACGACCGTGTTGCGAACGATGGCAGCCGTGCGCGTCGCACGCTCGCCATTGACTTCGGGCTCGCTCAAGTCTTCCTCACCACCAGACAGCTCGCAATCATATCGTGCAGGGCCTGCTTCTTCTCCGTGAAACCCGCCATGATATAGCCTATCGCAAGGGGAATCATTCCGGTGACGATCTTTCCGAAGAAACGGCCGCTGGCGCGACCGAATGTCACAGGACGCCCTTGCATGTCAGTGACGGCAAGCGACATGGCGATCTTTCCGAGCGTTCCCTGCCTCGGCGAGCTTTCCATCAGCGCGAAGTAGAGCCAGGAGGCGACTATCAAGACGATCGAGAAAAACCAGATGATTCCAAGGATGGCCACGGGAAATGCCGGATTCGAGCCGTTTCCTTCTTGAGCCAGATTGCGAAAAACGCCCACCCCGACGATCGCAAAAAAGATGGCCGCGATGACTCCTAACACGACCAGAGTCAATCCGGCGTCGATCAAATAGGCGACGAAGCGCAGCCAGAAGCCGGCGTAGAAGGCCGCGCCGGGCGGAGCGACGCCGCCGACCGGAACTGCCATGCCGGCAGACTGGACGACCGGAGCCGACTGGCCCACGTTGTAACCGATTACGGGACGGCCGCAGGAGCCGCAGAACGCGGTGCCGTCTGCCACCGTCGCTCCACACGAAGAACAGATCATGATGTTCTCCTTCGCAGAATTGTCTAGCCGGGATGCTCGCGCTGCAGTTCGGCCTGGAAAGCGGCCTCTGCGCGGTTAATGTACGCCCGATATCCCCAGGGATCAACGAACGGATTCTGGGGAGGATTCGTGAGCATTACCTTGCGCTTTTCCGCAAGTGAATAGAACGAACCATGGGCAGCGAGAAAAACATCGCAGGGAAGCGATTTCAGCACTCGGAAGGTTTTCTCGTAGTCCGCTTCGATGCCCGGATAGGTTGCAGGATCGCCGGGGCGATCGATCAGCTTGTAGTTGGGAAGAACGCTGGCGCTGCCGACGAAGACGACGTTGTAGGACTTTCCGGCGTCCTCGGTGACCATACTCCACGTAGTACAGCCGCGTGTATGGCCTGGCGTGAGATGCGCCGTAAGCGTGGCGCCGCCGAGCATGACGGTGTCGCCGTCGTGGATGACGCGGTCGGGCGTGACTGCGGGGAACGAGGAGCCGCTGGCGAGCGTCGAGACTTCCGCCTCCATCGCCACGAGCTGCGCGCCGGTCGATTTCTTGAGTTCAGCAAGGCCGCCGGCGTGATCGAGGTGCTCATGGCTATTCAGGAGGATCTTTACGTCGGACAGCCTGAAGCCGAGGGTACGGATGTTCGCTTCGATCTGAGGCGCGGTTTCGGCGAAACCGCCGTCGAGGAGGATGTCGCCGCGACGCGTGACGATCAGGTAGGAGGTGATGTCGGACGCGCCGACGTAGTAGATGTTGCCGATGATGCGAAACGGTGTGACCGGTTGATTCATGGCGCGCGACGCGTCGTTGGCCTGCGCGCGGGCCATTGGTGGAGCGAACAAGAAGATTAGGAGAGTGATACATCCGGACAGGCTTGCGAGAGAGCCTCGGCGTGAAGTCATTTGAATTGTCCTTCGTGAAGGCGGCTTTCGCGAGCACGCTATCAGAACGACGGATGGGCGGCAAATAGTTGTTGGGGGGATGTGCGAGGGAGCAATCGCGGAGCTATTTTGACGAGGCCGGATCGGGCGCGTTGCCGATGACGACGGTCCAGGGGCGGACTTCCCAGCGCTTGACGAGTCCGTTTACGACGTAGGGATCGTTGCGGGCGAAGGATTCGACGATCGACGGGTCAGCGACGCGAAAAACGAGCAAGGCCTTGTCGGCCGGATTTGCGAAGGCGCCGCCAAGGAGAAGTTCGCCGCGGTTGTAGGCTTCGCGGGCGTGGCGCAAGTGGTCATCGCGATACGCACCGCGGCGCGCGAGATAATCTTCAACGACTTCGTAGATCAGCGCGAAATATCCCATGGCAGTGAGCTTGGGCCAGTTCTCTTGTACCGCAAAGCCGGTATTGATTTCGACGGCTATTTGCCGCAAACCAGCATTGAAGGGGTTGTGATGAGCGGCACAGACTTTTCGTGCCGTCTGCATATTTTGAGGCCAAGGAGGGCAAGGCGATGATCAAGAAAGTTGCTGGTGGCTACAAGGTCCTTTCGGAGAAGGGAAAGAACCTCGGTGGACCCTACAAAACGAAGGCAGCAGCCGAGAAAAGGCTTCGGCAGGTCGAATTCTTCAAGCACAAGAAGGGCTGACGCCGACTGAGCCGTCAGTCGCCGGACTGAATCTGCACGAAGTCGTTATCGGAATCGGATTCGGGGTGAGCGCTGCCCGGATTCCAACGCGGGGGCTGTGACGGGCGCGACCGGAGCCGATTGGCCAGGCGGCCGATGCGGACGGAATTCTGGATAAAGTGGCCGACCTTCAAGGGACCCGCCATGCGAACGCCCCGAATCCAGTGCAAGCCGCTGCTGGCCGCACAACCACACTGAGAGCAGTCGGGATTTCCACCAAAGACGCAAGGCTCGACGCGCGTTTCGAGATCAGCGGAGTAGTTTGCGGACATCTTGGAAAAGAGGCAGTCGGCGGGATTTTTGGGCGGACGAACGAGGGCGCCCGCGATGCCTTTGTTGAAAAGAAGCTTGGGATATTTTGCAGAAAGAGCCGGAAGCTGCTGCGCAAGGGCAACGCGGTGTTCGAGAGTGAGCATTTCGGGCGTTTGCTCGCCAATCTGAGGCGTGTAGGTGCTCACCCAAATGCGATTCACCTCGGGGCGGGCATTCCAGAAGGAAACGTATTCCTCCAGATAGCTGTCGCGCCCGAGCGCGGAACTGGTGACGGTCCAGTGAACATTGACCTCGCGGCCTTCGATGTTTTTCAGGATGCGCTCATAGGTGGCGGGCTTGCGTCGAACGTCGTGGTGCTCGGGCAATCCATCGACGGAAATGGCGACGCGCACGCGAGGTAGGCTCATCCACTCCATCGGCACGGGAATCACGCCGCTGGTGACAACCAGCGCGAAGATATTCATGGCGCTGAGCTCGGGCAGAATGCGGCTCAGCTCGCGATGGCGCACCAGAGGCTCGCCGCCGACGAGGGAAACATGCAGCGGCTTATGTTTGCGCACGAGATCGAGCACGCCCCGCACCAGCGCGTCGCCGCGGAAATCGTTGAGCCGCTCGAGCGTGATGCCGCCGCCCAGATGCGCGTCACCATACGCGTAGCATCCCGGGCAGCTGAGCGGGCATTCTCTCGTAATTTCGATGGAAAGCATGGGGACGTTGCCGGTGAGGATCCTGCCCCATGCCGCGAGCAACTCGCGGGGCGAAATGCTGGGATTAGGCGCGGATGAGTTCGCAGTCATATTCATCGAATATAGGATGCCGCCTTTTCGGGAAACGTCGCAGGCGAGTTGCGCATCAGTAAACCGGATTTCACCAGAGCCTCCTGCCGCTTAATCGAGTGTTTTCAAAGCATCCGTGGTAAAGGGGCGCAAGTCGCCAAAGCGGCCGTCGCGAACCTTGGCGACCCATGCCGAGTCGGCGAGCAAGGCCCGGCCTACCGCTACAAGGTCGAAATCGCCGCGCGCCAGCATTTCGAGCAGCCGGTCCATGTGGGCCTTCCGGGTGGCGCTCGATCCGGGTTGCGAGCTCGGATCGACGATACCCTGAAAAGAGGCCAGGAAGTCGAGGTTCAGCGAGACCGAGCCGACGGTAATGGTGGGCTTGCCGGTGATTTTCTTGGTCCAGCCGGCGAGGTTGAGGTCGCTGCCCTCGAACTCGGGCTCCCAAAAGCGACGCGTGGAGCAGTGGAAGCCGTCGAGGCCGGCACCGGCGAGAGGCTCCAGAAGCTGCGCCAACTCCTGCGGGGAGGCGACGAGGCGGGCGTCATAATCCTGGCCTTTCCACTGGGAGAAGCGCAGGAGGATGGGGAAGTGCGGTCCCGTACGGCGGCGGCATTCCTGGATGATCTCGATGGCAAAGCGAGTGCGGTGAGCGAGGTCCCCGCCATACGCATCCGTACGGTGATTCGTGGCCGACCAGAAGAACTCGTCGATGAGGTAGCCGTGGGCGCCGTGAATCTCGATTCCGTCGAAGCCGACCCGCTGCGCTGCTACAGCGGCTTGCGCGAAGGCTTCGATCATTCCGTCGACGTTGGCTTGCGTCATTGGCTCGCCGACTTTTGTGCCGGGCTTCAGAAGGCCCGAGGGGCTAATCGGCGCCAAGGGCAAAGTTGGCGGAGCGCCCGGGCCGGGCACGGCGCCGACGTGCCAGATTTGCGAGAAGATCTTGCCGCCAGCTAGGTGGACGCTGTCGACGACTTTCTTCCAACCAGCGAGAGCGTCTTCGCCATGGAGGTGAGGAACGTTGGGCATGTTCTTGGCTTGAGGGTGATCGGGGGCGGTCCCTTCGGTGAGGATCAGGCCTACGCCTTGTTCGGCGCGGCGGCTGTAGTATGCCGCAACGTCTTCTCCCGGAACGCCGTGCGGAGAAGAGTTGCGGGTCATCGGCGCCATCACAATGCGATTGGCGAGATGGACTCCGTGCAGGGTGAAAGGACGAAAAAGCTCCGATATCGAAAGGGGCAAAGGCCGAGGACCGTCCAATGTGGAGTTTTGAGGCAAGGCGTATTGTACCGCGGTCGCGGATGCGAGGGTATTTCCAAGCGAGATGAGAATGAGGGAAACTCAATCCATGCCGCGACGATCGCTGCTGGAGTATTTCCGGGCCGACTCGCGGCCGCGCGACGAGGCAGCGGTCGTTTGGCGGCGAGGGTATCGGACAATCCGGTGGTCGTACGGGGAGCTTTTCGGGAGAGCGGCGAGATTTTCCGAAGTACTGCGATCTCGCGGAGTGGAGAAGGGCGACCGCGTCCTGCTTTGGGGCGAGAACTCCGGCGAATGGATCGCGGCGTTTCTGGGATGCATGTTTCGGGGCGCGATCGCGGTGCCGATGGACGCGATCGCGGACAAGGGCTTTGCCGGGCGAGTGGCGGAGCAGGCGGGCGTGAGGCTGGCGGTTACCGGGCACGGGCTTTCGTCCCCTTTGGCGGATTCGGATACGGTGCTTCTCGAGGGGCTCGGCGAAGGTAGGGCAGAGCCGGCGCACGATTTTTCCGCGGTAGAGGCCGGCCCGAGCGATTCGATCGAGATCGTGTTTACGTCGGGCACGACGGCGGAACCGCGCGGCGTGGTTCTGACGCACCGCAACTTGCTGGCGAACCTGGCGCCGATTGAAAAAGAGATCGACAAGTACCGGCGCTACGAGCGCTTCGTGCATCCGCTGCGATTCCTCGATCTGCTACCGCTGAGCCATGTGTTCGGGCAGCTGCTGGGAATTTTCTTGCCGCAGATTTTGGGAGGGACGTCGGTTTTCCTGGACACGCTGAATCCAGCGGAGGTGGCGCGGACGATTCGAGAAGAGCGGGTCTCGCTGCTGGTGACGGTTCCACGGCTGATCGAATCGCTACGCGACCAGATCGAGCGCGATCTTGCGGCGCGCGGGCAGACCGAGAAATTTCAGCGCGACTACCGAGCGGCGGAACACGAACACTTCTTGAAACGCTGGTGGCGGTTCCGCGCCATGCGGCAGCGCTTCGGGTGGAAATTCTGGGCGGTCATTTCGGGCGGGGCGGCGTTGCCCGCGGCCGCGGAGGAATTCTGGACGCGCCTGGGCTACGCGGCGATTCAGGGCTACGGGCTGACGGAGACGACGTCGCTGGTGAGCTTGAACCACCCGTTTCGAGTGGGGCGCGGGTCGATCGGCAAGGTGATGCCGGGGCTCGAGATGAAGCTTTCGGGCGACGGCGAAATTCTGGTGCGCGGGGAAAATGTTGCGTCGGGCTACTGGAAAGACGCGGCAGTGGCGCCGGTGCTGGATGCGGATGGATGGTTTCACACGGGCGACCTCGGCGAGCGAGACGCGAACGGGAATCTCTATTTCAAGGGGCGACGAAAGAATGTGATCGTCACTCCCGAGGGGCTGAATGTTTATCCCGAGGATTTGGAATCGGAGCTGAGGAAGGAAGCAGGCGTGCGGGATTGCGTAGTGGTTGGAATGGAGCGCGACGGGAATGCGGAGCCGTGCGCGGTACTGCTTTTGCGCGAGGTTTTTGCGGCTGAGGCTGCGGAAGCGACGGCGGCGACGATCGTGCGGCACGCGAACGAGCGGCTCGCGCCGTTTCAGCAGATGCGGCGGTGGTTCTTGTGGCCGGACCAGGACTTTCCGCGGACGCCCACGCAGAAACCGGCGCTGGCTCGCATACGGGAAGCCGTCGAAGCGCAGATGGGAGTTAACGGTAAGGCGCCAGCGGTGACGGCGGGACCGCTCGGCGAGTTGCTGGCGCGCGTGCTCCATGGCCGAGGAGAGCCCGGCAACGGGGAAGCGCTGAATTTGAGCTCGATCGAGCGCGTGGAGCTGATGAGCGCGCTCGAAGATCGCTATCAGGTGGACTTGAGCGAAGCGGAGTATGCGGCGGCGGATACAAGACAGGCGCTCGAGCGATTGGTCGAGGCTCCGCCGCCACGCGCGGCCGACTTCCGTTATCCGCGATGGCCGCAGAGCTGGCCGGCGCGAGTGATTCGAGCGCTGGTGTACAACCTGCTGGGGCGTCCGGCAATGCTGATTCTGGGATGGCCGACGATCCGCGGGCGCGAGAATTTGCGCGACACAAAGGGACCAGTGCTCGTAGTGGCGAACCACGTGGCATTTTTCGACCCGGCGTTCATATTGGAGGGATTGCCGGGGCGATTCCGGCGGCGTCTGGCGGTGGCGATGGACGGCGAGCTGCTGGAATCGATGCGCACGCCGTTACCCGGCACGGGGTTTTTCGCGGGAATCATCGGGCGAATCACGTATTTTCTGGTGGTGTCCGTCTACAACGTGTTTCCGCTGCCGCGCCGCGCGGGATTCCGCAAGAGTTTTGCGTTCGCGGGCGACCTGATCGACCGGGGGTGGAATGTACTGGTTTTCCCGGAGGGCGAACGAGCGCGCACGACGAAGATGAATCCGTTTCGCGCCGGAATCGGGCTGCTCGCGACGCGACTGGGCGTGCCGGTTGTCCCCATGCGCTTTGACGGAGTGGCCGAGGCCAGGGCGGCGGGAAAACACATCGTGCGGCCCGGCGCGATCAAGGTGTGGATCGGCGCTCCCGTGCGGTTCGAGGAGGGGCAACCGGCTGAAGAAATTGCGCGAGATTTACAGCGACGTGTTCTGGAACTGGGAGGTGGCGCGGGCGCTTCGGCGGCGGACGCGAGATAATAAGTGCGCACGCGCGAGGGGTGACGGGGCGCGGAGCGAGCGTTCCGCGATACAATTGATCAGCGGGAGGGTTGGGATGATTCACCGGTACGTCTTTCATAACGATCGTGTGCGGGCAATCGAAGAGGTGCGGCTCTCGCCCGGCCAAGGCGGCCTGATGAGCGGCTGGGGACTCTTCAGCACAATTCGCGTGGTGGAGGGGATTCCGTTCGCTTTCGAGCGTCACTGGAAGCGGCTTGCGCGGGACGCGGAGCGAATTCATTGCCCGTTCCCTTTCGGAGCGGAGCGCGTGCTGGGGCAAATGGGCGAAGTGCTCGGCGCGAACAAAGTGCGGGAAGGATGCGCGCGGATCTACGTGATCTACAACCAGACAGGATTCTGGCGGAGCGACGAGAGTTTTCCAGCGGCCGATCTGATCCTGTACTCGTCCGACTTGCCGCCGCACCGCGATCCGGTGCGCCTGGGATTACGCGAACACGGACGCCACGCGGGATCGCCGCTCGCGGGCGTAAAAGTGACTTCGTGGCTGAATAACGTGTGGAATCTCTACGAAGCGCAGCAGAGCGGCTGCGACGAAGTCGTGCTGCTGAACGAACGAGGCGAAATATCGGAGTGCACGGCGGCGAACATTTTTTGCGTGGAGGGCGGGCGCGTGATTACTCCGCCGCTTTCGTCGGGGTGCCTCGAGGGCGTGACGCGAGGATTCGTGCTGGAGCTGGGGCCGCGAGCCGGAATTCCGGTGGAAGAGCGGACGCTATACCCTGAAGACGTTTATTCGGCTGACGAGGTGTTTATTTCGTCGACGAACCGCAATGTGGTGAAGGTGAGCGAGGTTGCCGGGCACCGGCTGGCCGTCGCGGGAGATCCGCTGGTGCCGAAGCTAGAAAAGGTGTTTGAGACGTATATCCGCGAGTACGTCGAGGCGCGCGCGGCCACCGCTACCAGACGGTGACGGAGCCGCGAGACGCCGCCGCCGGTTTTTCGCTTAATGGACCAGAAGGCCCGCAGAGGCGATCGCAAGACCGCAAACCCCAAGAAGCATTCCGAGAACCCAGAAAGAGCGTTTGCGCGTAAGAAGGGTGATCGAGCAGATCACCAGCGCTGCCTCGAGCATGACTTCGCCGAGATCGAACCGATCGGCGCGTCGACTCTCGACTTTCACTTCCGCCTCGGCCTGATTGGCCTCCGCTTCGATGTCCTTCTGTTCGCCGGCGTAGCGGTCGACTTCCTTCTGATATTTCTGCTTTAGTTTTTCGACCTGATCGGAATTCTGCAATACAAAGACGGACGTTTCATCGAGGAAAAGCTCGTAGGCATGGCGGCGAATGTCCTTGGACTGATAGTAGGCCCACTGATCGGTGGCTTTCGTCTGATGGAGAAGCTCCTCGGTGTGAGCGCGATGGCCGAGCAGCGAAACGGCGGAAACGAGAACGGCGAGAATCGCCATCGTGACCGTGACGGGCGCAAGGCTTGAGTGGTGCGAACCTTCTTCCGCTTGCTCCTGCAATTCCTGCAGCTCGTCCGGCATTTCTTTTCTCCTCGGGGTTGGGTGCGGCTTGTGCCGACGAGAATACCAGAGTTGGGCGGCGGCAAACCAAGCGACTACCGTACGGTGTGGCGATTCCGGTACAATCGCGGCGTGACGTGGTTCCGTTGGGCGAACGGAGGGTGAATCACATGTCTGAGCTGGCCACCAAGGAATGCGTGCCGTGCAAGGGAGGGGTTCCGCCACTCGCAGGCAAGGAACTCGAGATGCTGGCGAAGCAGGTGCCCAACTGGAAGGTGGTGGACGGGCATCACATCACGCGCGCTTTCACGTTTCCGGATTTCAAGCAGGCGCTCGCGTTCGTGAACAAGGTCGGATACCTCGCGGAATCGCAGGGGCACCATCCCGACATTCTGCTTTCGTGGGGGAAGGCCGAGATCACGACGTGGACGCACAAAATCAACGGGCTCACCGAGAGCGACTTCATCCTCGCCGCGAAAATCGACACCCTGTAAGTGCCTTCCACGCTGAGAACCGCATTCCGCGATAGCGCGTTCTTCCACTGGTACAAGAACGTGGCCGCGCCCGTCGAATTCGCGCTGTGGCGGCTGCGCGGATCACCCGGCCCGAAGATGCCGCACCTGCTGAAGCAGCGAGCGATCCAGGAATATGCGCGCGAATACGATCTTCCCGTGCTTGTGGAGACGGGGACGAACTACACGCACATGATCTACGTGCAGAGGCATTATTTTCGGGAGATTTATTCGATCGAGCTGGATGCGCACAAGGCGGAAAGCGCGCGGCGGAAGTTTGCGGCAAATCCCGCGATTCATATTCTGGAGGGCGATAGCGGCGTCGTGCTGCCGAAGCTGATCCCCACGTTGAAGGAGCCAAGCCTCTTTTGGCTCGACGGGCATGATTTCGAGATGTCGACGCCAGTGAAACTGGAACTCGAGGCGCTTTTTGGAGACGCGCAGGAACACGTGATCCTGATCGATGACGCGAACTGGTTCAACGGAAGCCACGGATATCCGACGCTCGAGGAACTGCGGAGGCAGGTCGAGCGCGAATATCCAGGGCGCAAGATGGACGTAAAAGACAGCATCATCCGCATCTACAAGCCGCGCGCGGTGAAACGGGAATGATGGACCCTACATCCGCCGCCACCGCGTCCGGTGTCTCACTGGATCGGAAGCACCGGCAGGGCAGCCGTGTCGATCGTCGCGGGATCGTCGCGAAGCTTGATGTAGAGCAGGGTGCCAATGGGACGCGGGACGCTTAGAGTGGAGTCCACATATCCAGGCGGAACCGGAACCACATTCTTGAATTGTGCGTCGGAAGCGACGGAATCGAGCAGGAAGAGATTCGAGCCGCTGAGTGTGCACTGCTTGCCGGGATCGTCCGGGCAGCGAACTTCCTGAAGAGTTGGAATCCGGACGAGACTTACAAGCGGCTGCCAGTCTCCCTTCACACCGTCGGCGTCGATCGGGCGAAACTGCACGGGGCCGAACGCGGAGGGCCCGAAGTTCTTCTGCGGGTCGAGTATGGCCAGCGCGCTTTTGGAATCCTGCAAGATCAGATTGCCCGCGGTCACGCTCAGCACGGTGTCGAAGGAGCCGTCGGTGGTGGCGACTTCGATTTTTTCGGCGGGCGAAAACTTGTCGGGGATTTCCGCCTTCAGGAAGAAGGAGAGGCGGCCGTCTTGCGGAAGCTCGTCTTGATTGCCGAGGCGGACGCCCGAAGGAACCGGTCCAGGCTGAACGCTCTTACTGACGAGAGTCACTTTCGGTCGCGGAGGCTCGACGCTGGTTTGCAGTTGCAGCACGCGGCCATCCTTGAGGGCGACTTGCGCGGTAAGTTCTTTTTCAGGCTGCAACGCAGCGATCGAAGCGGTGCTCGGCGCGGCGAGACTCAGCGTGTCTTCCTGGCGCACGTGCGATAGCTTCACCGGGGCGAAGTGAACGCCGCTGAGTTCGAATCCATTCACTTCATCGAGACGGGCTCCGGTGAGGACACCTTCGCGGTCGCCCATATTCAGCGTGAAATGGTCCAAGCGAGCAGATTCGGAATAGGCGCGGAGCGTGAGGATGTCCGGCTGGTCCATGCCGAACTGTCTTACAGACAGCTTGATCGGCCCGTCTTTTTCATCTTTGAGTGGGATTTGCAGTTCCAATTCTCCCGGCTTGACGACTTTCCATGTCGCTTTCAGATCCTTGCCCTGAGCGTTTTCGGCAGAGATTTTCTCGACGCACTCCGCGCAATCGGCCTCTACGTGGAGCGTATCCTCACGGCCCACTACCAGGGCGCTTGCATCGGCAGGCGGAATTGTCCATTGCGCGACGTGCGCATCGCGGAATTGAAAAGCGGGACCATCGTAGGCCTCGAAACCCCAGTCGCCGTGAAGCGTGCCGGTCAAGGAAGGGCTGAGTTCATCGGGTTTGAGCGAGTGAGTGTCGATGACGTATCCACCGCGAGCGGCGTCGGCCGTGGCGGGCAGGTCGATGGGTTTGCCGGTTTTGCTTTGTAGGCGGAGAGTGAAATCGCGAGCGATCGACGTCGTGAATGCTAGGGGCGCTCCCTGCACGGGCAAAACGAGAGGCGACTTTTGCAGGCAGAAAACTTCTTTCGGATCGGTCGCGCGGAGGGCCGGCAGCTGCACTGGCCCGACCGGAGGCAGGCCGACGACGAGCACCGATTTCGGATTATGGAATGAGGGAGGGGCATTCAGCCTAAGATCGAGCTGCTGGTCTTTGGGAATACCGAGCGCGGGAATGTACTGGAATTCGGCGGTGTGAAGGCTCGAGAAAATCCGCGCCATGTCCACAACGGCACCGACATAGGCGCTGTAATATCCGCCGCCCATCATCGGCGTAGAGCTGATCGCGCCGATCAAGTCGGAAGAGGGCGCGGAAACGAGCGCCTCGACGGCGGATTGACCGTGGCCGTCGTCGAGCAACATCTGATCGGGATTCTGCATGAGGCACGATGGCTGCTGGTCAGCGGGCTTGTAGAAGCAATCGTTGTTCACTTTGATTTGGAGCGTTTGGGCGACAAGCGTGGCGCGCTTTTGCAGGGTGGCGGGATCGGAGCCGGAGGCGTCCTTGATTTCGTCGAGATACTTGTCGATGCGCGTGCGATCGAGGCTGGCCTGGTTCAGGTCGCGCGAGGCTCGAACGAAAATTCCCGGCCTGCCGCGAACGGCTGAGCGAAGCGTGTTGAAGTCGCCGCCGGTTTCGGGGGCCAGAAACAGCAGCGCCTGCTGCGCGCCGGCCGGGACGGTGACGACGGTTCCTTCATCGCGCGCTCTTTGAGTCCACGTGTCGAGGCGGATAAACCAGTTGTCGGGAGGTGGATTCGTGGGGCCCTGCAGGAACGAGACAATCATTATGTAGCGGACAGATTGATTGCCGGGGAAATCCGGATGAATCCACATGCGGTCGCCCGCCTGCAGGTTCGGCACGCTCGAAATCGGCAGGGTTTTGCCGGCGCGCGTGACGGTCATCTCGATACGGGGGCCAATCAAGTCGAAGCTCGAGGAATCGGCGCGAACTCCCAGCGCCGCAGCGAGAATCAAGAGGACGGCGAAGAGAAAGGACTTGTAGGACTTCACACTACGCTCGTTAACTTCCATGAGTTCTATCCTGTATTTGTGATGGCACAAAACGCGCGCATGCGCGCAGAAGTTAGTTGGATGCCGGCTGCTTTTCGAACGCCGCCAGGCGATAGTGATTCTTTGGAACGTTCGCTGGGCCGAACGAGGAGGGCTGGGGAAACGCTATTCTAACTCCGCCGTGCGAACGCGGAATCAGGAATTGCGGACCGGCTTCGTCATTAAGTCAACGAAGAGTTCCTTGAATCGGCGCGAGTCGACTTCGAGCAGGACGTTGACCAGTCCCGCGGAGGGCGGCGGGCCCATATAGAACTGGCTTGGATCGACAAAGACCCGACGATCCGACGGAGCGACGGGCGTAGCTCCGGAAGTGTCCTGCCAATTCTTCGGCCAGAACATCGAATCGCCGTAGCGCGGGCCGGGCGTGCAGCAAACGTCGACGTACATTTCTTCGGACTTCGTGAAGATGCTCGGATCGATGACCTGTGCGGCCAGCATTTCGTCGGCCATGCGGAAGAGAGGCGCGTCGGGGTGCTGGCGCATCGGTTCGACGGCGTATTTCTGGAAGAGGCTGGAAATGGGGTTGTGCGCGCGGGCCGCGATTTCGTCGATCATCCTGCGGCCGGGAGCGAATTCGTCGCTTTCGTGGATTTCTTCTGCGAGGTCGACCGGGACGATCGTCAGCTTCGGCCATGGAGCGCGAAGGACTTTGCGCGCTGCCTCGGGATCGAAGAACAGGTTGAACGTGTTCGTGAAGGTGTGGAAGCCGGCGCCCATGACGAGCACTTCCGGAACGAGAGGCACGATATCCGGCGCGAGGCCGATCGCGAGCGCGAGATTTGTGAGCGGGCCGCCGGCATAGATGGTGACCTCGCCGGGATTTTCGCGAATGGTTTTGACAATGAAGCGCGCGGCATGGTCCTGCTGAGGCTTCGTTTCGGCGAAGCGCTCGTAGGGCGGAGGGAGCGGCTGGATTTCGTCGGGGCCGCCATTGGCGCGATTGAAAGCGCCCATCCAGGGATCGAGGCGATGGCCGCCGTAGAGTTGTTGGCGCATCTGCCATTCTTCTTTCGTATTGAGCATGGGGAATTCCGCGCCGGGGTACACGGGAATTTCGGTACGTCCCATCATTTCGAGCAGGCGCAGAGTGAACGCCATTTCCTGCTTCATCCACGCGTCGCCGGTGACGAGCGTGATGCCGAGGAGATCGACGTTGGAGGCTTGTAGCATCATGAGCGTGGCGAGAATGTCGGTGCCAAACGGGCCGGAATTGTCCTGATCGTAGATCACTTTTCGCTTTGCGCCCGCGGGTGAGGGTAGCGGGACTGCGGGAACCTTAGCGGCGGCGACGGGCGGCACCGGCGCGAGCTGCGACGTTGCGATGGCGGCTCCCACGGTTTTGATGAATTCGCGGCGCGACGTTGTCATTCGGGGCCCCTTTTTCGATTCGGATTCGGCGGCTCTTTTTAGGAATTCGAGCGATTAATCGGGCGCGTCATCAGGTCGACAAAAAGCTCGCGGAAGCGTTTTTTGTCGAGGCCATTCAGGACCTGAACGCGCCCTGCCTTCATTGCGGGATTGTTCTGGCCGGGAAAGCCGCTTTCTTTACCGCGGTCCTTCCAGTCGGCGTCCCAAAACGACGTGTCGCCGTAATGGCCGTCGTTGGTCGTAACGATGTCGATGTACATGTCGTCGAAGCCGGCGAAGATCGAGGGATCGATGGCGTGGGCGGCCATCATTTCGTCCGGCATACGAAAGGATTTGCGCTGCGGATTGGCGCGCTGCGGTTTCTGCTCGTACTCGCGAAAGAGATCGGCGATGGGAAAATGCGCGCGGTCGACGATGTCGTCGACTTTGCCGTCGTCCTGCATGTGAACTTCCTCGGCGACGTCGGTAGTGACGAGACTCAGCTTGGGCCAGCCGGCACGAAATCCGATTTTTGCGGCTTCGGCGTCGAAGTAGACATTGACGGAGCTGGTGGAATGATGAATGCCGCCGCCCATGAAGATGACTTCCTTGGTGATGGGCACGATGTCGGGCGCGAGCATGGCGGCGAGGACGAGATTGGTCATCGGGCCGCCGCAGTAGACCGTCACCTCATGAGGGTTGGCGCGAATGGTGCGGATCATGAATTCGGCGGCGTGCTCGGGCTGAGCTTTGATTTCGGCGAAGCGGCTATAGGGCGGAGGAAGCGGCTCGAGGGCGTCGCGGTCGCCGCCGTCTTTCGCGAAGCAGCCGAGGTAGCCTTCGTTGCCGAGGGTTCTCGAGCCGAACATCCGGTAGCGCATCTGCGCTTCGGCTTTCGTGTTGAGGAGAGGCTCCTGCGATCCCATGAAGACGGGAATGTCGGGGCGTCCCATGAGTTCGAGCAGCCGCAAGGCGTAGGCGGTTTCCTGCTTGGCCCACATGTCGCAGGTGACGGTGCAGATGCCGAGCAGGTCGATGTTGTCGGCCTGGAGCAACATCAGTGTGGCGACTGTGTCGGTGGAGAGCGGACCGCGGTGGTCCTGATCGTAGATCAGCTTTTTCTTTCCGCCGGGGCGGGCGGCGGACTGCCGAAGCGGGGAAAACATCGCGCTGTGCGCGAGTAAATCAGAGGGCGCTGGCATCGAGTTCCTTGACGCGCGGATCAGCTGCTGAGGCAGCTGCGGCCTTGAGACCGTCAGGAAACAGTGCCACAAAGCGGGGAAGCTGGCTATGCCGATTCCGATTTGGGCGACAGCAAGATGCGGGCCAGGATTACGGATCCTGGCCGGAGGGCTGCTTTTGCCCGTCTTGCGGCGACGGCGCCGGCACGACGATGATCTCGCCGTAGACCCACGGGTGCTCTTTACAGTGGAAGACGTAAGTTCCGGGCTTGTCGAAGAGCACGGTGCTGACGTCCAGAGGCTCGAGCGTGCCTGATGTCCACGACCCGTCTTCAGCGACGACGGTATGGGTCATGGTGCCGTTGTTCCGGAAAGAGACGCGCGTGCCTGCGGTGACGCGCGTGCGGTAAGGATCGAACTCGTATTCGTCGACCATATAGTGCGGGCCGCTGATGCCGGCGTCTTTGGAGAGAGCGGTCGTGTCGATGGTGGATGTTTCGGCGATCGCTCCGGAAAAGTCCTCCTGAGGTGCGATCGGCGGCGCAGGGCGCTCCGGAAGCGTGCCGTCCAATTTGAAGGCCCACACGCTGCCGCCAACGACCGTGGCGATGTACTGCTCGCCGGAATTCTCAAAAGCGATTGGCGGGCTGCCGCCGAGTTCGCCGGTCTGGAACTGCCAGACGAGAGAGCCGGTGGTCGCGTCGTAAGCTTGCAGGTTGCCGTCACCGGGCATCTGAAATACGAGGCCGCCCGCGGTGGCAAGAGCGCCGCTGGGCCGGAGGCCATGAAATTCCTTTTTCCAGGCGATCTTGTCGGTGCGGCTGTCGATTGCGACGAGAACTCCGTAGGCGAGTTTGCTCAAGCCCGGCACGTGAGCGCTGAGCGTGAAGAAATCGGGATCTTCGGCGCGGCGAAACCATTGAAGGCCCGCGTTGCCGGTGACGTAGAAAAAGCCTGTCTGCGGGTCGAAGGCCATCGGCGTCGCGCGCATGCCGTAGACCGGGGCAAGAAGATTCGGCGTCTTCACCGACGCGGGCGTGAAGAAGCAGCCGAGTTCGAAACCTTTGGGCAGAGTTTGCGTTTTCCAATAGCTGCAATCAGGAAGCGCGGGCTCAGCGCCAACCGGATACGGTTGGGTTGCCGCTGTTTTCTGGAAAGCGTCCTGGGGGGCGGGGCGCTCTTCGATCCGCCCCAGTGGTTTTCCGGTGACGCGATCGAGCATGAAGAGGTAGCCGTCGGTGCGCATGGCAGCAATTGCCTTGCGGGATTCGCCGTTGACTTGCGCGTCGAACAGGATCAGCGGTTCGGCGACATCGGCTTCCCAAATGTCGTGGTGAACGATCTGGTAATGCCAGCGCATCTTGCCCGTCTTCGGGTCGAGGGCAACGAGCGAATCGGTGAAGAGATTATCGCCCGGGCGATTTTCGCCGCCGTATTGAGGGACGGCGTTACCGGTTGCGTAGTAGTTCAGGTCCAACCGCGGGTCTTTGGCTCCCACCAGCCAGACGGCGCCGCCTCCGTGCTTCCACGAGTCGTTGTTTTTCGGCCACGTCTCAGAGCCGGGTTCGCCGGGCGCCGGAATGACGAAAAAGCGCCAAGCCTCGCGTCCGGTCTTGGCGTCGACGGCGACGATTTGGCCGCGATAGCCGTAATCGGCGTTGAGTCCGACCGAGACCAGGCCGTCCGAGTAGAGAGGAGCGCCGGAAACGCCCGCGGCCGGCTCATGCTCCGAGTCACCGATGAATGTCTTCCAGACGAGTTCGCCGGTATCCTCACGCAGCGCGACCAGATTCGCATTGGAGAGGCCGACGAAGACAAGGCCGTCACCGACAGCAACCCCTTCTCGATCGGGGAGGCCGGGCAGCGCGCTATAACGCCAGGCGATTTTTCCCGTGTCGATGCTGACGGCAACGACGTTGGGCGGCGCAGTGAAGATCAGGAGGCCGTCGTCGACCACAGGCATTGCGCGGGATGAAGGCGCGACGCCGACTTTGTCCGAGACCCATGCCGCTCCGAGTTTCGCGACGTTTTGCGCGTTGATCTGCGCCAGGGAGGAGTAGCGCGTGTTGGCCGAGTTGCCGTCAACTGTGGACCATTGGCGGCTCTCGACCTCCGTCGCGAGAGCGAGCCCGCCGGACAGAGCGAGCGTTGCAATGAATGCGATGAAAATACGGCGAGCGGCGTTCCTCGCTCGGAAATGGTTTGCACTGATTTTCATGTGGAACCTCGCATCTTCGGGCTCGATCGCATGGCGGCTTTGAATAATATGAGGGACTCCTGGAGCCGAGGTGCTATATACTCGGGTCGTCTTCTTGTTGTCAAGACATCATCCTGAAGACAGCGCGCGCAGTGGATTGGCGCGAGGCCTTGGGTAATTCCGGAGAGGGCTCGATGAACGCTGGCGAAACGCGCATGGCTTCCTATCCGAAGGTCTTTGAAGCGGCCCGGAGCGCGCGACCGGAAGCGATCGCCTCAAGGCACCGGCAGGAGCATGCTCCGCATATCGATGCGCTGATCCGGCTCGTTTCCGTGCGCATCGTTCGCCTTTCCGAGCTGATTTTGCGGATCGGGACACACACGTTCAAGGAGCGCTTCGGCGTAAAGCCGACAGATTTGCGGATTCTGGTGATGCTGGGCGCGTACCAGCCGATTTCGGTGAATGAAGTGAGCCGCCGAACGCATATCGACAAAGCGTGGATCAGCCGTTCGTTGAGAGGGCTGCTGCGACGCAAGCTGATCAAGAGAACATCGCATCCCTCGGACAGCCGGGCTTCGCTGCTCTCGCTGACCAAGAAAGGCGAGGCGCTGCTGCGAGAGATTGCGCCCGTCGCGGAAGAATACCAACGCCAGCTGCTGCAAGGGCAGCGGGCGCGCGACGTCGAGAGAGTGCTCGATTTGCTGTCGGCGCGCGCCGAGGAGATGTTTGAGGCTGCGGTGCAGCAAAAGGGCCGCGGTACGCGCCGCTAGATTTTCCTCCTGCAAGACTTTCTTCGCATTTGCCTTGCCCTCTTGGACTCATCTCAGAAAGTTGTTTTGACAACGAAGTGAGGCGCGACTAGAATTGCCCCGTCGCGGCAATGCGCGCGCATCAGGCGCTGCTTGGCCAGGAGGGACCATGGAAGAGAACGGGAAACTGACGGTGCTCGATCCGCACGGACAGCCCTCGGGAATTTTCGGCCGGCGCCTGGACGCGCAGTCGAATCCCCGAGCGATTCTCGACCCTCGCGAGCAGCCGAGCGGCGAGCTGAAATCGATTTCGATGGCGCCGCGGCTTGCCGCGCTAGACGGCAAGACGGTTTACCTGGTGGAGACCGGATTCGCGGGCAGCTTCGAATTCATGCAGGAGCTGCAAGAGTGGTTTTCTAGAAACATGCCGAGCGTGAAGACGGTGATCCGGCACAAGCGCGGCACGATGTTCACCGACGATCCGGAACTGTGGAAAGAGATCAAGTCGAGTGGAGGGGACGCGGCGATTTTGGGCGTGGGCGGTTGAGAGGCGTGTTCGGCGAGTGTCGCCGATTATTCGCGATCTCTGGAAGATGAATTTGGCGTCCCGACCGTGCCGCTGGTGACGGCGCGTTTCGCGGACTTCGTGGAACGCGATGCGCGGACGCGAGGAACGCCGCTGCGCTTTGGATTCCCTCCGTACCCGGTGGTCGGAATGTCGCGCGCGGTGCTGCGGCAGTACATCGAAGGCAACGATCCAATCACAGTGAAGCCCTTGATGGAGGAAGTGATCGAAGGGCTCACGTCTCCGCTGACAGAAGGCGAGAAGCATCCGACGCCGGCTCCACGGAAGCCGCAGCGGCCGCGTCTGCTGGCCGCCGACAGCGCCGAGAATCTGCACCGGCAATTCATGGAAAACGGATGGACGGACGGCCTGCCGATCGTGCTGCCGACGGAGAATCGTGTGGCGGAGATGCTGGCCGGCACGGACCACGCGCCGGACGAGATCGTGGGCCGCATGTGCGTGACGACGCACCAGGAGAGGCTGGAATACACGGTCGAAAAAGTGGCGGCGATCGCGGTGATGGCGGGCGCGCGGCCGGAGCATTTTCCGGTGATTCTGGCGCTGGCGGCGTCGCAGGAGCCGTCGATGCCGAGCTCGACGACATCCTGGGGCCGCATGATGATCGTGAACGGGCCGATTCGCAACGAGATCGGGATGAACTGCGGCGTGGCGGCGCTGAGTCCATTCAATTTCGCGAATTCCGTGATCGGCCGGGCGTGGACGCTGATGAGCATCAATTTCGGCGATGCGCGCGCGGGCGAGAACTTTATGGCGACGTTTGGCCACAGCCTCAACTACAACAACATGTGCTGCGGCGAAAACGAAGAGATGAGCGTCTTCGAGCCGTTTCACGTGCAGAAGGGATTTCGCCCCGACGAAAGCGTGGTGAGCCTCTTCCGCGGATGGAACGTGCTGAACTTCGGGATCGGGGTGGCCAAAGAGATGGCGCACGTGATCTCGACGTTCGGATCGATGGGGACGAGTGTCACGTTCGTGGTCGATCCGCTGGTGGCGAAGAACCTGCGCGCCGAAGGCTTCCGGACGAAGCAAGAGGCGTGCAAGTGGATCGTCGAGAATTCGACGCTGCCGGCCGGGCATTACTGGAAGGGAGAGATGCAAGCGGGCTTCGCGGCCGGATTGGCGAAGCAGGGAATCGAGCCGTTTGCGTCATTGGCCAAGCTGCCGAAGGACGCGCCAATCGCGCCGCGCCACTCGCCGAACGATATCAACATTGTGGTGGTCGGCGGAGAGACGAACCCGATGTGGATCACCACGGATTTTGCGCACACGCAGAGCGTCTCGATCGACAAGTGGCGGCCGAAGGGCGGGCTGAAGCGGGACGCGAAACCGCTACGCATGCCGGAGCCCGTTATTTGCAAGGACGGATTGTGTGGAATCCCCGAGACGGCGCCGAACGCAGAACCGGTGACTGCCGCTGACTAGAACGAGTGCGCGAAAACTCTACGTCCACGCGTCGATCGAGACCGTTTTTTCGGGCGAGAAGTCAGTGGCAAACCAAACGCTCGCCGTCTTTCCGCCGGCCACCACGGAACGGATATTTCTCGCATTCGCGAACGGCTTGATCAGCGTGTCGTCAGGCAGCTTCTTCCATGTGGCGTAGGGCTCGAGTCCCTGCTCGCCGAGTGGGCCCAGCATGCTGGAGACGATCGAATTTCCCCAGTAGGACTGCGCGGTCTTCTGGACATTCTGTGAGAGCCAGCCGCTGAGAGCTTCTTTTGTGCCGAAGCCTTGCACGTTGTGGAGCAGCTCGGCAACGGAAGGGTCCATGATCAGAGTGGCGCTCATTCCCGAAAGCGAAGACATGTAGTCGCGCATGAGGAACTGAGGCGCGTAGTGCTGTTCGACCCAGCCGGTGCTATTGATGAAATTCCAGCCGGTCAACATCGTTACCGTGCTGTCTGTCGGCTTGTGGCCGAGCTGCACGTGAAGCGGCAACCAGCCTTCGGGCAACTGCTCTTCGTTTTCGGCGAAACAGAGGTTGTCGTACCGCAGCGGGTTGCTGAGAGATGCGAAGCCAGTGACGCCCTCGTCGTAGCCCTGAAGGATTTTGTGGATGAGCGTTTTGGAGCGCCCGATGACGGAGTTCGCTTCGTTATCCGGGCCCAACGCGCCCAAGCCGGAGTTCATTCCGATTTTGTTGCGTATCGGTCCATTCACGACGAGCATCTGCGCGATGGACGTCGTGGAATCCTGATACGGCACCATACTGGACAGAGCAAGGATGACGGGAAGGTATTCGGGTTTCGCGCCCGCCATGACGGCGACGATGGTCACTTTCTCGACGGTAAAGGGGCGACGCGTACCAAAGGTGCCGGCGGCGGATTTGACGATTTCGTCAGGCTTGTGGCTGGTGCCTCTCAGCATCGCCGCCACGCGTTCTTCTGTCGGGATGATGACCGGATTGAAATCGGTCCAGCACTTGTCCTTGAAAAGGATCTGGAGGCTGTCTTCGGTTTCGGGCGGGAGCAGTCGCGGGGCGGGCATTGCGTTCGCGGGAGTGCCGGAGATTTTCTCTTCGGCGGTAAGCGGTTTGGTGAGGCCGTCGACGATTGCCTGCATCATCGGCTTGCCGCTGACTGTATCTTTACCTTCGATGTAGGCCCTCAGCACCGATCTCGGCTGGCCGGAAAACGGAAATGGCACGCCTACATAGCGAATGGGCATGCCGGTGTTGTAGGTGAAGTTGGCGTTGATGCCGAAAGTGACGACGTTTGAACCGGCGAGGGCGACGGTGGGTATCTGGTACTTTTGCTCGATTTCTCCGGATTCGCGGCTCACGGCCCCGACGCAGCCGTGTCAACCGGCGACGCCGAGAATGACGCCGTCTCCCTTGGCGTCGGCAATCTCCTTCCACAGTGCCGGGTCGTCAGTGACAAAGTTCCCTTTCTTCACTTTGATGATCGTTTTGACTGCGGGCAGGTGATCCTTGAACCACGCCTGCATTTCCTCGAGGATGCTGCCGTTCTGGCCCATGCCGCCCCAGTCGGTGTCGACCAAATAGATCGTTTTGCCATTCAATGTGTCGAGGCGAGGAGCGAGGGGAATCCGTTTTGCCAACTGGGGCGTGACGGCGGGGTTCAGGGCGGTGATCAGGTTGCCCGCCAGCGAGCCGACAGGCTTCGCAACGTTCTTGGGAGCCGTTCGCGCGTAGGAAGGCGAACTCGCGGCGAGGGCCGGGCTTGCACCGAGGAGCGCCAGCATCTTGCGTCGATTCATGGTCGTCTACCTCCTTAGCTTGGTGGTGATCAGGGTTCGTCCGGGAGGCCGCAGCTTCCGTCGGCGCAGCCGTCGGTGATTCGTTTCGCGCGCCACTTGTCGACGGAAGCGCTTGTGGCGTACGCGAAATCCGAAACTTTCCACATGGGGCTCGTTTCGCCGCCCACGACGACGATGTTGATGTTCTCGGGTTTGTCGTAGGGCGCGATGAGCGTGTCTTCGGGCAATTTTTTCCACGACGCGTAGGGCTCGACGCCTTGGTCGGCGAGCGGGGCCATCATCATGTGGATCAGGTCGGTGCCCCAGAATTGCCCGGCGGGAACTTTGAAGTTTTCGGAAAGCCAGCGTGCGAAATCGAGCTTGGTCTGAAAGCCGTCGTTTTCCTTCAGGTGACGCGCGACGAGCGGGTCGAGGATCAGCGTGGCGGCGGAAAACAGGCCCGGCATGGCGCCAAGCTGCAGGAACATGTCGCGGCCGACGGAGCGGTGGGACGAGCCGACGACGTTGTTTACGAAGCTCCAGCCGCGGAACAGGCTGACGACGCTTTCTTCGGGGCGGAATTTCTTCTGGACGTGAAACGGTTCCCACGCGCTTCGCTCTTCATTCTCGGCGACGCACATGTTGCTGTAGCCGATGGGATTGCCTTGCGAAGTCCAGAACTGCTTTCGGAGGCGCATGTAGCCCCAGTTGATTGTGAGGAGCGTCCAGGCGCGACCGATGACAGAATTCGCGAGCGTGCGCGGGCTGAAGGCGCCGATGCCGGAGTTCATTTCGATTTCATTGCGGATCGGGCCGTTGACCAGAAGCATGCAGGCGAAAGGAGTCGTCGAGCCGGGGATGGAGGGATGGCCGGTGGAGGCGACGGCCAGAAGGACCGGCAGGTGCTCGGGTCTAGCACCCGCCATCACGGCGATGATCGCGACCATCTCGACGGTGAATTTGAGGTACTCCTGCGAGTCGTGCAGGAAGATTTCGGCGACAACTTCATCGGCGGGGCGATTCGTACCGGCGAGCATTTCGGCGACGCGTTCTTCGGTGGGGAGAATGATGGGCAGGCCATCGGTCCAACCGCGCTCGTAAAAGAGGCGCTGCAGGTTGTCTTCGGTGTCCGGCTCGAGAATCGTTTGTCTCGCTCCGGTGCGCGAGACGGGCGCGAAGTCGCCGGTAAATTCGGCGTCGCTGACGGGCTTCGTCAGGGCTTCGATGATCTCTTCGATCACCGCGCGTTGCGTGGCCGGGTCTTTGCCTTCGATGTAATCGTGGAGAACGGACGGCGGCATGCCTGCGACGGGGTGCGGGGTGTAGACGACGCGCAGGGGGACACCGTGGAAGCGGAGATCGTCACCCATGAAGCCGGCGAATTCGAAGGTCGAGACCGGCGCGGTGGGGATTCCGTATTCCTGTTCGAGTGTGCGGGAGCAAGTGGCGACCGCCACCGCGCAGCCGGGTCAACCGGCGACGCCTAAAATCGCGGCATGGCCCTTTTCCTTGATTTCGCTCCAGACGTCCTTGGTGTCGTCGCGAAAAATGTTTCCGGTCTTGCGGCGGCGGACCGTGATGACCGAGGGCATGTGCGCGGCGAGCCAGGCCTGCACCTGATCGAGAAACTTGCCGCTTCCGCCGAACCCGGTGTCGACGAGATAGACGGTCTTGCCGGTGAGAGTATCGAGGCGCGGAGCGAGGGAAGAGAATGACCGAGCCTTGGCGGCAGCGTTGTCACCGGCGGCTCTGACAGTGCGGTACGCTTCGGGATTCAAAACCGCCGAACGCAACAGCGTGGCCATGGAGTAGCTCCTGAACTCGGCGAGACCGCATAATCCAGCGAGACCCGGCAAGCGACGTAAGTACAACAGACTGCCTTGTAGTTGTCAAGACAACACAGGTCGTCCGGTGAGACCCGAGGCGAGCGGCGGCGGACAGTTGTTTTGACAACGAGCGGGCACTACAATAGATCTTACTGAGGGACGCTGCCCGGCTGTTTTCAGGGCCACGGCGATTTTCATATGATTGTGGCTGAGGGCTCGTCCGGATATGATCTGCCCTTCGAGTTAACCGGGGGACGCGCCGGGCGAATCAAAGGAAAGAGAGCTTTGGGGGCGCCGTCGAGCCGGACGGCATGGAATTGCCAGGTCACGACGCGATCCGCCGGTCAATCGATATCGGGCTAGTTGGAGGCAGACAGGATGAACCCAACCGTAACCACAAAAGCGAAAGGCTTCCCGCTTCCGAGTTCCCTGAAGGTGGTAACGGGCACGGAAGGGGCGCAGGCCGCTTACCCTTATTACATGCAGTTCAGCAAGGAAGACGACGAGCGATTCTGGTTCTACAACTCGATGCACTTTCCCGAGCCAATGAGCGTCTTCGACATGATCACGGCCGAGGCTGCGTATTGCGCGCTGGGTTCGGCGAATACGCGCGTGCATTGCCTGCCGACTACACTCGGCATCGACTATCGGGTGATGAACGGGCGCGTGTACATCGGCGGGAACGGCGTGACCGATCCTGCGGAAATTGCGAAGCGCACCGAAGAGTTCAAGCGCCGGGCTTTCTATTACTACGGAAACTGGGAGCGCCTTTTCGCGCAATGGAAAGACAAGATGATGGGGCTCATCCGGGAGGCGGAGGCGCTGCCGAAACTGGAACTGCCGGAATTCGAGCCGCTCGAGCACGTCCACGCGGGGCGCGGGATCGCCTCGAACCATTACATTCTCGAGACGTATCAGAAGACGCTCGAGGGCTACTTCCGGATGTGGCACCACCATTTCGAGTTCCTACTGCTCGGATACGGGGCGTACCTGACCTTTTTCGACTTCTGCAAGAAGGCGTTTCCGGAAATCAGCGACCAGACAGTGGCGCGAATGGTGGCGGGAATCGAGGCGGAGATTTTTCGTCCGGATGACGAGTTGAGGCGGCTGGCAAAGTGCGCGATCGATCTGGGAGTCGACGGTCAATTTCGAGACGGCGTTCCGGCGAACGAGATCATTCGATCGCTGCAAAAGCTCGGCGAGCCGGGTGCGGCGTGGCTGAAAGAGCTCGCGATCTCGCGTGATCCCTGGTTCAACATCAACGTGGGCGACGGCTTTTACCATTACCACCGTTCGTGGAACGACGATCTTTCGATGCCGTTCGCGGCGCTGCCCGGTTACATCGCAAACGCGAAGAAGGGCGAGCGGCTCGAACGGCAGACCGACAAGCTGATGGCCGAGCGCCACCAGTTGATTGCGGATTATCGCGAACTGTTGGAAACCGACGAGGAGCGCGCCGCTTACGACCAGATGATCGAGCTGGCGCATCGCGTTTTCCCGTATGTAGAAGGACACAAATTCTATTGCGAGCATTGGTACACGAATCTTTTCTTCAACAAGATTCGAGAGTTCGGGGCGCTTTTATCTCAACACGGTTTTTTCCCGGAGACCGAAGACGTCTTTCATTTGAGCCATTACGAGCTCGAAAGCGCGATCGTGGACCTGATGACTTCGTGGTCGAACGGTTCGGCGCCGCGAGGAACGGCACGCTGGCCAGAAATTGTTCGGGAGCGCAAGGCGGCCATCGCGGAATGGGCGAAACATGAGACCGCGCCCGCGCTCGGGCCGGTGCCCGACATCATCGACGATCCCGCGATCGTGATGCTGTGGGGAATTACGCGCGAAAGTCTCGATGCGTGGTTGAAGGCGGGAGAGGAGCCGGATTCGGACGAGATTCGAGGCTTCGCTGCTTCGAGCGGAGTGGTGGAAGGGGTGGCGCGCGTCGTGAAATCCGCGGAGGAGATCGGCCGATTGCGCCACGGAGATATTCTCGTTTGCCAGGTGACCAACCCGAGTTGGGCTCCCGTTTTCCAGAAGATTGCCGCGGCGGTTTCGGATATCGGCGGTTCGATGAGCCACGCGGCGATTGTGGCGCGCGAATACGGCTTGCCCGCGGTGGTAGGAACAGGCACTGCGACGCATCGGATCAAGGATGGCCAGCGCATCCGCGTCGACGGCGGGCGGGGCATCGTGACTCTTCTCAGGTAGAATAATCGCAGACGTGCCCTCTTCAGAGATCATCGGCTGGTTCGCAGACATTGGCCTCTCCGATCGCCCCACCGTCGGTGGCAAGGGCGGCTCTCTGGGCGAACTGACCCGGGCGAACATACCAGTGCCGCCCGGATTCGTCGTTCGCACGGCGGCGTTCGAGCGTTTCCTCGAAGCGTTGGAGAAAGTGGAGCCGGTTCGCGCGAAGGTCGAGGTTCTGCGAGCGGATGATCTCGATAAAATCCTGGCGCTCTCGCAAGAAATGCGCGCGCGATTCGAACGCGTGCCCCTGCCGGACGACTTGAATTCGGAGATTTTGGCGGCTTATACGGAACTCTGCGGCACGGACAGCAACCCCCCATTGGCGGTGCGATCTTCGGCCACGACGGAGGACGCCGCGGACGCAAGTTTCGCAGGTTTGCAGGATACGTACCTGTGGACGATTGGCGCGCAGGCGACTTTGCGGTGCATCCGGTCTTGCTGGGCCAGCCTCTATTCGGCCGCTTCGATCTCGTATCGGCGCAAGCACGGCCTGCCGGAGGGCGGCGTGGCGATGGGCGTTGTGGTTCAAGGCATGGTGAACGCGGAAAAAGCAGGCGTGATGTTCACGCGAAGCCCGCTGACGGGGGACCGTTCCGTGGTCACGATCGAGGGTGCGTGGGGGTTGGGTTCGGCCGTTGTGAGCGGCGAGGTGACCCCCGATCGATTTGTCATCGGAAAAATAACGGGCGAGATTTCGGTGCGCGAGATTTCGGATAAGCACGTCCAGCATCTGCCGGCGCCGGGCGGCGGCGTCGGGGAAGCAGAGACGCCCGAGGAACTTCGGCGCGTGCCTTGCTTGAGCGACGCGGAGATTACGCGACTAAGAGATATCGCCAGGAAAGTCGAACGCCACTACGGGCGGCCGCAGGATATCGAATGGGCCATCGATTACGCCGGCGAAATTCGCCTGCTGCAGAGCAGGCCGGAGACCGTCTGGTCGTCGAAAGAACGAGCGCCGGTGGCCAAGCCGGCCGACGATCCGTTGCAACACGTGATGAAGATTTTCGGAGGGCGTCGATGACCCTCACGGCCAAAGACGTGGCGGAAATTCTGCGACTGCTCGAGTCTTCGACTTTCGACAGCTTGTCGCTGGAAATGAATGGCGTGAAGCTGAATCTGCAGCGGGGCTCCTCCGTGCCCGCGCGCGTGGTTCCGACTTCGCCTGCGGAAACTCATGCCGTGGTCGAATCGCAGCCGGCGCAGCCTGTCGCGCGGAAAACGAGAGCGGCTTCGGAGGTTGGTCTCGCGGAAGTCGCCTCTCCGTTGCTCGGAATTTTCTATCGCGCGCCGAAGCCGGGCGAGCCGCCTTTTGTCGAAGTCGGATCGAAAGTCAAGGAAGACACGGTGGTCGGCATCATCGAGGTGATGAAGCTGATGAACTCCGTACACGCGGGCGTCAAGGGCGAAGTGGTGGAAATCCTGGCCGAGAACGCCGCGCTCGTCGAGTACGGCGAGGCGCTCTTGCGCGTGCGCCTGGAGGTCTAGTCATCGCTATTCGCCGCATTTTGATCGCGAACCGCGGCGAGATTGCCGCGCGCGTGATTCGGACGTGCAAGAGCCTGGGAATTGAGACGGTGCTCGCGGCGTCTGAAGCCGACATGGATTCGCTGCCCGCTCGGATCGCGGATCGCACGCTGTGTATCGGGCCGGGCCGTCCCTCGGAAAGTTACCTCAGGGTTGACACGATCGTACAAGCCGCGTTGGGTGTGAAGGCAGACGCCATTCATCCCGGCTACGGATTTCTGTCCGAGCGTGCGGCACTCGCGCGAGTCTGCGAGCAAGAGGGAGTGATTTTCATAGGGCCGACCGCGGCGCAGATCGAGGCCGTCGGCGACAAATTGCGGGCGCGCGCGGAAGCTGAGGCTGCGGGCGTGCCTACGGCTCCTGGCGGAGCCGTGGAAAACGTAAGCGAAGCGATGCTGCTTGGCCGCGAGATTGGAGCGCCGCTCCTGATCAAAGCGGTGGGCGGGGGTGGCGGGCGCGGCATGAAGCGTGTGGACCGGCTCGAGGATTTGCCGGCGGCGATGGACATGGCCGCTGCGGAGGCGGGCGCTGCATTTGGAGACACGCGAGTGTATCTCGAGCGCTTTGTGGCGCGCGGCAGGCACGTGGAGGTACAGATTCTCGGCGACGGCGCCGGGAAAGTGATTCACCTGGGCGAACGGGATTGCTCGGTGCAGCGCCGCTATCAAAAGCTGATTGAAGAGACGCCGGCTCCCGGCCTTTCCGATGAGTTTCGCGCGCGCATTCACCCGGCGGCCGTGGAGTTTGCGGAGCGACTCAGCTATCGCGGCGCGGGTACGGTGGAATTCCTCGTCGACATGGAGCGAGACGCCTTTTACTTCCTGGAAATGAACGCGCGGATTCAAGTAGAGCACCCGATTACGGAAGCCGTGACCGGCGTCGATCTGGTGGCCGAGCAAATCGCGATCGCGGAGGGGCGCGGATTGCGTGTGAACCAGCGAGACGTCCGGCGCGACGGCTGCGCCATCGAGTGCAGGATCAACGCCGAAGATCCGGCGCATGACTTCCGGCCCAGCCCCGGCACGGTCCGGATGGCGGAGTGGCCTTCAGGAGAAGGCGTGCGGGTGGATACGCACATTTTTTCGGGCGCGCGGATTCCGCCGTTCTACGATTCGCTGATGGCGAAGATTATCGTACACGCGGAGAATCGCCCATCGGCGCTCGATCGAATGCGCCGCGCGCTCGCGGCGACTCATATCGAGGGCGTCGCAACGAATCTCGCGTTTCACGCGGGCGCGCTCAGCGACCCTGAGTTCGAGCGAGGGGGCGTGGATACCGGCTTCGTGCCGCGTTTCCTTGAACGGCTCCAGCTGCAAGAGGCCCGAGCTCATGGCTAAAGTGCAGATTGTCGAAACTTCCTTGCGAGATGGCAACCAGTGTCTCTGGTCGGCGCTTGGCGTGGACACAGCGAAGACCCTGACGATCGCGCCGGTGATGGATCGCGTGGGTTTCAAGGCGATCGACTTTACGACTTCGACGCACATGGGCGTGGCGGTCCGCTACAAGAAAGAAGATCCGTGGGAGCGCATTCGCCTGATGGCCAAGGCGACGCCCAACACGCCGTTGCAGTTTCTCTCGACGGGTTTTCGGTTCATTTCATGGGAAACGGCGAGCCCCGAATTCATGGCGCTGGCGTTCAAGACGCTGATCAAGAACGGGCTGCGACGGTTTGCGCTCGCCGATCCGATGAACGACGCGGATGCGAACGTCGCCTGCGCGGGAATGATCAAGGCGGGCGGCGGAGAATACGTGGTGGGCGCGCTCGTCTTCACGCTGAGCCCGATCCACGATGACGCGCACTACGTGGCGCGCGCTCGCACACTCGCGGCGAGCCCGGACGTCGATGCGATCTATATTAAGGACCCTGGCGGCCTTCTGACCCCGTTGCGCGCTCGCACGCTGATCCCTGCGGTGACGGCGGCGATCGGGAACAAGCCGCTCGAGCTTCACACACATTGCACCATCGGAATCGGCGAATTGACCTACATGGACGCGCCGGAGATGGGCGTCAGCGCCGTTCAGTGCGCGTCCGGCGCTGCGGCGGACGGAATTTCGAACCCGCCTTCGGAGCGCGTGGTTTCGAATTTGCGCGCGCTGGAGCACCAGGTCGATATCGACGATGAGGCGCTGGCCGAAGTCGGCCGATATTTCACTCGCTTGGCGGAGGCCGAAGGGCTTCCCGCGGGGCGTCCACAGGCGTTCGACGCGAGCTACTTTCATCATCAGCTGCCGGGCGGAACGGTCGGCACAATGCGCCGGCATTTGGCCGAAAGCAGGGTGTCGCATTTGGAAGGAGCGGTGATTGAGGAATTGGACCGCGTGCGGAAGGAATTAGGCTGGCCGATCGTGATGACTCCCTTCGCTCAGATGCTGATCACGCAGGCGGTTTTGAACGTAACGGGGAAGGAGCGGTACGCGACGATTCCCGACGAAATCATCCGGTACGCGCTGGGGAAATTCGGGCGGCCGAATGTGCCGATCGCGCCCGAGGTGATGGACAGGATCGAGTCGCTGCCGCGGACGCGCGAACTGCGCGAACAACCGGGCATGCCGCCGCTCGCCGAACTCCGACAGCGCATCGGGCCGGAACTGAGCGACGAGGAATTTTTGCTTCGCGCAACGATGCCGGCGGGGCAAATCGACGCGATGAAAGCGGCCGGTCCCGCGCAACAGACATACGACCCCGATCTGACTCCGGTGATGAAACTGATCCGCGAATTGACGGCGAGGCGCGATATTTCTTACGTGTCGGTTGAGAAGCAGGGCTTTAGGCTCGAATTGCGTGGCGAAGGCGGCCGCACGGAGGCATGAGTTTGGTTTCCTCGGACAACGGGTGGAACGAGCCGCTCGGAACCGTCGAGGGCTTTATGTTCGACCTCGACGGCACGCTGATCCTCAGCAATCGGGCGCTCGGGGGCTACCGCTTGCTGCCCGGGGCCGTCGAGGTGCTGAATGATTTGCAGGCGCGCGGCATTCCGTTCGTGGTGCTCACGAACGGCAGCGCGTATCCAGCCGCCGAGCAAGCGCCGAAATTGCGTGCTCTGGGATTACCCATCTCAGACGAAATCCTGCTGACGCCTTCGACCGTGGCCGCGGACCTGATGCGGAAACGCGGAGTGAAGCGGGCGCTTGTGCTTGGGACGCGAGGGGTGGGCCACGCGCTGCGGGAAGCCGGCATAGAGATTGTTTTCACGGGCGAAGAGCACGCGGACAAGGTCGAAGCGGTTTACATCGGCTGGCACCCGGAATGCGGGATGAAAGACATCGAAGCTGCCTGCAAAGCGATCTCGAATGGCGCGGCGCTATATGTCGCCTCGGACGTGCCGTTTTTTGCAACGAGCGAAGGCAGGACGATGGGGTATTCGCACGCGATCACTGCCGCCGTGCGGAAAATCACACGCGCGCCGATGATTCTTACCGGCAAGCCCTCGCTGCATGCGCTGAAAGTGGTGGCGAAGAAGCTGGGGATTCCCATGAGCAAGGTCGCCGTGGTTGGGGACGATCCGGTCGTGGAGATGATTATGGCGCGGCGCGGCAAGGCGATCGGCTTCGGAGTGACGACAGGCTTCACAACGGCGGACGACTGGGCCGCTCAGCCGAAGGGAAGGCGGCCGCACAGGGTGGTGCACAGGCTCGCGGATATCTTGGAGCTGACTGGCTCGTCTTAAGGACAGGTCGCAATCTTCGGCAGCCCATCGTCCGGGAAAATTCTTTGCCGCGACGAGAGCCCGACCCCCAATAATAGGGAATGAAAGTTGAAGGAAGATACACACGAGCGTATCCTGCTCTTCCGAACGGGCGGATTATCATGACGACGTTGTCGCAGAAGGTGTTCGTAGGGTCGAGCGAACGCGTGCCGGAGCGCGGGCGGCTTGTCATCGATATTGGCGATAAGGTCATCGGTATTTTCCGCTTCGAAGGCAAACTGTACGCCTGGGAAAACACTTGTGCGCATCAGGGCGGCCCCGTTTGCCAGGGAAAGATTATCCCGCGCGTGACGGAAATCATCGAGCCGGGCGGCGAGAGCGGTGGTTTCGCCTTCGACGAATCGAGACTCCATATCGTGTGCCCATGGCACGGATTCGAGTACGACATAAAGACCGGCGCACATCCCGGGAGGCCAGCGGCGAGGCTGATTCGTGTGGCGGTCGAGGAGTCCGCGGATGGAATCTATGTCAGCGTCTGAGGATGGCGCAAAAGTGTCCGCGCTCGTCACGGAGCTTCATGACGGGATCGAGCGGGCGACACGGGCGGGTGAAATCGCGGGCGTACCGGCCGCGAGCATCACGGCTTTGGTGAGCGAGGCAGTGAAATTGTACGCGGCGGCAATCGAAGACGCTGAACCCGGAGCGGATTCCGTCCCGGTGATCGACGCCACTGTTTCCACCACCGAGGCGATGGTGGTGGCCTGTGCCCTTCTTCGGGCGCATCATCTGAACCCTTTCGATTTGGCGCTCTGGTTTTCTCGAACCGCCGCGCCCCGCGGCCAAGACGCGTAGGATTCCGCAAGGGATCGCAACAAGCGATCGAGGACACGCTTATGGGCACCACGAAGACTTTGAACGGCACGCGCACGGCGACCGAGCACGCGGTGCAACAGATCACCACCCGCACCGATTCGCGCGAGATTCTTGCGAACGCTCGGCGCGACGTCGCGCGCTATCACCTCGACGACTATTTCATCGTCGACGTCGACGCGCACCACGTAGAATTCGATTCCTGGGGCGAAATCCTCGACCATCTGGAAAACCCGGTGCTGCGGCACAACGCCAAGGTGATGACGCAAGATTGGCCGCGGGCGCGCCAAATGGCGTTCAGCAATCATCCCGTGGGCCTGACGTTTCAGGATGTTTTCGGGCGCATCCCGCACCAGGCAGAGCTCGCCGAGTACGTCGAGAAGACGGACGAGCACCGCGACCTCACACTCGTGCGCCGCGCCATGGATTCGATGGGGATTAAGGTGCAGGTCGTGTTTCCGCAGCCGATGCTGGAAATGGGCCTGCACCCCGAGCCCGACATCGTGACGGCGATGACGTTCGCCTACAACCGCTGGTTCGCGGAAACGATCCTGCCGCGCGAAGAGCGCGTGAAGACGCTGCTGTCCCTGCCGTTCCACGACCCGGACGCGTCCCTGAAGATGATCGCCGAATTCGGCGAGACGCCCGGTGTGGTGGGCTTCATGATCACAAGCCAGCGCCACACGGGCGTTCACAAGAACATATACATGCGCATCTACCGCGAACTCGAGGAGCGCGGCCTGCCGCTTGCGTTCCACGCGGGCCCGAGCTGGGGCGACTCGATGACGACAACCATGAACCGCTTTTTGTCGGTCCATTCCATGTCTTTTGTGACGTGCAACATGACTCACATGACGAACTGGATCGTCAACGGTTTGCCCGAGCGGTTCCCGAAGCTCAAAGTAATCTGGATCGAAAGCGGGCTGGCCTGGGTGCCGTTCATGATGCAGAGGCTCGACCATGAATACCTCATGCGCCAGTCGGATGCGCCTCTGCTCAAGCGCCTGCCGAGCGAGTACATCGCCGAGATGTACTTCACTTCGCAGCCGCTGGAGGTGACGATGCCGCACATGCTCGAGGCGACGTTCAAGGCCGTGCGGGCCGAGACGCAGCTGATGTACTCGTCGGACTGGCCGCATTGGGACTTCGACGTGCCCGCCCGCATCGCCGGATTGCCGTTTCTGGGCGAACAGGCCAAGCGCAACATCCTGGGAGAGACGGCGCGAAGGATATTTCGACTTTAGGTGCCGAAACGATCGACGAATGACTTAGGAGCGAGGGAAAAGAAAAATGGCTAAGGGATACTGGATCTCGGTGTATCGCTCGGTGTCGAACCCCGAGGCTTTGGCGGAGTATGGAAGACTCGCCGGGCCTGCGCTTACGAAAGCCGGAGGGCGCTTGCTAGTGCGCGGCGAGGCGGCCGCGGCCTACGAAGGCGGAATCAAGCAGCGGGTTGTCGTCTTAGAGTTTGACAGCGTCGAGCAGGCGATTGCCGCGCACGATAGCGAGGCGTACCAGGCGGCGCTGAAAGCCCTCCATGGCGCCGTCGATCGAGATTTGCGCATCGTTGAGGGAGTCGAGTAACCGCGTCCGGACTAGCGCTGCGAGCGGACCGCCCAGGATCGCAGGATCCCGAAATCTCCGGAGTCATGCGGCTACGAAGGTTGGGCGGAGACAATCTTTCGAGCGGCGCCGACGCCGATGCCCATCCAGAGGAAGAAAAAGCCCTGGATCGGCTCGCCGTAAAAAGTCGACATTCCGATATTCATCACCAGGGCCGTTATCACCATGATGAAGCTGAGCTGGAGGGCCCAGAATGTTCCGGGCAAGCGTTCCTCGAACAACGGATCGCGGCTTTGGTGCCTCAGCCCTCTCCACATGCGGCGCATCGGGTAGATGTAATAGGCGAGATAGGCGAGAAGCCCAACGATGCCGAATTCCTTAATCACGTCCAGATATTCCGAGTCGGTGACAATATCGGAAAAGATGACCTTGGCCGGCCCATGGCCGAGCAGCGGCGATATGGCGATCTCCTCGCTCGCTTCCGGCCAGAGCTCGTCGATGCGCCCGCGGAAGGAATCGGTCTGCGTCGGGTCGCGAAGGCTTTGAAAGCGCTCGAGCGTGGCCTTGTTACTGCTGGCCACCGCGAAAACGATCCCGCCGAAAAGCGGCACGAGAACAAGCAGGAAAACGGCCAGCGTCCTGCGGCGATGCCTGACCGAGCTCGCCAGCATAAAGATCAGGAGGAACACGAGGCCGGTGTCCAGCAGGCCGTAGCGGGAACCGGTCATAGCCAGCGTGACGAGGCTGATGCAAACGATGGCGAAATTGCGAAAGCGGTTGCCGACGCGAAACATCGCGGCGAGCGTGAAGGCGGCAACCGACCAGGTCATCAATTGGCCGAGTAAGTTGGGATTTCCCATCGTGGAGTAAACGCGGCGATAGTGCGCCAGGGAGCCCTCGTCATGGGCACCGCCCGAATAGATTGGGACCAACTGGTGCGCGATGCCGAGATCCATCCACTGCGCCCAGGCATACAGGCTTGCAAGAACCACTCCGACCGCGAAGAGAGTGAGCGTCCTTCGAATCCATACCTCGGACAGGCACGATTCCAGGCCAAGAGTAAAGAAGATCACGGGAAGCACGGCTTTGGGAATTTCGTAGAGGTCGCGATACAGAAACTCGTGCCCGAGGACGAACGTGCCGAAAAAGATGGAAAGGAGAATGCAGATGCAATAGACGGCGCCGATGAGAACCATCGCATTCAGTTGCACCGGCCGCGCAAGCCCGGCAAGAAGCAACCACAAATAGATGAAGCCGATGGGGATCAGCGCGAGCTGCTCGACTCGGAACCAGGGAAGGGCGCTGCTGACTGTTACGACGGGAGCTACGACCGAGACAAAAAGAAGAAAGCACACGGCAGCCTGCGCGAGCGTCCACGAAATTCCCTGCGACGGCAGAAATCGATCGTTCGCAAGGCGGGCACTCGTGTTGGACATCGCGATCATCCGGGATCAGTCGATTTCTTCGGCGGCAAGAGTGCCGGTGCCGGTCCCTTTGGACGAAACGGAGTGATAAAAGGCGCGAAGCCGCGATAGTGCCACTGCGTAAGCGCGCAGATCGCTTCTCGTCGGAACGAGCAGCATCTTCCAGCTTACGCGTAGTTCGTAACGCAGAGCCAGGAGCACGAGGATCGCGTCAAGCGAGTAGGAAACGGAAGAAGCGAGCGCCGCGCCGAGAATTCCCATCCGAGGGATCAGGAACCAATCTAGAGCGGCGGTGACGGCAAAACAGACGAATGCGGCGACAGAGCTATAGCCGTTCTTACCGCGACCAGCGAGGTCGGCGCAGGCGACTTTGGCGAGTGACAAGGCAATCGTTCCTGGGAGAATCCACCAGATGACGGCAATCGAGGGACCGAAGCGCGCTCCGAAGATCAGAGGGATCGCGACCGGACTCAACGCTGAGATGGCGATCCCGCCGATCGTAGTTGTGACGAGTACCTGGCGCAGGAGAAAGCAGGTAAATTGCGTCGCGCCCTCTTCTACGGTTCGAGCCGTTCTCGGAAATAGCGCCGAAGCCACGGCCGAGGGAATTTGCCACAGCGCTTCCGAGATAACGACTCCGAGCGCGTAGAAACCGAGCTGCGCCGGGTCGAGGAAATAGTTCACGATGAAAACGTCCAAGCGATAATTGAAGAAGCTCGCCAAATTGCCCAGTTGACCGCGGACACCGTAGATCAAGGTCGGCCCGAAATCGTGTGCGGCATATGTAAGTCCCCAGAAACGGCGGATGCGACCCCTCAGGAGAACCAGGGCGAAGAGGGAACCCAAGAGTAGCCCCGCGAAATTGCCCCACAGAGCACCTTCCACCGACCGTCCGAGCACCAAGAGAAGGGCGAGAAAACTCGTGAGGCTGACGAACTGTCGCAGACTCGCGCAAACGGAGCGCAACCGGAACTGCTCGGTGCCCGATGCCAGCGCCATCGAATAAGAGAAGAGGACGGCAGCCGAGATGCTCACCATTACGACTCGCGCTGATGCGTCCGACAGACCGCGCAATACCCCGAAACGAAAGTGCCAAAAGGCCAGATTCCAGAGAATCGTCGCGACCAGGCAGCCGAGAACTCCCCAGCCCGCAACCGCCACCAGCCACGAGGATTTTGTACCCTTGGAACGCGACGCCCAATAGACGATGGTTCCTTCGCCGCCGAGGCCGCCGACCAGATTGCCGAACGCAATCGACATCAGGCAAAGGCTGATGCCGCCTCGAGCGGCCGGACCCAGCAAACGCGCATACGCCACCTCGATGAGAAGGGCGAGCACGCCAGACGCGACTTGCCCGCCAAGAATTGCGTACAAAGAATGAGTGAATACCGGCGCTGATTTGCGTTTCTTTTCAGGAAGCGCGGCCGTCGCTTGAGCGGATGAGTTGGGAGAGTTCGCGTAGGTCAAGTGAGGTTGTGTATCCAGCGGACACCGCCACTCGACGCCGTAATCCAGCGCCGCATTCTGCGAAATGCAGGGCATCATAAACTGTGACGGGACTCGGTATGTTGCCCGCGCGTGAAAAACGTGTTGCGAAATGTGTATGACGAGCGCGCGGCGTGGCGACTAGAAGGACCCGGCGAAGATTGCGTGAGCTGCCGCGCGTTAGTTTTCACCCGTCTGTCATTTTCTAATAACAACAACCGGGTATTTCATCTCTCGTGCTCGCGCGACACAGCGCGGTCAAAGCTTCGACATCTCAAGAATAGCTAACTGGCGATAGGGCATCGGCTCGTTCGCCGCAGTTTGTTCCGACTTTCAGCACAGCTGTAAGTCACAGGGCGAAGCTACGTGCAAACGAACGCGGGTGCCGCGGAGGCCAGGGAATGGCCGACCAGCGCGTGCTGGTATGCGGTCTATACAAAGCATCAGCACGAGAAAAAGTGCGCGGACCTGCTGCAGCGCAAGTCCGTCGAAGCATATTTGCCGCTCTACCAGAGCGTTCGACGGTGGCAGGATCGAAAGAAGATCATCGCGCTGCCGCTTTTCCCGAGCTACATCTTCGTACGCTCGACATTGGAGACTCGCCTGGAGATTCTGAGCACGCCCGGCGTATTTTTCATCGTGGGGGTCGCGGGGCGAGCGTGCCCGATACCCGACCAGGATATCGAGTCGATGAGGACCATGACGAACAGCCGCGCCCGGATCGAGCCGCACCCGTATTTGAAGTCGGGCGAGCATGTGCGGATATTTCGAGGTCCTTTAAGCGGAGTGCAGGGAATTCTATCGAGAGCTAGCAATAAGGATCGGGTTGTGCTTTGTGTCGAGCCGCTGCAAAAAGCTGTATCGGTCGAGGTGGACTTGGCGGACGTCGAAAAGGTAGCGAGGTAGCACGCCGAGATTCGTGAAGTCTGGTTGAGCAAGAGCGGAATCCAGAATAGGACGCAGGCAAGTGACGAACCTCCATTCCAATCCTTCAGAGCACCCTCTGGCCAGGGCTCCCAAAGAGCAGGGCGAGAACGGCGACGCTTTGCATCACGAGTTCCGCTCGCTCGACTACAGGCACGCCGAGTTCAGCTGGGAGCAGGCCGTCCGCATTTTGCGGAAAAACCGCCGGCTGGGCTCGATCATCGTGCTTTCTTTGGTCGCCACTACGGTGCTTGCCACAGTTGTGGTGCCGAATGTTTACGAGCCGACGGCGAGAATCGAGATCGCGCCCCCGGCGAGCGGCGTGAGAACTCTTTCGGAGGTCGACTCGCCTGCCGAAGTGCAGGACGAAGACTATTTGGCGACGCAGACGCAGATCCTTCAAAGCGATGCGCTCGCAGTCAGCGTGATTCGCTCATTGCACCTCGACAGGAAGCCAGAGTTCGGGGACGGCAAGTGGAGCGCCGCGGAGACGAAAAGGTCTGCCGAAGCGAAGGACATGGAAGCCGACAGCGATTCCGTACTTCGTGAGCAGATCGCCCTCGCTACCTTGACGCCATCCGAATCGGTGGCTCTGGATAAATTCCGGGATGATCTCACCGTCAACCCGATCAAGAACACGCGCCTCGTCGAGGTGAGTTTTTCGAGCCACGACCCGGAAACTGCCCAGGCGGTGACGAACGAAATCGTGGCGAAATTCATCCAGAACGACTATCAGCAGCGGTACAACGCGACCACACGGGCGTCCGAATGGCTTTCGTCGCAACTGGACGGCCTGTACCGGAAGGTTGTCGCGTCGAACCAGGCCGTCTCCGATTATCAGCGAAAATATGGGCTCGTGGAGATGAATGCAGGCGATATGCCTTCCTCGCAGCTCATGGGAGAAGTGAATCATCAGTTGAGCGATGCCGAAGCGAGCCGCATCGAAGCCGAGGCCTACTTGCGGATGATTGATGCAGGGCAAGCCGAACACGTTCCGATGCTCCGTGACGATAAGGTTTACCAGGACTTGCTCATTCGACGCGGGGATCTGCGGACGCAACTGGCTCAAGCGCAGGTCGTATACGGCGACGACAATACGAACGTGAAGAAGCTGCAGGATCAGCTGGCCGAAATCGCGAAGGAGCTCAGTGACGAGCAGGCTCGCATCGCCGAAGGGATTCGCACCACGTACTCGGCCGCCAAAGAACGCGAAGAATTGATGCAGGGGAGCCAGGAGAAGCTCCGGGCCCAAATGGTGGATGCCGATTCCCAGATGGTGCAGTACCAAGCGCTGAAGAGCGAGGCCGTTGCGAACGCCGAGCTCTACAACACACTGCAAGCTCGACTGAAAGAAGCGGGGATTTACGCCGGCCTCGGGTCGAGCAACATTCGCGTGGTCGACCTAGCCGAAAACCTGCGGCATCCGACGGGCCCCCATCGGGCCGCGCTGATTGCCGTCGGCGTTTTCGGAAGCTTTGTCGTGGGACTCCTGGCGTGCTTCTTCAAAGAGAGCCTGAATAACACCGTGCGCACGCCGGAAGACCTGAAGTCGTGGATCGGCCTCAAGGCGCTAGCGCTCCTGCCTGCCATGAATGCGGAGAAGGTCAATGCGTCCAAGGAACTCAAAGGCACGCCTGGACGGCTAGTTGAGGCGAGCGACCGTGTTGCAAGTTCCCCAGGATGCTCGATCGCGTTCATGAAACCAATGACCGCAGAGGCGGAAGCCATGCGCGATCTGCGCACCGTGTTGCTATCGCCGCGAAAGAACGCGGACGTGCGGGTCATCCTGATCTCGTCATCGATGGAAGGCGAAGGCAAAACAACGGTCGCCATAAATTTTGCGATTGCCTTGGCGCAGGTGGGCCGCACCTGCCTCGTGGACGCGGATCTCCGGCGCCCGACGCTGTCGAAAGCATTCGGAATGGAGTCGAAGAACGGGCTGTCGGACGTACTGGCACAATCGACCACACTGGCGAACGCGCTGTGCCAGGTTCAAGACGTTCCCGATCTGTGGGTGCTGCCGGGCGGCTCGCCGACCGAAAACCCAGCGGACGTCCTGGCGTCGGGGGCGATGCACGACGTTTGCGGCGCGCTGCGCCAGGAATTTCAGTACGTCGTGATCGATTCGGCGCCGACGATTCGATTCTCCGACGCACGTCGCCTTTCACGTCTTTCTGACGAGGTCGTTCTGGTGGGCCGGTACGGAGTGACGACGCGACGCGCGATCCAGCGCTCGGCGGAGCTGATGCAGGACGTGCATGCACCGCTGGCGGGGGTCGTACTGAACGGAATCGACTATTCTTCGCCGGACTACCACTATTTCAATTATGGATACAGCCGCAAAGCCGCGAAACGTGATGCCGCGGGCCCGAGCTCGCCGGAATCGCCGTTTCCGCCGGCTCCCCACGGCCCCCGGAGCGCGAAAAGTAAGGGAGCTCACGCGTAGGAACGACTACGGATCAACGATGAGTGGAGTGCTACCCATGAAGTCGACTCGCACAATTTTCGAAGAGAGAAAAGTATTGACCCGCGCCGTGCCCCAGATCCTTCTGGGCTCGCTCTTGGCCGTCGGGCTGCTTGTGCAGCCAGCGATCGCGCGGACTACCAGCAGCGTGGAACAACCAAGCGGTGCTGCAGACTATTCGATCGGCCCGGGCGACGTGTTGACGATCACCGTGCCGGATGCGCCTGAATTTGGCGCCAAGGTTCGCGTGGGTGATTCGGGCACGATCCAAATCATGGGCGTGGAGCGGCCCATTGCCGCCGAAGGAAAAACCACTGCGCAACTTTCGGCGTCGATCCGGCAGGCCCTGATCGACGCAAGACAGCTACGCGACCCAGGAGTCTTTGTCTTTGTCGACGAATATCACGGCCGAACCGTAACGGTGCTCGGGTCCGTCAACAAGCCCGCTGTGTATACCCTCGAAAAAAGAACGACGGTGCTTGAGGCGATTTCCGCGGCCGGTGGAGCGCTGCCGAACAGCGGCAACACGGTGACGATCGTGCGCGGGAAAGCGAGCGCGGAGGCGACCGATACCCAACCCGGCTCGGTTCAAATTCTCGATCTGGCCCGGCTCGCGTCCGGCGAGGAACCTTCCGGAAACGTCGAGGTACGCAACGGCGACATCATCAGCGTGTCGGCGGCGCAAGTCGTCTACGTCGTTGGAGCCGTCGCGAAACCGGGCGGCTTCACCTTGAGCAATCCGGCGGACGGCATCTCGGCTTCACAAGCCGTCGCGCTGGCGCAAGGGTTTACTCCACTCGCGTCGACCCATCATGCGGTGATCGTCAGGCAATCGACGAGCGACCAGTCGCGCCGCGAGATCCCAGTCGACCTGGGGAAGATGCTGAGCGGCCAGGAAACCGACGTGCTGCTCGCGCCCAACGACATTCTCTACATCCCGGAAAGCGGCGCGAAGAAGACATTGAAAGTCATGGGCGACGTCGCGATGGCGACGATCAACGGAATCGCGATCTACGGGATCGGCTACAAGATCGGCACCAGCTATTAGTTCCGCCTGTTACAGACCTACGGCAAATCGCCTTCGAGGCACACCCGCATCTCCAATACCCAGGGAGCACGCATGGACGCAATGGCCAGAACTGCCGCTGAATCTTTACCGGTGGAGACGATGTCTCCGCCGCTGCAGTATCTCGATTTAAAAGCGCAATTCCAAACGATCCGCGGCGAGGTGCTCGAGGCGATTGGCCGCGTGATGGAAAGCCAACACTTCATCCTCGGAAGCGAAGTGGAACAGTTCGAGCATGAATTGGCCGCGGTGCTCGAAGTACGCAATGCCGTCACCTGTGCGTCCGGGTCCGACGCGCTCGTCCTGGCCATGATGGCTGCGGGAATCGGCCCTGGCGACGAGGTGATCACGACGCCATTCACGTTTGTCGCTACGGGCGGGTCAATTGCACGCGCAGGCGCGAAGCCGGTGTTCGTCGACATCGACACCGATACATTGAACATTCATCCTTCAGCCATCGAAGCGGCGATCACATCCGATACCCGGGCGATCATGCCTGTTCATTTGTTCGGCCTGCCTTCCGACATGGACGCGATCCGCCAGCTGGCCGGCGAATACTCGCTTGTCGTGATCGAAGACGCGGCACAGGCAATCGGCTCCCGCTACAAGGGAACGCAGGCGGGCTCGCTTGGCGATTTCGGCTGTTTCAGTTTTTTCCCTTCGAAGAATTTGGGAGGCGCGGGCGATGGCGGATTGGTCACGACCCACGATGCGGCGAACGCCGACAAGCTTCGTATGCTGCGCGTGCACGGGTCCAAGAAGAAATACCATCATGAAATTCTGGGAACCAATAGCCGGCTCGACGCGCTGCAAGCGGCCATCCTTCGCGTGAAACTTGGCCATCTGGACGCTTGGACGAAGGCGAGACAGCTGCGGGCGGAGCGCTATCGCGAACTTCTTGAGCCGATCGAGAAGGCCGGTAGTATCCGGGTTCCCCCCGCGCCGCAGGACGATTACGCGCACGTCTACAATCAATTCACGGTGCGATGCGAATCCAGGGATCGCTTGAAAGATCATATGCGCGCCGCCGGCATTCCGACGGAAGTCTACTATCCCCTCCCGCTGCATCTTCAGCCGGCCTTCAGCTATCTCGGCTACAGCTCCGGACAACTGCCGGTTTCCGAAGCGGCGAGCCGCGAGGTGCTGTCGTTGCCGCTCTATCCGGAACTTACCGTAGAAAAGCAGGAGCGCGTGGCGCGAAGCATCGCTCATTTCTACGGCAACTGATTGACACCGGCCAAGTGGCCAAAGACTCGCGTTTCATTTTGACCGGCCAGCAGAGAAGCGCCCGAATTGTTTTCCGAGGATTCAGTCAGCGGAGGGGACCAGGCATGAGCACGCCTGCATTGCCAAGAGTGGGAGTCGTAGGCTGTGGCTATTGGGGCCGAAACCTGATTCGGAATTTTCACGAGTTGGGCGTTCTATCGGGCCTTTGCGACGTCCTCGAATCGAACTTGAGCGAAGCGCGGCGCATCTATCGCGTACCGGCTTTCGCCGAGATGGACGACCTTTTGACGACGACGGATCTGCAGGCCGTCGTCATCGCAGCCCCGGCGGCAAACCACTACGAGCTCGCGAAGAAAGCCCTGCTTTACGGAAAAGACGTTTTCGTGGAGAAGCCGCTGGCGCTGCGCGTTGAAGAGGGCGCCGAATTGGTGGAAATCGCCCGGAAGCATTCGCGGATTCTGATGGTCGGGCACCTCTTGCACTATCATCCGGCGATCCAGGCGCTGCGGAAAATGCTCGCGGAGGGCGAACTCGGAAGAATCGAGTACATCAGTTCGTCGCGCCTCAACTTCGGCAAGCTGCGAACGGAGGAAGACATCCTGTGGAGCTTTGCTCCTCACGATATATCCGCGATCCTGCACCTGCTCGGCGAAACGCCCGATCGAGTGACCGCGCAGGGGGCGAGCTACCTGAATCATCCGATCTCGGACGTCACGCTCACGGTGCTGGGATTTGCGAGCGGAGTAAAAGCCCACATCTTTGTGAGCTGGCTGCACCCTTTCAAGGAACAGAAGCTCGTGGTCGTAGGCGATCGAAAGATGGCCGTGTTCGACGACACGAGCAGCGAAAACAAGCTGGTTGTCTATCCCCACCGCGTCGATTGGGTGAATCGTGTCCCGGTGGCGAAACGGGCGGAAGGGGAAGCGGTCGCTCTCGATAAACTGGAGCCGCTGCGCACGGAGTGCATGCACTTCATCGAGTGCGTGCAGCAGCGAAAGCGGCCCGAGACGGACGGCGAAAACGGGCTGCGCGTCCTGCGCATTCTTCACGCCGCCGGCCAATCGATCCGGGATAACGGGCAACCGGTTTTGTTCGGAGCGAAACCGGCGCCCTCCTACTTTGCGCACCCGACCGCGGTGGTCGACGAGCCCTGCGAAATCGGCGCCGGGACCAAGGTGTGGCACTTTTCTCACGTCATGAAGGACTCGAAGATCGGGCCTAACTGCAACCTCGGTCAAAACGTTCACGTGGCGCCGGGCGTGCGGATCGGCGCGAACGTGAAGATTCAGAACAACGTATCGCTGTATACCGGCGTCGAGCTGGAGGACGACGTATTCTGCGGGCCTTCGATGGTATTCACGAACGTCATGACGCCTCGGAGCCACGTGAACCGCAAATCCGAATACCAGCGAACACTGATCAAGAAGGGCGCATCCGTCGGCGCGAACGCAACGATCGTATGCGGCGTGACCATCGGCGAGTACGCCTTCATCGGCGCGGGCGCGGTGGTGACGAAGGACGTGGGATCGCACGCGCTCGTGGCGGGTGTGCCGGCGAGGCGCGTGGGCTGGGTCTGCGAGTGCGGTGTCCGGCTGAAGCTCGCCTTGGAAGTGTGGCGCTGTCCTCAATGCAATGCGGCGTACCAGCTTGCGGATGGGAACTTGTTCAGGGTTGCGGCCGTGGTCAAGACGGCCGATGCACCCCAGATACTCGCAGCGGCGGCCGGCAGCTAAACGAATAGGCCGCGCTGCGCGATCGAATCGAAATGCCCAACACGCTCACGGTCGATACGGTCAACACCTTGTCCGACGGTGCGCGCCCGCGCCGGATTGCGCAGCCACAGTCACGTAAAAGACCCTATCGCGTGGTAGCTCACGGACTGCGGCACTTCTGCCAGAAATTGCCGGGCCTCGTTTCGAACGACACATGGGACGTGCGGGACCGCTCGCGTCACATGCCATCTGAGTTGGCGCGCCTCGTTCGCGATCTCCACAGTTGCGATTTGGTTTTCTCGTGGGGCGGCCGGCTGGACATGGGACCGTTTCTCTGGGGAGCGCGTTCTCTGGGGGCGCGGAAAATCGTCACGTTCTGGTGCGGCAGCGATGTGCTCCGCGCGCGGGCGCTGCTTGGCACGCGGAGTATCGACTCCTGGATCGCCGGGCAAATTCATTGGGCGGCCTCTCCGATACTGGCTCGCGAAGTGCAATCGATGGGCATCGACTGCGATTTTGTGCAGGCATCGTTCGTGGAACCTGTCCGCGATCCGAAACCTCTTCCCAAAGAGTTCTCGGTGATGGCTTTTCTGCCGCGAGTCGACGCCGCGGAAGTATACGGCGGGGACAGAATCCTGGAAGTGGCACGAGCGCTTCCGACCGTGCGCTTCAACCTCGCCGGGCTGCATCCCGGGCAGGAGATTCAGGTGCCATCGAATGTGGCGGTTCACCGGTGGACGTCCGATCCGAGCCTGCTGTACGAAAAGTCAACGGTGCTGCTGCGGCCGGTACGGCATGACGCTGGCATTTCGTTCATGGTCCTCGAGGCGCTCGCGCACGGACGCCACGTCCTGTACACGTATCCGGTCCCGGGAGGAACGCAGATCGGGAGCGTCGAAGAGGCCAAGGCTCAGATCGAGCGTCTCAGGGCGCTCCATAACTCGGGGGCCCTGGCACTGAACTATGCAGGCATCGACGCGGTCGAGCGAACCTACTCGCGCGACGTCGTGCGAGAAGAATTGCGCACGCGGTGGGAAGAGATTATCTGTTCGTAGATTCCGGAAGCGCTTTTTGAGAGAGATAACCTGATGCGGTTGAAATGGGTGAATCACGCTTCGTTTCTGCTGGATTGCGGAGACGTGCGGCTGATTTGCGATCCGTGGATCGAAGGTAGCGTTTTCAACAACGGCTGGCGCCTGTCCTCGCCAACCAGAATGCGCTACGACGAGTTCGCCGGCGTCACGCACATCTGGTTTTCGCACGAACATCCGGATCATTTCTTTCCGCCGAATCTAAAGAAGATTCCAGAACCCGTGCGGCGCGGCATCACCGTTCTCTTTCACGAGACCCGCGATAAACGCGTCGTCGACGTCTGCCGGTCTCTTGGATTTTCGGTGCTGGAGCTGCCCGAGCGGCAGGGCGTGGCGATCCGTCCCGGATTCAGCGTGCTGTGCGGAGTCAACGAGGACATCGATTCGTGGATTGCGATCACAGCTGAAGGAAAAACGATCCTGAATTTGAACGACTGCGTTTTTGCGCGAAAAGATGAACTGCCCGCGATCCGCAACATGGTTGGCGATGTGGACCTGCTGCTTTCACAATTTTCTTACGCCAACTGGGTCGGCAATCCCGAAGATGTCGCGTCTCATCGCGCGCACGCCGCCCGCAAGCGGGCGCAGATGGCGTCTCACATCGAAGCCGTCCGGCCGCGGCAGTTCATTCCATTTGCAAGTTACGTCTACTTTTGCCACGAAGAAAACTTCCACATGAACGCCTCGGCCAATCGAATCGGCGATATTCATCGATTTCTTACTGACGAGGTGCGTCAAGAAACGGTCGTGTTGTATCCGACGGATGAATGGGAAGTCGGGTCGCCGCACTCGTCGCTCGAGGCAGTCGAAAAATACGAATCGGATTTTGAAAGCGCCCTAAGCTGCCCGGCGGTGACTTCCGAGAGCGTTCCATTCGAGCGTTTGCAGGAGGCGACGTCGGCATTGATAGCCAAGTGTTACGAGCAAAACAATTCGTTCTTATTGCGCTCCCTTGGTTCTACGGTGGCGCGCGTCTCGGACTTGCAACAGGACGTCGAGATCTCTTTCGGTGGCGGAATCGGCTCGGTTCAAGGAAGGCAATCGGACATTATCCTCTCTTCCGATTCTCTGATGTATTGCATAAGGACGGACTGGGGCGGGGAAACGCTGAAGATCAACGGCCGTTTTCAGGTTCCACCCGGCGGCAATCCAGAGCGATTCTTCCGCCTGTTCCGGGTTCCGCAGCACAACGGCTACGGCAGCCAACTGAACTTGCGATTCGCAGCCGGCCGGATGCTCGACGCCGTCTTTCGCCGCGCAGCAAGCTGATGTCTCGATCCGAAGACCGGCCCTTCGATCGGGCCACGCGAAGATCCGAGCACCGCCGCGTCCTCGTTCACGGGCTCGTCTATTTCGGGAAAGTCTTCGCTGACTTCATGAACGACGATGACTTGGAGTTTCGCTACTACCCGGACGAGGGCCTCCGGAACTTTGCCGCGATGTTTCGTGAACTGGCGGCCTGCGATTTGGTGTACCAACTCGGCGGGCGCCTGACGCAGGGAAGATTCCTTCGGATTGCCCACGCCTTCGGGAAAAAGCACATCATCATGCACTGGCTTGGCAGCGACGTACTCGATGAACGGCGCCTAGGGCTGGCGGATCGCGGGGATGCATGGGTGCTCCACAACCTGCATCACTGGGCGGAATCCGACTGGATGGCGCGCGAGGTTGGCAACCTGGGAGTTCCGTGCGAGGTTGTGCCGTTCCCCTCGCCGCGCGTTCCCGAGTCGCCGAGCCCGCTGCCGGAAGAATTCAACGTGCTGGT
>DATJRU010000023.1:0-42247 GCA_035504455.1 Vulcanimicrobiaceae bacterium
AAAACTGGTGCAGGAGGATTACTACACTTCGATTCACATCGAGGAGTACGAAATCGAGGCGCGGGACACGAAGCTTGGTCCCGAGGAAATCACGCGCGACATCCCCAACATCAACGAGAGCTTTCTGCGGAACCTCGATGAAAGCGGCGTGATCCGAATCGGCGCGACGGTGCGGCCGGGCGACATCCTGGTGGGCAAGGTGACGCCGAAGGGCGAAACCACGCTGACCCCGGAAGAGAAGCTGCTGCGCGCGATCTTCGGCGAAAAGGCCGGAGACGTTCGCGACGCTTCGCTCTACTGCCCGCCGGGCATCGAGGGAACGATCGTCGACGTGAAGATCTTCTGCCGCAAGGGCGCGGAGAAGGACGAGCGTCACAAGGCGATCGAAGCGGCTCACGTGGCGAAGCTCGAAAAGAACCTCGCCGACGAGATCCGGATTCTGACCGACGAGCGGCTGAAGCGCTTGAACGACCTGCTCGGCGGACAGAAGCTGGTGGCCGACCTGCACGACGAGCGCACCAACAAGCGCTTGTTGACCAAGGGCACCGAGCTCACTCGGGACATCCTCGAGAAAATCTCCACGCGCAACCTGAAGCGGTTGCGCCTCAACGACAAGGACCCGCTGCTCATCGAGAAGATCGACGAAGTCGAGGAAATGACTTCGCGCCAGATCGACGTGCTGCGGAAGATCACCGACGAGCGCATTTCGAAGCTCAAGAAGGGCGACGAATTGCCTCCCGGCGTGATCAAGCTGGTGAAGGTCTACATCGCGATGAAGCGCAAGCTTTCCGTCGGCGACAAGATGGCGGGCCGCCACGGAAACAAGGGCGTGATCGCGCGGATCGTTCCGGCGGAGGACATGCCCTACATGCCGGACGGAACGCCCGTCGAGATCGTGCTCAATCCGCTCGGCGTTCCTTCACGTATGAACGTGGGACAGATTCTCGAGACGCATCTCGGCTGGGCTTCGAAAGAGCTCGGCGAGCGCATCGGGAAGCTGCTGGACGAAGAGGCGCGGGCCGAGGCGGTTCGAAAATGGTTCAAGGAAGCCTTCGGGCCGACGGCGGTCTGGAAGACGCTGGCCGACCTCGACGACGAAGCGCTGCTCAACGTCGCGGAGAATTTCCGCGACGGGGTGCCGTTTGCGACGCCGGTTTTCGACGGCGCCCGCGAATCGGATATCCGGCACTTGCTGCAGTTCACCGAGCTGCCGGAAAGCGGCAAGATCACGCTCTACGACGGAATGACCGGGGACGAGTTCGCGCAGAACGTGACGGTCGGCTACATCTACATGCTGAAACTCTCGCACTTGGTGGACGACAAGATCCACGCGCGTTCGATCGGGCCCTACTCGCTGATTACGCAGCAGCCGCTCGGCGGCAAGGCGCAATTCGGCGGACAAAGGTTCGGCGAAATGGAAGTGTGGGCGCTCGAAGCATACGGAGCGGCGCACATCCTGCAGGAGCTGCTGACGGCCAAGTCGGACGACGTCTACGGCCGCGCGAAGATCTACGAGGCGATCGTGAAGGGCGAGCCGGGAATCGAGCCCGGAGTGCCTGAATCGTTCAACGTCCTCGTGCGCGAGTTGCAGTCGCTGTGCCTCGATGTCGAGCTGATGAAGCGCCAGAAGCCGCAGCTCGAAAAAGCGGAAGCGGCCGACTAATTCCCGCGCCCGGAGGCGACTCCGGGCGCGACCGATATTCTTGGGAGTAGCTTTTCGGTTCCGGCCAAGCCGGGACGGGAGGATCATACCTTGTATCGATCAAGCCCTTATGACCGTGCCAGCCAGATCGCGGATTTCGATTCGATTCGCATCAGTTTGGCGAGTCCGGAGAAGATCCGCTCGTGGTCGCACGGAGAAGTCACCAAACCTGAAACCATCAACTACCGAACCTTCAAGCCCGAGCGCGATGGCCTGTTCTGCGCCAAGATTTTCGGCCCGGTAACGGACTGGGAGTGCCTCTGCGGCAAGTACAAGCGCATGAAGCACCGCGGCGTGATCTGCGACAAGTGCGGCGTCGAAGTCACGCTCAGCAAAGTCCGCCGCGAGCGCCTCGGACACATCGAGCTGGCCTCACCCTGCTCGCACGTGTGGTTCTTCAAGGGGCTGCCGAGCCGCATCGGCTACCTGCTAGACATCACGATGCGCGACCTCGAGCACATCCTCTACTTCGAGACGTTCGTCTGCGTCGATCCGGGCGAAGCGCCGGGCCTCAAGGAGAAGGACATCCTGCCTGAGGAAAAGTTCCGCGAGATGCAGCGGGATTTCCCCGGCAAGTTCACCGCCGGAATGGGCGCCGAGGCCATCAAGGAGCTGCTGCGCCGCGTCGACGTCGAAAAGCTGTCGCAGGAACTTCGCGAGAAGATGAAGGTCGATCCGAGCCTGCAGAAGAGGATCAAGTACGCGAAGCGCCTGAAGGTGCTCGAAGCGTTCCGCAAGAGCGGCAACAAGCCCGAGTGGATGATTTTGGATGTGATCCCGGTCCTGCCGCCCGAGCTGCGCCCCCTCGTGCCTCTCGACGGCGGCCGCTTCGCCACGTCCGACCTCAACGATCTCTACCGCCGCGTGATCAACCGCAACAACCGGTTGAAGAAGCTGATGGAGCTCCACGCGCCGGACGTGATCGTGCGCAACGAGAAGCGCATGCTGCAGGAAGCCGTCGACGCGCTATTCGACAACGGCCGCCGCGGTCGCGTGCTGCGCGGAACCAACAACCGCCCGCTCAAGTCGCTTTCGGACACGCTCAAGGGCAAGCAGGGTCGTTTCCGCCAGAACCTGCTCGGCAAGCGCGTGGACTACTCCGGGCGTTCGGTCATCGTCGTCGGGCCGGAACTCAAGCTTCACCAGTGCGGCCTCCCCAAGAAGATGGCGCTCGAGCTCTTCAAGCCGTTCATCTATCACAAGCTCGAAGCCGCCGGACACTGCACCACGATCAAGCAGGCCAAGGAGCTGGTCGAGGCGCAGGAATCGATCGTGTGGGACATCCTCGAGGACGTGATCCGCGAGCATCCGGTCCTGCTCAACCGTGCTCCCACGCTGCATCGTCTCGGCATTCAGGCATTCGAGCCGACGCTCGTGGAAGGCAAGGCGATCCGCATCCATCCGCTCGTCTGCACCGCGTTCAACGCGGACTTCGACGGCGACCAGATGGCCGTGCACATTCCGCTGTCGCCCGAAGCGCAGGTGGAGGCTTCGGTCCTGATGCTCAGCTCGCACAACATCCTGTCTCCGGCCAACGGGTATCCGCTCGCCGTGCCGTCGCAGGACATGGTGCTCGGCATCTACTACATGACCAAGGCCAAGCCCCAGGCGAAGGGCGAGGGCCGCGCCTTCGGTTCGACCGAGGAAGTGATCATGGCGCTCGAAGCCGGCGAGGTCGAGCTGCTGACGCCGATCCGCATGCGCTACACCGGCGAGGTGATCGACCTCACGAACGCCTACGACGATCAGGACGTGTCCCACACCGAGCCGATTCAACTTCACAAGCAGTTCCTGCACACCACGGTCGGCCGCGTGATCTTCAACGATCACCTGCCGAGCGACATGCCCTTCGTCAACGGCTTGCTGAAGAAAAAGGGCGTGCAGGCGCTCGTGCAGTATTGCTACCTGCGCTTCGGCCTCGAAAAGACTGTCGTGGCGCTCGACAAACTCAAGGAACTCGGCTTCCTCTACGCGACCAAGGCCGGCGTTTCGATCGGCATCAGCGACATGGTCATCCCCAGCGTGAAGTTCAAGCTCGTCGACACGGCCGAGCATGAGGTCGTCAAGGTGCAGCAGCAGTACCTCGACGGCGCCATCACCAACGGCGAACGCTACAACAAGGTCATCGCGATCTGGTCGGACGTCACCGAAAAGGTTGCGGACGAGATGTTCAAGGCTCTCGAGGAGCAGGACAAGCAGGGCGTGATCAACCCGATCTACGTCATGGCGGACTCCGGCGCTCGAGGCTCGAAGCAGCAGATCCGGCAGCTTTCCGGAATGCGCGGATTGATGGCCAAGCCCTCGGGCGAAGTCATCGAGACGCCGATCACGTCGAACTTCCGCGAAGGCCTCACCGTGCTGCAGTACTTCATCTCGACGCACGGCGCGCGTAAAGGTTTGGCCGACACGGCACTCAAGACGGCCGACTCAGGCTACCTCACGCGGCGTCTCGTGGACGTGGCGCAGGACGTGATCATCAACGAATTCGACTGCGGCACGGCCGACGGAATTTTCGTCGAGCCGATTCTCGAGGCCGGCGTCGAAGTCGAGCCGTTGCGCGACCGCGTTGTGGGCCGCGTTTCGCTCGAGAAGATTAAGGATTACGAAGGCAACGTGATCGTCGAAATCAACCAGGAGATCACGGAAGAGCTGGCGAATGCGATCCAGGCCGCCGGCATCGAGCGGGTGAAGATCCGCTCCGTGCTGACGTGTGAATCCCGGCGCGGAGTTTGCGGACGCTGCTACGGCCGCAACCTGGCCACCGGGCGCTTCGTGGAGATGGGCGAGGCCGTGGGCGTGATCGCTGCGCAGTCGATTGGCGAGCCCGGCACGCAGCTGACGATGCGGACGTTCCACATCGGCGGCACGGCCACTCGCGTCACCGAACAGTCGAAGGTCGAGGCCCGCAACAACGGCTTCGTGAAGTTCATCGACTTGAAGGTGGTGGAGGGCCGCGGCAAGATCCTCATCTCGATGAACCGCTCCGGCTTGATCGCGATTGTCGACGAGAAAGGCCGCGAGAAGGAGCGCCATCACGTGGTTTACGGCGCGCGCCTTCGCGTGGAAGACGGGCAACCGGTCACGCTCGGCCAGACGATGGTCGAATGGGATCCGTACACGTTCTCGATCCTCACGGAAACCGCGGGCACGATCGAGTTCAAGGACCTGCAGCCCGGCCTGACGATTGAAGAGCAGGTGGACGAAGTCACCGGGCTTTCGCAGCTCGTCGTGACGCTGCCGCTCGGCGACGAAAAGCACCAGCCGACGATCCAGGTGCGCGATTCGCAGGGACGCGTGCGGAAGAAGTACCTCATGCCGTCACGCGCTCACTTGATGGTCGCGGATGGCGATGATGTCCAGCCCGGCGACGTGCTCGCAAAGATTCCTCGCGAGACTACGAAGACGAAGGACATCACCGGCGGTCTCCCGCGCGTCGTGGAGCTCTTCGAGACGCGGAAGCCGCGCGATCCGGCGGTCATCAGCGAAATCGACGGCGTGGTGAAGTACGGCGAAATCGCCAAGGGCCAGCGCAAGATCTACGTCGAGAGCGAGGACGGGCGCACCATCAAGGAATACTCGATCCCGCGCGGCGTTCACATCAACGTGCAGGAAGGCGAACACGTTCGGGCAGGCGAGCCGTTGATCGACGGGCCGCTCAACCCGCACGACATCCTCGCCGTCCTGGGCGAAAAGTACACGCAGGCTTACCTGGTGAACTCGATCCAGGAGGTCTACCGGCTGCAGGGCGTCAACATCAACGACAAGCACATCGAGACGATCGTCCGCCAGATGATGCGCTGGGTGAAGGTCGAAGACGTTGGCGACACCACGTTCCTTCTCGAGGAGCAGATCGACAAGTTCCGCTTCCGCGAGGAGAACGACCGGGTGATCCACGATGGCGGGCGCCCGGCCACCGGCCGTCCGCTGCTCCTTGGCATCACCAAGGCATCGCTCTCGACCGACTCGTTTATTTCGGCGGCGAGCTTCCAGGAGACGACCCGCGTCCTCACCGAGGCGGCGATTTCCGGGAAGGTGGATTACCTGCGCGGCCTGAAGGAGAACGTGATCATGGGCCGCTTGATCCCGGCCGGCACCGGGCTCGAGCGCTACCGCAACATCCAGCTCCTCACTGAACTGCCCAAGGAGGAGCCGCAGATGGCGGAGCCCGAACTCACGCCAGAAGAGGCCGCAGCGCTCGATTTCCTGCGCAAGGAAAACGACGCAGTCGCCGAAGGCTAACACTTACCCGCGGGCGGGTCTGCTTTACGGCGGACCCGCCCCGCGAATTCCTCCCGTTGCTGTCCTTTTTTCGTTCAAGGTGTTACTCAAATCGGTGTCGCCTGCCAGTTATTTCGCTCATTCGCTGCCCCTCGTCGTAAGATTTCATCAGGGAAGCAATTTGACCGAGGGCCAGGTAAGTCTTCCCAAGGCTGAGTGCAAGCCGGGGCGGATCTATGTCCACGGACTCACCGGGCAAGCCGGGCGAGCAGAAGCGCGCGGCGGCCTGTCCGGAAACGCCGATTGATAAGCTGGTTGAGGTCATCTCCCGATCACAACAGAACTACCGGGAGTTGATCGACAACCTCGACCAGGCGGTGTTCACGCTTTCGATTGAGGGCGAAGTGCGCGTGGCGAACCGCCGGTTGTGCGAAGTGCTTGGTGTCCCCTTTCAGGAACTGGTCTCCCACTCGCTCGCGGAATTTGTAGAGTCTCCCACGCTGGAAGAAGCGCGCCGGTCGCTCGCCGTGCTTGCGAAGAACGGCACATGGTCCGGAATCATTCCCATAAAGCTGAAAAAGGAGCCCAAGGCGCGCTACTTCAACTGCTGGCTGCAGGCGGTGGCCGAAAACGGGCGCGTGACGGACGTGATCGGCTGGGCGCGCGATGTGACCGCGCAGCATGAATCCGAGATGCGTTTTACGCAATTCGTCGAATCTCTCGGAATCGGCGTTTTTTTCTCGACGCCGGACGGGAAGATGCTGGATGCGAATCCGGCGTTGATTCGCATGTTGGGATTCTCCTCGAAGGAGGAATTGCAGGCGCGGCCGCTGCGGGAGCGCTTCGCCGAGCCGGGCCAGCGGGATGAGTTGGTGCAGGGCACCGCCGCCAAGGGTTCGGTGGAGGGGCGGCAGGTCACCTACGTCCGCAAGGACGGGACGTATATGCAGGGGCTGGCGTCCGCGCTGGCGATCCGCGACCACGCGGGACGGGTGGTGCGGTTTCAGGGCACCATCGTCGATATCACGGACAAGGTGGAGACGGAAAAACGGTTGCATCGCGAGCAGGAATTTTCGCGGCGCCTGATCGAGTGCTTCCCAGACTTGATCGCGGTCATCGACGCGGACTTGCGATTCACTTTCGCGAGCGAGCGGTCCAAGGACGTTCTGGGGTTTAGCGCGCAGGATTTCGTCGGCCGGACGATCGGTGCGCGAACGCATCCCGACGACCAACCCGCCCTCACCGAGACGCTTTCGAACGTGATCTCAGGACGGAAACGGTCGGCGCACCTCGACTATCGCGTGAGGCATTCCGACGGCGCCTGGAAAACGCTGCGCGGGAGCTTCGGGCCGCTCTACGACGAGGCAGGGAAGATTACCGGGGTGATCGCCTCGGCGCGCGACGTGACGGAGTCGCTCCTGATCGAGCAGCATCTGGCCCAGCGGGAAAAACTCGCGGCGATGGGGCAGATGATGACCGGCGCGGCGCACGAGCTGAATAATCCGCTGACCGCCATTCTGGGCGTGAGCGATCTCTTGCGGGAGAATGCAACCGACGACGCAACGCGCCGGCGAGCGGACTTGATTTTGCAGCAGGCGCGCCGCGCCGCGAGCATCGTCCAGAATCTTCTGGCTTTTTCGCGCCCCGCGGCTCTGGGAAACGCGAAAGTCGGGCTGGCCGAAGTCGTGGAACGGGTGCTGCTCTCGCAGCGCAAGTCCCTGTCGGAGCGGAATATTCGGGTAAACACGGATGCAGCCAGTGATCTTCCGCCGGTCGAGGGCGACGCCCGGCTGCTGACGCAAGTCTTCACCAACTTGATTACCAATGCCGAGCAATCGATCGCAGCGGCGAAGGGCAGCGGAACGATTGAAATATCCCTATCGCGACAGGGAAGCCACATCTGCGCCACCATCACAGACGACGGCGGGGGAATTTCTCCGGACAATATCGGGAAGATCTTCGACCCGTTCTTTACCACCAAGCGGCCCGGCGGAGGCAGCGGCCTCGGGCTGACGATTTGCCTGGCGGTGGTGAAAGAGCACGGCGGAAGAATCGAGGTGGAGTCTGAGCCGGGGCGCGGCGCGACGTTTTACGTGCTGTTGCCCGTCGCTCCCGGCACGCCTGCGGCCGCGCGTCCGCCCGAAGGGGCCGCTGCGTCAAAGGCTGCGCCATCCTCGTCCGGGTCGCCGCTGGCGGGGCACACCGTGCTCGTTGTGGACGACGAAGAGGGCATCCGGGAAATCGTGCAGGAAGGACTGATGGCGCGCGGGATGAAAGCGGAGGCCGTCGGAAGCTCGGAGGCGGCGCTGGCTCATTTGAAGTCGAACGCCTGCGACGTAGTGGTCTGCGACTTCAATCTCCCCGGCCTCAGCGGAATCCAGTTCCTCGACAAGATGCGCGCCCAGGGAACGAACTCTCTGCCGCTTTTCATCTTCATGACCGGCGAGATGCTCGATGCGGAAGCCTTCGAACGCTTCCGCAAGGACGGAATGCGCCTGCTACAGAAGCCGTTCCATCTTTCGGCGCTCGCCGATCTTCTGACCGAGCTTCTCCAGGCGCAACCCTCGGCCACCCTCTAAGCTGTTATTTCGTCTTGGCATCGGCCGTCGCGTCGAGGCCGAAATCCCATACGTAGAAGCTCATTTCCTCGTTCTGCAAGACTTCCGCCAGCACGTATTCGCCGGGCACGAGCGGTTCGCCGAGAGTGAAGCGGAAGACGCCTTTGGCGACTTCCCATCGCTGCATGGGCACGGTGTTCCCGGATTCCCACTGTTCGTTAAACAGTTCGTCGACGTGCTCGAGATAGCGGCTGCTGCCATGAACCTTGGCGTGGATTAGCCTGATCTCGGGCGTGCGCCCGTCGGCGGTGCGCATATAAAACTCGGGCTGGGAGGTTCGCAGGCGCATCGCGGCATGCTCACCCTTGATGTAGATGTTGTGCCGTGTCGGGACGATGGGCACGGGAGACATCACCTTCGCAATCGCTTGCTTCGCACTGAGCTTCGAGTCGATCTCGGCCTGGTTCAGCGGCTGCATCCCGTGGCCGTCGAAAGACCACAAGCCGACGCCGGAGGGCAAAAAGACGCCCGGAGCCGCTTCCAGGCTTGCGTCGATATCGAGCGGATCGGCGCGGCGCTCCTCCTCTTGCTTGTGAACCTTGGCGAGAATCGCGGAGTCCCGCTGCGCATCCGCGGCGGCCACTTTCTTGGTGGCGTCCCAGTCCACGAGGGCGGCGGGCATCTCCTCCCACTGGGAGCTATCGAGATCGTAGTAGCGGATGCGGTCGCCCTTGATCTGATACTCGCGCACCAGTTCGAAGCTGCCGTCTTTCAGCATCAGCTTGATCGGGCCTGTGTGCGATGGCGAAGCGGAATCTTTCTGCGATGTGGACGCGGACGAAGATGCGCCGGTTGCGCTCTGCTGCGCCGCGACGCAGGGGCCGATCGCGGCGATCAGCAGCGCTAGCCAACACGCCGAAGGGACGAGTGCGGTTTTCAGGTTCTTCGACATGAGCGCCACCCCCTGCCGGCAATTGCTGAGTGGTACGATGCCGAGGCAGGGAACCGGGTTGAATGGGACGAGAATAACGCCGCGGAGGGAGGGCGACAACCCGCTTCTGGTGCTACGAGCTACGCAACCGTGGTGGGAGCGGGCTCGTGCTCGCAGCGGGGATGCAGTGCGGTCATGATCGAAAGATCCGAATTGGTGAAGAGCCACTTTTCGGCGCGAGCGCCGGCCGCCTCGACCGCCGAGGCCAGCTTGCCGAGATGCTTATTGCGCGCGATACCTCGAAGGTGTTCAAGGCAAATTCCGGTGAGGTTGGCGACTTCCTCTTCGGTGAAGATCTTCTGGCTCGACTTGACCCGGACCATGGGCGGCCTCTCGATCTTTGCGATGCTCGTACAAGGCTAAACGTCGCCCTGTCTCCTAGCAATAGTCGTTCCGTACCGTTTTGACGGAAACTTTTTGGCTATGAATGCGGCGAAGCCCTTTTTCCGACTAGGAGTTACACCGGAAAAGGTGAATGCCGGCCGAAGGGGGCATTGTGCAAGGCTCGCGTTCATGTGCGGAACAAGTGGTTCATTCGTGGAAGGACTCTACAGTTTTGAGAAGGCGCAGACTATGCCGGAGCGGCGTCCTGCGCGGTGCCCATAGCGCGTCGCGAAGGAAAATCGAAGGCCTCCGCCGCCTAGACGGACGCGCCGCCGGCCTTCTCGAAGGCGTGGGCGACTTGCATGACGCGCGCCTCGCTGAAGTGCGGCCCGAAGATTTGCATGCCGACCGGGAGCCCCGCCTTCGTCATGCCGCAAGGCACGGAGATTCCCGGCACGCCCGCGAGCGACCCCGTGACGGTATAAATATCCGCCAGGTACATTTGCAGCGGATCGGCTGTTTTTTCGCCCAGGCGGAACGCCGGGGTGGGCGATGTCGGCGTGACGATCACGTCGACCTTTTGGAAGGCGTCCGAGAAGTCCTGGGCGATCAGGGCGCGGACCTTCTGGGCGCGCAGATAATACGCGTCGTAGTAGCCGGCGGAGAGCGCGTAGGTGCCGAGCATGATCCGGCGCTTCACCTCGGGGCCGAAACCTCGCTCGCGCGTATTACGGTACATCTCGGTAAGGGTCGATCCGGGGACGCGCAGGCCGTAGCGGACGCCGTCGTAGCGGGCCAGGTTGGAGCTGGCTTCCGCGGTTGCGATCAGGTAGTACGCGGCGATCGCGTAGTCCGTGTGCGGCATCTTGAGCGGCACGCGCCGGCAACCAAGCTTATTGAGCAGCGCGATTCCGGCTTCGACCTTGGCCTTCACGTCGGGTTCGATCCCCTCGCCGAAATAGTCCTCGGGAACGCCAATGCGAAGCCAATCGAGAGGCTTATCGAGCTCGGCGGAATAATTCGGGACGGGCAGATCGGCCGAGGTGGAATCGTTGAGGTCGTGACCTGCGATCGCCTGCATCAGGGCCGCGGCATCGGCGACATTCGAGGTAAGCGGACCGATTTTGTCCAGCGACGAAGCGAACGCCACAAGACCGTAGCGCGAGACGCGGCCGTAGGTCGGCATCAGGCCGGGGACACCGCAGTAGGCGCCGGGCTGGCGGATGGAGCCGCCCGTATCGGTGCCGAGAGCCGCGACGGCGAGACCGGCAGCGACAGCGGCCGCTGAGCCTCCGCTCGAGCCGCCGGGAACGCGGTCGGGCGCGACCGGATTCCGCACCGGGCCGTAGGCCGAGTTTTCGTTTGAGCCGCCCATCGCGAATTCGTCGCAGTTGGTCTTGCCGAGGAAGACCGCGCCGGCCCCGTCGAGGCGCTCGACGGCGGTTGCGTCGTATGGAGGCACGTAGTTTTCGAGGATTTTCGACGCGCAGGTGGTGCGAATGCCGCGCGTGCTGAGTACGTCTTTGATGGCGATGGGCACGCCGGCGAGAGGCGGCAAGGCCCCACCGCGCGCGATCGTCGCGTCGATCCGGTCGGCTTGGGCGTAGGCGCGCTCGGGAGAAAGCGTGAGGAACGCGTTCAGCTCGGCGTTGCGGGCGTTGATTCGCGCGTAAAACTCGGCGGCGAGTTCGCGCGCGGAAATCTTCTTTGACTCGAGCGCGGCGCGTACGCCGGCAATCGTCCATGTAGTCGGAGTGCTCACCTTTCGATCACCCTCGGGACGCGGAAGAACGGATTCGCCGCGTCCGACGCCTGCGCGAGGATTGGCGCTGCCGCGTCGCACGGCTGGAGGGTGTCCTCGCGAAGCTCGGGATGGCGGTCGCCCCCCGCGGCGTGCAGGACCTGCGCCATCGGCTCGACTTTTTCGAGGTCGAGCTCGTTCATTTTCTCGACGTAGGTGAGGATCGCGTCGAGCTGCTCGCGATACTTCTCGACTTCCTCAGGCGTGAGGCCGAGATGCGCGAGCTCGGCAACGCGGACCACATCTTCGCGGCTGATTTTCATGGGAATTATCTTAGTGGAAAAGGTGTGGGATGCAAAGGCGCGCCGCGCGGCAGACGCGGCTTTACATCCGCGAGAGGGCGGGGAAAAATAGCACATGAAAAGAATCGTTCTGGCTGTTGTTCTCTGCCTCGCCGTGGTTGCGCCCGCCCTGGCCCAGAAGCGCCTCGTGCTGATCGATCAGGACGGCTCGGGTCCCGGCGGGTCGAACCAGATGGCCATGATGGCGCTGCTGCAGTCTCCGCAAGTGGATGTGCTGGGGATCACGGTCGTCACGGGAAACGCCTGGCGCGACGAAGAGGTACAGCACACGCTGCGGATGCTCGAGCTGATCGGGCGCGCGGATGTGCCGGTCGTACCGGGCGCCGTTTTTCCGCTGGTGCGCACGCAGGAGGAGACTCGTCTCGCGACGCCGCTTGACGGGAAGGTGGTCTGGCTGGGCGCGTGGGGGCAGGGGCCGACGACGCTGGTGCAGACGCCAAACGGCGTCGTCGGCGTGACGCCGGCGAACCCGCAGATTCACGGGCCGTGGGAAATGCCGCCGCTTCCCGAGGGCGCGCCGCACACGAAGCCGCTCGATGAAGATGCGGCCCATTTTCTGATCCGGCAGGTGCACGCGCATCCGCATCAAGTGACGATTTATGCGGCGGGTCCGCTGACGGACATTGCGCTAGCGCTGGCCATCGATCCGCATTTCGCGGAGCTGACGCAGGGAATCGTCATCATGGGCGGCAGCCTGAATCCGCAGACCGACGATCCGGAATTCGCGAACAGCCCGAGGCACGAATTCAATTTCTGGTTCGATCCCGAGGCGACGCACATCACCTTGCGCGCGCACTGGCCGCGCATCGACGTGACGACCGTGGACGTCTCGATCAAGGCGATGTTCACGCAGGAAATGCTGGATGAGATCGCGAAATCGCCGAACCCCGCCGCGCAGTACATCGCCAAATACTCGCAGGACCGCTACTACCTTTGGGACGAGCTGGCGGCGTGCGCGTGGCTCGATCCGAGCATCATCACGAAGGAGCGGCAGGTCTACATGGACATCGACCTGAGCCATGGGCCGAGTTACGGGGATACGCTCACGTGGACGGCTCAGCTTCGTCCGGCGACGGACGTGCAATTGGTTCACGCGCAGCTCGATCTGAACTTGCCGAAATTCACGAAGATGTTCGTGGGGTTGATGTCGGCGCCGACACCTGGGGCGGGCGTCTCGGCGACGGGAAAGCAGTGAGCGAATTGCGAGAGATCAGCCGCGGCGGCGGATGAAGGGCCGGTACTCGTTGTCGGTTTCGTGCCGGATCGTCTGTGGCCCCGGCTTGGCCGAAACGAATTTGACTTCGCGGACGAGAATGCCGCCCCAGGCTTGATTGATGCGGTCGCAAAGCTCGTGCTGCATCGTCTCGAGCTGGCGCTGCCAAGCTTTGCCGTCGGTTTCGAGCTCGAGGCAATCGCGGTCGCAGCGAAGCGGGTGTGCGTGCGCGGCGAGCTGCGGACCGACGATGGAGGGCCAGGCGCTGGCGAGCCACGCGAACGTTGCGTCGGGCTGCTTGAGCCGGCGAACGACGCGACCGAGGAATTCTGCGGCACGTTCCATGAGGCTGCGAATTCTAGCACAGGGCGGCCGCGGAAATGGTGCCCGCAGTTTCGGGCGAGCTTGCGCAGGACATATCAGCGTGCGAAAATTGCGGGGCACACACCTCTGCAGTTTCCCGACGATGCCATCTAGGACGTTCGATCGGGAAGTGCATGCGGCGATATCGTCTAAGGGTTAGGACGTGGCCCTCTCAAGGCCAAAATCCGGGTTCGAATCCCGGTATCGCTACCAAAGCAGTAGAAGGGCGCTGAGCCGATAACCCCTTCGTTTGCCCAGAATCGCGAAATTCCAGCGACACCACCTCTCCCTCCCGCCATCGAATCAGTTGCTTAGTCCCGAACCGGTACCCGGTTAAAATGCAGCGGTACCTTTTGGGGTTCCTCGATTAGCTTCTCTCGATCGGAGGGTGATCCATGGCCGCGAGCCTGCGACGGTCATTTGTGCTGGTTTTGTTGCTAGTGCTGGCGTCGCTGCCGCGAGGGGCTTTCGCGCAGCAACCCGCGGCGGCGGGCTCGAGCGGCACGCTGCCGCTCACGCTGAAACAGGCGGTGCAGCTCGCGCTGAAGCAGAGTCCGCAGCGCGTGATTGCGCGGCTGCTGGTCGGCGAGAGCGACCGTAACAGCCAGATCGCGCGGTCCGCGTTGCTGCCCCAGGCGGGGATCGCGGCCGCAGGTTCCTTGAACCAATACAACGTCCAGAGCATCGAACGCAGCGAGGTGCGAGCGCCAGCCGGTCCCTTCGCTTTCATCCAAGCCGGCCCCGTTTTCTCGCAAACCATCTTGAATTTGCCGGAGATTCGCGGATACCAGATCGGCCGCGAAGGCACGCGCGAGGCGCGCGCCGACGAGCGCACCACGCGCGAGACGGTGGTTGACGCGGTGGTGAGCCAGTACCTGGCGATTCTGCGGGCGATCGCGCTGCGCGACGCGGCAAAGGCGCGCGTGGCGCTGGCGCAGCGTCTCTACGATCAGGCCGCGCAGCTGCAGAAAACCGGGGTGGGCCTGAATATCGACGCGGTGCGCGCCAACGTCGAATTGCAAAATGAGAAGCAGAACCTGATTGATGCCGAGACGGAAACGCGGACCACGGCCTACGGCTTGGCGGAACTGCTCGATCTGCCGCGGGATCAGGAGGTGGAAGCGACGGACCAGCTTGGGTTCTTCGATCTTCCCGCGGTCGATCGGGAAACGACGCTGAACCAGGCGCTGATTCAGCGGCCGGAGATGGCGTCGCTCGACTCCCAGATGCGAGGTGCCCGATTGTCAGTGGATTCGGCTCGTGAGGAGCGCCTGCCGCAGCTGAATTTCTCGGGTTTCTGGGTGTACCAGGGCGCGCATTTCGACAACGGCATTCCGACGTACAGCTACGAGGCGTCGATGGAATTTCCGCTTTTCACGGGCGGGAGAATTCACGCCGAAGTGGAGAAAGAGAAGCTCGAGGAGCAGCGCATTGAGGAGAACCGGCGCGCGGAGGAGGCGCAGATCGTCGATCAGGTAAAAACAGCGCTCGATCAGCTCAACGCGGCGCGCAGCGCAGTGGATGTGGCGAATCAGGGCTATGCGCTAGCGCAGGAAGAGGTGGCCCAGGCGCAGCGGCGGTTCGCGGCGGGCGTCACGACAAACATCGAAGTGATCACGGCGCAAGATGAGCTGGCCCGCGCGAGCGACAACCAGATCGACGCGCTGTATCGCTTCAACATCTCGCGCGCGGACCTGGCTCGAGCGACGGGAACCATCGAAAGCATGTACTCCAAGTGAGAGGCGAACGATCATGAGCTCACCGACGAATCCCGTCGAGCCCGCGGGCCCAGCTGTTTCGGCGGAAAGCAAGGGCTCCCCTCCGCCCACGAGCGCGGCCGCGCCTGCGCCGCCAGCATCAGTCCCGCACGTATCCCTGCGCGAAAGAATCAGGAATCTGGACCCGATTCTGAAAGTCGGGATTCTCGTGGTTCTCGTGGCGCTGGGAATCGCGTGGTACGTCTATTCGGGGCGGGTGACGACGGACGACGCGCAGGTGGATTGCCACATCACGGCGATGGCGCCGCAGGTTCCCGGCTATGTGGTTGGGCTCTACATCAACGACAACACAGTCGTGAAACAGGGCGACGCACTCGTGCAAATCGATTCGCGCCCGTACCAGGCGGAAGTGGATCAGGCGCAGGCGAATCTAGACGTGGCCGAGGCGCAGGCCAATTCGGCCAAGCTGCAAATCGGGTTGACGCGCCAGGTGACCACGAACAGCACGAGCGGCGCGGCGGCACAGCAGGAAACGGACGCGGCGGACTACGCGAGTTCGCAGGAGCAGCTCGAGCAATCGGCGACCGCGAATCTGCGGGTGGCGGAGGCCGACGTAGCCGCGAAAAAGGCGACGAACATCCGCGCGCAGAGCGACCTGGCGCGCTACACGCCATTGCTGGCTACGGGCGACGTGTCGAAGTATCAGTTCGACGCGGTGGACGCGGAAGCGAGCGTTGCAACGAGCGAACTCGAGGCGGCCCAGCAACAGCTAATGGCGGCGCAGCAGGCGGTGGAGATCGCCAAAGCGAATGCGAGGGCCGCGCAGGCGAAGTTGGCTCGCTCGAAGTCGCAACTGCTGGAAACGAAGGCGCGCGAGGAGCAAGTGCCGATTACCGAGGCCGACTACAAATCGGCGCTGGCCACCGTAGAGCGCGCAAAAGCGACGCTGCAGCGGGCGGAATTGAACCTGGGATATACGAAGATCGCCGCGCCGATTTCGGGGCAGGTGACGCAGAAGGTGGTGGACCTGGGGCAGTACGTCTCCCAGGGGCAATTGCTGTTCACGATCGTTCCGCTGGATCAGGTGTACGTGACGGCGAACTTCAAGGAGACGCAGCTTGCCAACGTCGCGACCGGACAGAGAGTGCGAATCCACGTGGATACATACTCGGAGGATTTCGAGGGCGTGGTGGATTCGATCGCCGGGGCGGCGGGATCGCGGCAAGCGCTGCTGCCGCCGCAAAACGCGACGGGGAATTTCATCAAAGTGGTGCAGCGCATCCCGGTGAAGATCCTCGTGAAGCCAAACAAAAACCCGAATCTCGTGTTGCGGCCTGGAATGAACGTGGAAGCGACGATCTATACCCGGTGAGCGGAAGGTATACCGATGTCATATCTGGCGGCAGGGCTGCCCGGCGTCGAGGATTGGGAACTCGCAGAAGGGCGATACATCAGCAAGCTCCTCGCGAGCCTGTCGTACCGGCGCAGGCTGGCCATTCTGCTTTCGATCGGCATGGTCGCGTCGATCGAAATCTCGAACCGCATCTCGGTGAACGTGTTCCTTCCCGACCTGCAGGGAAATGTGGGCGCAAATTCGGACGAAATCAGCTGGGTGATCATCCTCTACAACGTTGGATTCCTCTGCTCACTCGCGATGGCGGCGTGGATGGTGCGTGTGATCGGCACGCGGCGCCACTTGCTGGGTAGCATCGGACTCTACGCCGCGGGCGCGATGGGATGCGTGTTGAGCCCGCACAGTCTCGACCGGCTACTGGTTTCGCGGCTGGTTATGGGATTCGGGGGAGGCGCGTTTCTAGTGCGCGTCGTCATCCTTGCGGGGCTGCTGTTTCCCGGCAAGTCGCGGCTGACGGCGGTAACGTGGCTCTACGTCGTTCTCTCGATTTTTGAGGTTCCGTACCCGACGTTGATGGGTTGGATCACGGATCAGATTCACTGGAACTACGCATTCCTGGTGGATTTTCCGTTCCTGGCGATCGGCGCTGTGCTGATCTGGAAGCTGGTTCCGCCCGGTCACCTCCTCGAGTGGAAGGAGGATTCTCGCGTCGACGTGTGGGGCGCTGTGCTTTTAGTTGCTTCGTTGGCTTGCCTGGTGACCGCGACCAGCCGAGGGGAACGCGATTTGTGGTTTGAATCGACGTGGATCAGTGTCGCGTTGGCCGCCGCCGCGGTTTTCTTCGCGGCGTTTTTGTGGTGGGACTATCGTCCCGAAAACGCGTGGCCGGTGCTTCACTTGCGGATGGTCTGGCGCCAAGGCGCTTTGCGCGTGTACTTGATGGTGATCCTGATCGTCGGGGCGTTCTTCGGCGCGGGCTTGTACGTTGTGCCGCAGTATCTCCGTTTCGTGCAGGATTACAGCGCCACGCAGGCGGGCGGATTCATTTCGATGTATACGCTGGGGCTGGGATTGGGGCTGCAGCTCACGGTGCATTTTTTCCTACCGCGGCTGGGAGGCGTGCGGACGCTGATCGCGGGGATGGTGCTGCTGTTCGCGACGTACCTCACCATCGTCTATATCTGGACGCCTACGACGCCGACTTTGATCCTGGCGCCGGCGATTTTTTCGCAAGGCTTCTGTGTAGCGCCGGTACTGGTGGCGGCGGGGAATGTCGTCACGGCCAATGCTCCCGCAGGAGAGGTCAACGATCTTGCGACCAGTTATTTTTTCGTGCGGCAGCTCGGAAACACTTTCGGGGTGACGGCGGCGACGGTGACGTTCGACAGGCGGATGACGCTGCACTCCTCGCGGTTGCTGGACGTGGCGAACCGCCTGGATGCGACGACGCGTTCGACCCTGGCGCAGTATGCGAACCTGATTCACCGCAATGGCGGGGTCGATCCGACGCTCGGGGCACTCCAGCTTTTCCAGGCAAACGTCATTACGCAGAGCAGGCTGCTCTCTTACATCGACATCTATTTCGGCCTGTCAATGCTGGCGGTGGCTGCGCTCGTGTCAATCGCAATCGGGCGCGTGAAGAAGAAAACGAGCAGGCACCACCACTTTCTTCCCTGGTAGGCCAGAGGGGGGTATTGCATGAACGCGATCGCGAACATTCTCTTTCCGGTGGATTTTTCTCCTTCGTGCATCGCAATCGCTCCTTTCGTGAAGCAAGCCGCGACTTTGTTTGGCGCGAGGATGTCGCTGATTCACGTGTTCGACCCGGCCAGCTACAACGGCTTCGAGCTTTACCTGCGGGAAGCGCCGGAAATCGCGGAGGAGCATCAGGAGATCGCGAGGGAACGGCTGCATGCCTTCTGCGCGGAGGAATTTCCAGCCTCGGACTGCAAAAGGATCCTTGCCGAGGGGGATACCGCGAAGGAGATTGCCGAAGTGGCGCGGAGCGGCTTCGATCTGATCATCATGCCCTCGCATGCAGGGACTTTCCGGAGGATGCTGCTTGGTTCGACGGCCGCCAAGGTGCTGGATGAAGCGGATTGCGCCGTGCTGACGAGCACGCACACTCCCAGCATCACGCCGTTGAGGCTCGATCATCGCGAGTGGGTGTGCGCGATCGATCCGGACAGCGACGGCGAACGAGTGCTCCGCTACGCACACGAACTGGCAGGCGGAGGTCGGGCGAATCTTCAGATCGTCCACGTGATTCAATCGGGACGCTCCGGCTCGCCGATTCGACTCGATGCCGATGACCGCGTTGCGCCGGAGGAAAGCGGGCCGGCGCGCCGGCGCGTCGCCGAGCTGCAGCGAAAAGTCGGATCGGAGGCGCCGGTTGCGATCTTCGTCGGACCGATTAAGGACGCACTTCTCGAAGCGACTCGATCGTTTGCGGCCGACGCGCTCATCATGGGGAGAGGGGCCAAGACCGGCGCGCGCGGCCGCTTGAGAGACTTGACCTACATCGTGGCGAGGGATTCTGCGCTTCCGGTGCTGAGTGTTTAGGTCTGGGTGGCGCGAAAGCTTGGCTTAGCTCGGCGTCCAATGCGGGTGCGAGGTGAAGAGGCCGCCGACAAAGCCAATGCGGTAGACGATGAAGAGACCGAAACCGAAGCTGATGACGCCGGAAGCGATGCGCAGGCCGTTACTCAAGCGGGAGCGCTGGTTCGCATAGGCAAAGGGCGCGCCCATCACGCCAGTGATCAGCATCATGCCCGCGATCGTGCCGACGCCGAAAAGAAGAAGGTAGGCGACGGCCCACTTCGGATCGCGAATCGTGGTGAGGACAAGCAGGGCCACCGCAGCAGAACCCGCCAGCCCGTGAACGAGGCCGACGGCCAGAGGACGCAGCGCGTGGTAGAGGCCGAGGCGTCCGAAATGGCGATCGAACCAGCTCAGCGGCGTCCGTGCCGGATCGTGAGGATGCGATTCCGGAGCGTGCTGGTGCGGATGCGTGTGGACGTAGTCGCCGTGGCTGTGCGGGTGCGAATGAAACGCGGCGTCGTGAGAATGGGTGGGCGAGACGTTGTCGGTGATCCACTGCAGGACGCCAGTCAGATTGAGGACGCCCAGCAGGATCAGCATCAGCCCCACGGAGAATTCCATCGACAGGCCGACGCGCGTGGGAATCACCCAGCCGAAAAGAATGATGCCGCTGCCGACGAGCAGGATCGTCACCGTGTGGCCGACGCCCCAGAGGCCGCCGATCAGGGCGGCGTGTTTCATCGAGCGATGGCGCGAAACGATCGTTGAGACCGCGACCACGTGATCGGGATCGGTGGCATGGCGCATGCCGAGGAAGAAACCGAGTGCGATGACGGAAAGAAGGCCGATCATGGGCTCCTCAGGACGAAAGTGATCGGGTAACTATACCTGAACCGCGTGAAATCCCGGTATCGCGCGGGCGCGGCTTCACTTCGATGCGCTTCGTGAAATCGCTGCGAATGGTTCAGGCAGCCGCCGGCGGGATAGCTAGTAACCACTTGCCGGGGCGTTGACTGCGGGACGGGCGCTTGGGCTTCGGTTCGGCGCGCCGTTGATCTCGGGCCTCGCGAAGAGCCTTGCCACGAGAAGCAGGGCAGCGAAGGTCACCACGACCAAGACCGGTTGCGGCCAGCCGTACAGGCGGTCGTTGCCGCCCATCCAAGCGAGTCCCAGAAAGCAGAAGACGAAATGCGCGCAAAAGACTTGCAGCGAAGACTGGCCCATCAGCACCAGGGGCCGCACGGCAAGCGGCTTGACGACCGACTGGAAGCGGATCAATAGAGTCGCGATCGCGGCGAAATCAATAAGGCGAACGACGCCGAGATGCCACTTATCGAAGAAAATCGACCAAGCCCCGAGATTCAGCCCGCGGATCTCGGCGTAGCGAACGACGAGCAGCGCGACCGCTACCATCGCCGCCGGAATCCACGCGCGCCGCGCCCATTCTTCGACGTCCAGAGTATCTTTGGCCCAGCGCGCGCCGCACCACATCCCGAGAACCCACATGAGCTGCCAAGCCCAGAGATTGAAGGCGCCCATTTCGTTCAGAGGAATGCGCAGGCCGACGTAGTGAACGGCAAATCCGTAAAGAGCCTGGCGCAGGCCAAATTGCGCCGCCAGCCAAAGAGCGAAGCTGCCGCCGAGTATCCATCGCCAGCCGAATTTTGCGGCGGCAATCAGGATGAGCGGCGAGAGCAGCAGGAAAATGAGGTAGAGCGGAATGATGTCGAGCAAGGGCGGCCGGTAGACCAGGAGCAGCGCATCCGCGATTGCGCGAGCAGGGCCCGCGGCAAAGTAGAAGTCGAGCAGGTTATACAGGTTCTGATTGTGGCCGCTGATCGCAATTCTGGCCGCCACCACGAACGCTGCGAGCAGGAGCACCACATGGTAGCGATACAGCTTGAGAGTCCGCAGAAACAGCTTCGAGGTCATGGGGCCGACGCCGTCGCGTTCGAGCAGGCGGAAATAGATGCGGCCGGTGAAGAGCGCGGAAAGAAAGATGAATCCCTCGGATGCGGAGATGTAGCCGAACGGCTGGTTCACCCACGGAGTGAGGGCGGTGGGCAGATGCGTGAGTGTCATCCAGACGAGCATTGCACCACGCGCTGCGTCGATTTCGAGCCGGCGTTTCATTTGGTCACGCGTCCCTCAGCCAGTTTGATGACATTTGCCGCGGCATCGTTTCCTTCGCTCGTCGGACTCTGGAGCCTGCTCTCGGGTAGAAAGAGGGGCAGGAAGCCTGTAGACGAAAATCCGGAAGTAAGGGCTTAAGGCCGCACGCCGCCAGAGACACGCAGAGACGCGCCCTCGTCTTTTATTCGAAGACCGTGGTCCATACACGGCCGATCAGGGAGATCCCGACGAATCCGATCGCCAGATAGAGGGCAAGGTAGAGGGCGAGGAAGGCGGCAGCGACCACCGAATGCTTCCTTGCCGGATTTGCCAGAGATCGCCGCGGGCTCCGCGGGATCGTATCGATAGGTCGGGTTGAAACCAGATGGCGGAAGGTTCCAACCGGAAGGGCGGTTTCCAGTTGTTCGCTCATGGCGCGAAGTGTATCGACTCAAATCGAAACACTCCAATTCAAATTTACGTTCGGAGGGATCGCTTTTGGAAATATGCGCCTGATGGATTCCGGCGCTTCGGTGATCCGCTCCCGGCTTAAGGCAAGGGCGCACGGCTGACCAGAGCGGCGGTCGATGGTAATTGCGTGCGGTCCCAGCCTCCGCCAAGGGCTTCGATCAGTTGAACGCTCGCGGTGATCTGCTGGATGCGCAGATTGACCATGGTCTGCTGATTGCTGAGCAGCGCGGTCTGCGCGCTGATCACGTCGAGATAGGGATCGAGCCCCAATTTCCAGCGATTGGTGGCGTCCGTGAGGTATCTCTGGGCGGATTTGATGGCAATGTCCTGTTGCTCGATTTCCTGCGACAGGATGCGCAACGACGCCAGATTGTCTTCGACCTGCTGGAAGGCCGTCAAGACGGTCTGGCGATAGTTCGCGACGGTCTCGTCGTATTGGGCGCGGTACTGCTCCACGGTTGCGCGGCGCAAGCCCGCGTCGAAGATAGACTCAGAAGCGCTGGCCCCGATAGACCAAGCCATACTCGGCCAATCGAAGAAATGGCTCGCCGACGTGGACTCAGGGCCACCAGAGGCGCTCAGAGTCACGGTCGGGAAATAAGCCGCGCGCGCCACGCCGATCTGGGCGTTGGCCTGAGCCATCAGGCGCTCGTCGGCGGCAACATCGGGCCGGCGCTCGAGAAGCTGCGACGGCACGCCGAAGGGAATCGGGGGAGGCGGCGTTTTGAGCGGCTCGACCGGGATCGAAAAAGTCGAAGCCGGCTGGCCGACCAGCATGGCGATCGCGTGTTCGTATTGCGAGCGAAGGATTCCGACGTTCGTGTCCTGCGCCTGGGTCGATTCGAGCTGAGTTTCGGCCTGCGCGACTGCTTCGTCGTTGTCGATGCCCGTCTGGTAGAGCACCTTGGTCAGCCGCAGCGATTCCTTGTAGGCGTCCACGGTCGAATCGAGCAGCTGCTTCAGCGCATCCTGCGAGCGAAGCTCGAAGTAATCGACGGCAACGTCCGCCTGCATGCTGAGGCGCGTGTTCGCGAGGTCGGCGGCGCTGGCCTGCGCTCCATAGGCGCTCGCCCGAACCGTGTTGCGAATGCGGCCCCAGAGATCGGGAACCCAGCTTGCGTCGAAGGGCAGGTTGTATTCATCGAAAGGCTTGGTTGCCGGTGGCAGCGGCGTGGTGCCGCTGCTCGTCGTGGAACTGAAGGCCTTCAGGTTCCCGGACTGCTTTTGGCGCGTGACGGAAGGGGCGGTCGAGACCGTCGGAAAAAGCTGGGCGCGCGCCTCGCGCACTGTTGCACGCGACGCCAAGAAACTTGCTTCGGCGGATGCGATCGTCTGGTTGGAGACGTTGACCTGTTCTTCGAGGGCGTTCAATTCAGGATCGTTGAAGAGTTCCCACCACTTGCCCTTGATCGCGGCGTCGCTCGGTTGAGCCGTCTTCCAATTGTCGATCGAGCTCTCGTTTTGAGGAGTCACTTCTTTGTAGGCGGCAGGCGTCTGCACGGACGGCGTATGGTACTTCGGGCCGACGGTGCAGCCGGCGACAGAGACGGCGGCGATTACCAAAGCCGACAGAAAACGGGTGGTCACAGCTTGTTTATGCCAACGAGAGCGCATGGCCTAGTCTCCCTCCTGAGGCACGATGTGCGCCGGGCCACCGGGTGACCTTTGCCACCGGAGATTCAGGCGGTCCATGTAGAGATAAACGACCGGGGTGGTGTATAGGGTGAGCATCTGGCTGAATATGAGTCCGCCAACGATGGTGATTCCGAGCGGCCGCCGCAACTCCGATCCGACGCCCGTTCCGAGGGCGAGCGGGAGAGCGCCCAGCAGAGCGGCCATCGTCGTCATCAGAATGGGACGGAAGCGAAGCAGGCAAGCCTGGTAGATGGCGTCGCGTGAGCTCTTGCCTTCCTGGCGTTCGGCGGCAAGGGCGAAATCGATCATGAGGATCGCGTTTTTCTTCACGATGCCGATCAGCAGCACGATACCGATCAAGGCAATCACGCTGAGATCGGTGCGAAACGCCATGAGGGCGAGCACGGCGCCGACCCCGGCGGACGGTATCGTCGACAGGATCGTGATCGGGTGAATGACGCTCTCATAGAGAATGCCGAGCACGATGTAAACGGCCAGCACAGCGGTAATGATCAGCAAAGGCTCGGTGGCGAGCGACGCCTGGTACGCCTGAAGCGTGCCCGAAAACATTCCGCGAATTGTGGGCGGCATCCCCATGTCCTCTTCCATTTTGTCGATGGCCGAAGATGCATCACTGAGAGCGATGCCGGGAGCCAGATTGAACGACACGGTCACCGAAGGAAACTGTCCCTGGTGGCTGACGGAGAGAGCGCCCGTGGTGGGCGCGTAGTGCGTGATGGCGCTGAGGGGCACCTGGCCGCCGGTCGCCGTCCTGACGTAGATGTCATCGAGACCCTGCGGCGTTTGCCAGAAGGGCGGCGCAACTTCCATCACCACGTAGTATTGATTGAGCGGGGTGTACATCGTCGATGCCAGCGACTGCCCAAACGCGTCGTACAGCGTCGTGTCGATCGACTGAGGCGTAATGCCCATCCGAGCCGCGGTTTCGCGGTCGTAGGTGAGGGCCGCCTGCAGGCCGCCGTTTTGCTGGTCCGTATCAACATCCGTGAGCCCTGGTAATTTTTTCATCTGCGCGAAGAGGATCGGTCCCCATTTGATCAGGTCCTCCAGGTTGTCGCCCTGGATCGTGTATTGATATTGGGCGTTGCTCTGCCTGCCTCCGATACGCAGGTCCTGACCGGCTTGAAGGATGGCTCTAGCGCCGACAACGACGTTGAGTTTCGGACGCAAGCGATCGATGACCTGGCTGGAGCTGAGCTTGCGTTCGCTGAGAGGCTTCAAGCCGATATAGATGTTCGCCTGATTGGTGGAGCTGCCGCCGGTGAACGCCATTACGTGAGCGACGGCGGGATCGGCTTTGACGATATCGACAAAGCGCCGCGTCAGCGTGTCCATGGCCTGAAAGGAGATGTCCTGCTGGCCGCGAACGCCGCCGGCGATGATTCCGTTGTCCTGGAGCGGGAAAAACCCCTTGGGCACGATGATAAGGAGGTAGATGTTGACGCCGATCGTAAGCAGCAGGACAACCAGCGTGAGAGCGGAGTGCTCCAGCACCCAGCTCAGCGAGCGCTCGTAGGTTCCCAGCATCCATTCGAAGACCTTTTCGCTCGCCCTATAGAGGCGGCCGTGGCTCTCTTGCTTCTCCTGTTTGAGGAGCCGCGAACACATCATGGGAGTCGCAGTCAGCGAGACGAGCAACGAGACGATGATGGCGACCGACAGCGTCACCGCGAACTCGCGGAACAAGCGGCCCACGATCCCGCCCATCAGGAGAATCGGGATGAATACCGCGATCAGCGACAGGCTAATCGAAAGCACCGTGAAGCCGATTTCCTGCGCGCCTTGCAAGGCGGCTTGCATCGGCGAGAGGCCCTGTTCGAGGTAGCGCGTGATGTTTTCGATAACGACGATCGCGTCGTCGACCACGAAGCCGGTCGAGATCGTGAGGGCCATTAAAGAGAGGTTGTCGATGCTGTAGCCGCAGAGGTACATCACGGCGAACGTGCCGATCAGCGATACCGGCACGGCGACACTCGGGATCATCGTTGCGTGGCCATTTCTCAGGAAGACGAAGACGACCAGAATGACGAGCGAGATCGAAATGACGAGGGTGACTTCCACATCGTGCACGGAAGCGCGAATTGTGGTGGTGCGGTCGATCACCGTGGTCAGGTCGATGCCGGCCGGAATCGAAGCCTTGAGCGAGGGTAGGGCCTTTTCGACTTCGTTGACGGTGCCGATGATGTTGGCGCCGGGCTGGCGAAAGATGATGAGGTTCACGCAAGGCTTCCCGTCGACGTATCCGGACGTGCGGATGTTTTGGACCGAATCCTCGACATCGGCGATGTCGGAAAGGCGGACGGCGGCGCCATCGTGGTAGCCGACGACCAGCGGCTTATAAAATTCGGCTTTGAGGAGCTGATCGTTCGTCTCGATGTTGCGGGTCGTGAGATTGTCCGAAATCTGCCCCTTCGCTATGTTCGAATTTTGCGTGCCCAGCATGGAGGCAACATTTTGGAGGCTGAGTCCGTAGCTGTTGAGCTGCGTCGGATTCACCTCGACGCGCACCGCGGGCAGGGAGCTGCCTCCCACGGAAACCTGGCCCACACCCGGCACCTGCGAAAGCCGCTGCTCCATGATTGTCGAAGCCGCGTCGTACAGGTGGCCCTTGTCATAAATCTTCGACGTCAGGCCGATCACCATGATCGGAGAATCGGCGGGGTTCACCTTGCGGTACGTTGGATTGGACGGAAGATTAATCGGGAGGTAGCTGCGCGCGGCGTTGATGGCGGCTTGGACGTCGCGGGCGGCGCCGTCGATATTCCTGTCCAACTCGAACTGGATCGTGATGTTGGTGCTGCCGATCGAGCTGGACGAAGTCATCTCGGTGATGCCGGCGATGCGGCCGAGTTGGCGCTCGAGCGGCGTCGCAACCGAAGAGGCCATGATTTCGGGGCTCGCGCCGGGCAAACCTGCGGAGACGTTTATGGTAGGGAAGTCGATTTGGGGCAGCGGCGCGACCGGCAGGAAATTGAATGCGACGGCACCCGCAAGGGCGACGGCGATCGTCAGAAGCGTCGTGGCGACGGGCCGGCGAATAAATGGCCTGGATATGTTCACGGGTCAGTCCGCCGGCAGGCCCTCGGCCTGGGTGTTGCCCGCTGCAGGAGCGTGCGAGAACCGATGCGCCAGGTTATCGAAGAAAATGTAGATGACCGGAGTGGTATAGAGCGTCAGCACCTGGCTGACGAGCAGGCCGCCGACCATCGCGATGCCGAGCGGCTTGCGCAGTTCTGAACCGATTCCGGAGCCGAGCGCCAGGGGAAGGCCGCCGAGAAGAGCCGCCATGGTGGTCATCATGATGGGGCGGAAGCGAAGCAGGCAGGCCTGGTAAATCGCGTCCGTGGAGCTTTTGCCTTCCTTGCGTTCCGCCTCAAGCGCGAAGTCGATCATCATGATGCCGTTTTTCTTGACGATGCCGATCAGCAGGATGATTCCGATCAAGGCGACGATGCTCAGTTCGGTGTGGCAGATCAAGAGAGCGAGAATCGCGCCCACGCCCGCCGAGGGCAGCGTCGAGAGAATCGTGATCGGGTGAATGTAGCTTTCGTAGAGCACGCCGAGAACGATATAGACCGTCACGAGGGCGGCCAGGATCAGCAGCGGCTCGCTCGAAAGCGACGCCTGAAACGACGCCGCAGTGCCCTGAAAAGCGCCCTGAATACTGAGCGGCATATTGAGATCGCTTTTTACTTTGTTGATGGCGTCGGTCGCCGCACCCAGAGAGGCGTTGGGAGCAAGATTGAAGGAAATGGTGACGACGGGGAACTGGCCCTGATGATTGATGGCGAGAGGGGCGGTCGTGTTTTCGAAATGAGTGAAGGCGCTCAACGGCACGGCGGCGCCGTTGGCTGCCGTAACGACTGGAATCGACGAGCCCGTTGCCGTGGCGTTCGCGGCCGGGCCTGTGGTGCCCGCGGTGGCGCCGGATGAAGCCGACCCCGACGAGCCGCTGGACGAGGACGAACTGGTCGCCGCAGTGGCCGAGCGGACATAGATGTCGTTCAACTTATTCGGATTGCGCTGGAACTCCGGCATCGTCTCGAGCACGACGTGATACTGATTCAATTGCGTGTAGAGCGTGGAAATCTCGCGCTGGCCGAACGCGTCGTAGAGCGTCTCGTCGATCATTTCCGGAGTGATTCCCATGCGGGACGCCGTGACGCGGTCGATCACCAGCGAGGCGGCCAAGCCCGAGGTTTGCTGGTCTGTGGCGACGTCGCGAAGCTCGGGCAGGGCCTGCAGCTTCTGCACGAACCTCGCCGTCCACGTATTCAGCTCATTCTGGTCGGGATCTTCCAGCGTGTACTGATATTCGGTGCGGCTGACGCGGTCTTCGACCGTCAGGTCCTGCACCGGTTGCATATAGAGCGTGATGCCTTCGACTTTTTCGAGGTTCGGCTGGAGCCGGCGAATCACGTCCGAGGCGCTGATCTTTCGCTGGTCGAGCGGCTTGAGGGTGATGAGGATGCGCCCGCTGTTGAGAGTGGTGTTCGTGCCGTCGACGCCGATGAAGGATGAAACGTTGTCCACCGCGGAATCCTGCAGGATCACCTTGGCGAGCTGCTGCTGCCGTTGCGACATCGCGTCGAACGAAATCGATTCGGGCGCCTGCGAAAATCCTTGAATGATGCCGGTATCCTGCACGGGGAAGAAGCCCTTTGGTACGACGATGTACAGAATCACCGTCAGCACGAGCGTGCCGAGGGCGACGAGCAGCGTGGTCGTCTGATATCGCAAAACCCACTGCAAGCTGCGTCCGTAGGCCTCGATGATCCTGTCGAACATGCGCTCGGAGGCGCGATAGAACTTGCCCTGCTGGTCCGGCGGCGTGTGGCGCAGCAGGCGGGAACTCATCATCGGCGTCAGCGTGAGCGAAACAACCGCGGAGACAAGAATGGTGACGGCGAGCGTCACGGCGAATTCGCGGAACAGGCGCCCCACGATATCGCCCATAAAAAGAAGAGGAATGAGAACGGCGATGAGCGAAATCGTGAGCGAAATGATGGTGAACCCAATCTGCTCGGCGCCTTTCAGGGCGGCTTCGATTGGACGGTCGCCCTCCTCGATAAAGCGGGCGATGTTCTCGATCATCACGATCGCGTCGTCGACGACGAAGCCGGTCGAAATCGTCAGCGCCATCAGCGTGAGATTGTTCAGGCTGTAGCCGGCAAGATACATCACGCCGAACGTTCCGATCAGGGAGAGCGGAACTGCGACGCTGGGAATGATCGTTGCCGAAAGGCTGCGCAGGAAGAGGAAGATCACCATCACGACGAGCGCGACCGTAAGCATCAGCTCGAATTCGACGTCCTTTACGGACGCGCGAATCGTGGTCGTGCGGTCGGTGAGAATCGAGACGTGCACGGAGGCCGGGAGATTCGTCTGCAGCACCGGCAGCAGTTTCTTGATGCGATCGACCACTTGGATGATGTTGGCGCCGGGCTGCCGCTGAATATTGACGATGACGGCGGGTGTCGTATTCATCCACGCGGCCTGGTCGACGTTCTCGGCGCCGTCGATGACGTTGGCGACGTCCGACAACATGACGGGCGCGCCGTTACGGTAGGCCACGACCACCGAACGAAAATCGGCGCTGGTCAGCAACTGATCGTTGGCGTCAATCTGATAGTCCTGGCGCGGGCCGTCGAAATTTCCTTTGGCCAGATCGAGGCTGGTCTGCTGCAGCGCGCCGCGCACGTCTTCCAGATTGATTCCGTAAGACGAGAGCGCCGTGGGATTCACCTGAATGCGGACCGCCGGCTTCTGGCCGCCGCTGATGCTGACCAGGCCCACTCCCTGCAACTGAGAAATCTTCTGAGCGAGACGCGTATCCGCGAGATCCTCGACCTGCGAGAGCGGGATCGTTTGCGAGGTGAGCGCGAGGGTCATCACCGGGGTGTCGGCCGGATTCGTCTTGCTGTAAATCGGCGGCGTGGGCAGGTCCGGCGGCAAGTACGTCTGCGCCGCGTTGATCGCCGCCTGCACCTCCTGTTCGGCCACGTCGATGTCCAAATCGAGCGCGAACTGCAGAACGATGACGGAGCTGCCGGAAGAGCTGGTGGAGGTCATCTGGCTTAGCCCGGGAACCTCGCCGAATTGGCGCTCAAGCGGGGCGGTCACGGCGGACGCGGTCACCTCGGGACTCGCTCCCGGATAAAACGTGATGACCTGGATCGTGGGATAGTCGACTTCAGGAAGAGCGGAAATCGGGAGCTGCGTGTAGGCCACCACACCGACCAAAAGAATTGCCGCCATCAACAACGAGGTTGCGATTGGCCGGAGAATGAATGGCCGGGACGGACTCATGGAGCCTGATCCTCGCTCGAAGCGCTGTTCCCGGAGCTGTTGGCGTTCTTTCCCTTGCGTTCCTCGACTTTAATACCGTCTTGCAGCTTGTCGAAGCCGCTCAAGGCGATGACCTGGCCGGCTTGGACGCCCTGCACGGCGGCCGTGTTTCCGTCGGTCGCGCCGACGGTGATGTTTTGCACGGAAGCGGTCTGCCCGGAACCCGTCTCGTCCGGCTTGATCACGTAGACGAAGGCCTGCTGCGAATTCCGTTGTATGGCCTGGGTGGGAACGAGGACGACGCCGTGCTGCGTTTCGACGAGCAGCTTCGCATTCACGAATTGATTCGGAAAGAGCGCGTTGTCCTTGTTCTGGAAAATCGCACGCAATTTTACGGTGCCGGTCGTCGTGTCGACCTGATTGTCGAGCGTCAAAAGCGATCCTGTGGCGATCGTCTTCGACTGATCCCGATCGAGCGCATCCACTTTCATCTTTTGGCCGTGGCTCAGCTGTTGCTGGATTTGGGCGAGGTAGTCTTCGGCAACGCTGAAAATCACGGTAATCGGTTGAAGCTGGGTGACCACGACGAGCGCCGTCGTGCTGTTGGCCTGCACGATGTTTCCGGGATCGACCAGGCGGAGACCCACTCTCCCGTCGATGGGCGACGTGATGTGGCAGTAGACGAGATTCACTTTCGCCGTATCGACCAGTCCCTGATCGTTCTTGACCGTGCCCTCGTCCTGCTTCACCGTCTGCTGCTGATCGTAGACCTGCTGCTGCGCGATCGCGTTTTGGTTGAATGCGGCCTGATACCGGTCGAGGTCGATCTTGGCCTCGGCTAGCACGGCTTCGTCGTGCGCGAGCTGCCCTTCTGTTTGAGTGACGGCCGCTTGGTAGGGGCGCGGGTCGATGTCGAGCAACGGGTCGCCCTTACGCACCGTCTGGCCTTCGCGATAGAAGACGTTCATGATCTGGCCCTGGACGCGCGAAGTGACGGTCACCGTATAAACCGGCGTCACCGTCCCGAGAGCCTCGACATAAACCCCGATGTCGCCTTTCTTCGCGGCTCCGACGGTGACGGGCACGCCGCGTTCGTTGGCATTGTCCTTCGACTTCTTCGCCTCCTCGGCGGCTTGATATTGGTGATACAGGAAAAAGACTGCGGCTGCGGCAAGGACCAGCACAATCACCCAGACCCAGAAGTGTCCCTCTGTGGCGGGCTTACGCGAGTGGCCGGGACCCGGCGGCTGAGGCGGTTCCGGCGGTAGGGTGGAGCTATCGTCAGGATTCGTCTTCAATGTCCATTCAGCCATTTTTGTTCCTTGTCCGCCTCATAGCGGGCCCTTGCGCGTAGGGGGCGGCGCTTTTCGCCGAGGTAGACCTACCCCTTTCGCTTTATGCCGCGATCGCTTTACCTGTCTTGGAACTCAGCACACACCGATGCTTACAGAACCGCCCTTATTGTATTGAAGATTCTCCTGTCAAGAGACAGCCATCTTTCTGCTTCCGCACTGCTTCCGTGTCGCGCACACGGTCCTGCAATCTATTACGACGCACACGTCCATTCAATGCCGAGAGCCTTGTCGTCAGCTTCCGCTTCCCGCGGAACAGCCGGACCTTCAGCGTTTCCTGGTTCACTCCCAGGCTGGCTGCCGCCTCCTTCGCGGAAAGGCCCTTTACGTAGCACAGATCGTATGCCGTCCTGAAGTCAGGCGAGAGATAATCCAAGGCTTCTCGCAAGATTCTGCGGCGCTCTCTCGCCGCCATTACCTGATCGGGCGCGGGCCCTGGGTCGCGCAGGGACATGATCGGAGCCGAGTCCGGACCTCCCAGCGTTTCCTCGAGCGACAGGTCGCGGTCTCTCTTGCGGCCTCGAACCCTGGTGCGCGCCGTGTTCAAGAGAATGCTCAACAGCCACGTCCGGAATTGCGCCCGGCCCGCGTACTGAGAAAGGTGCACGAACGCCGAAGTCAGACTGTCCTGCACCACATCTTCGGCCTCCGCCTGATTGCGCAGAAACCTCAACGCCGTGCGCTGCAGTATGGGCATGTGCCGCGAAAATAAAACGTCGAATGCGTCGCGCTCGCCCTGCCTCGCCAGTTCGATCAATGCTTCGTCATTCGCGGCTTCTAGTTCCAGGTACCCTTGTTCCAAGGGGACGCTCCTTATATTGATGGCCGTATCCCAGTTGAGGTTACAAGAGAGAGGAGTGGGCGAAAGTCGAGTTCGGTTGGCGAACGGCAAAGTTTTGTCAAGCACGCCCGCCGGACCTTGACAATTCTTCACGGTCATTTAATGGCAAAATAACTATCATGAGCCGGGGTTTGCGTTCCTTGAAACAGGACACGGACAGGGCCAAGGCCGATTCGGGCGCCGGCGTGAAAGCGATCGGCAGAGCCTCGAAGCCGCTCGTGCTGGTGATCGACGACGACGTCGAACTGTGCCAACTTCTCTCTCAGTACCTGGCGGAGGAGGGCTTTCTGATCGAGTCGGTTCACAGCGGATTGAAGGGAGTCGAGCGGGCTCTTTCCGGCGAACATTCGATCGTGGTGCTGGACGTGATGCTTCCTGATCTTAAGGGCTTCGAAGTGCTGCGGCGCATTCGCGCGCATTCCCGCATTCCGGTCATGATGCTTACCGCGCGCGGTGACGACCAGGACCGCATCCTCGGTCTCGAAATGGGCGCGGACGACTACCTGCCGAAGCCTTTCAACTCGCGTGAGCTTTCGGCGCGAATCGAGGCTGTTCTTCGGCGCTCGCAGCCGGAAGCGACGGCCCTGCGGCCGGGAGTGGCGGAACGCGTGTGTCTGGAAGACATCGAGCTTGATAAGGGCGCCAGGATGGCCTTGCGCGGGGGCGAACCCCTGGACTTGACGGCAGTGGAATTCGACCTGCTCGAGACTTTTCTACGATCGGCCGGCTCGGTCCTTTCGCGCGAGGAGATGGTGCGGGCCGTGCTCGGCCGCGAGTTTTCTCCGTTTGACCGCAGCATGGACACTCATGTAAGCAATCTTCGCAAGAAACTTGGAGTGCGGCCGGACGGGACGGAGCGGATCAAGGGTGTGCGCGGGATCGGGTATCTGTACGTTTTTTCGCAGCGCTAAGCCGGCCTGAAAAAATGAGCAGCCTGTTCTTCAAAATCTTCCTGTGGTTCTGGCTGGGGATCGTGGTGCTCAGCGCCGCGCTGGTGACCTCGGCGGCCCTGATTCGTTCTCGTTCGGCCGACGACGAGCGCTGGCGCGCGAAGTATCAGTTGCCGCTTGACCTGAGGTCCCAGCACGAAGCGGATATTCTGGAGCGCAACGGATCGACCGCAACCGTCAAGTACATCGTGTCGCTCGAGCAGCACGATCCGATGCAGAACTACCTTTTCGACGCGAGCGGCCGCGAAGTGCTTGGGCGCTGGGCTCCTGAGAAAGTCCTGAAGCTTCTTCCCCAGGTAAGCCAATCCGAGCCTGCGAAGCCTGTGTTCTTCAACAAAGAAAGGATCATGGCCGAGCGCGTCGTCAGCGCGACCGGGCACTCCTATACATTCTTCATGACGTTTCCGCCGCGTCCGTTTTTGCCTCACTCGATGGTGCAATTCCTTTTCGAAGATGTCGGCAGCGAAGGTCTCTTGCGCTTGATTGTGGTTGTGGGCACCGGCGCCATTTTCTGCCTGTGGCTCGCGCGGCACATCACCGAACCGATCGGCAAGCTGCGGTTTGCGGCGAGCGAGATTGCCAATCAGCACCTGGACGCGCGCGTGGATGAGAGCGTGATCGAGAGGCACGACGAGTTAGCTGAGCTCGGCCGCGACTTCGACCGCATGGCGGAGCGCATCGACGCGCTGGTCACCGCGCAAAGGCGCTTGCTGGCCGACGTCTCTCACGAGCTTCGCTCTCCGCTCACGCGATTGAACCTTGCGCTTGGCCTCGCGCGGCAGCGCGCGAACCCGGAAGTATTCGAGCATCTCGACCGAATGGAGCGCGAAACCGATCGCCTCAACAAGCTGATCGGCCAACTGCTGAGTCTGGCGCGGATCGAGAGCGGCGTCGATCTGCAACAAAAGAAAGTCTTCGACCTGGGACTGCTCGTGCAGGAAGTAGCATCGGACGGCGACTACGAAGCGCGAGGGCGGAATTGTTCCGTCAAATTCGATCAGTCGTTCGAATGCTCGGTGGAAGGCGCGCCAGAGATGGTGCGCGGGGCCGTGGAAAACGTGGTGAGGAACGCCGTTCGCCACACCGCCGAGGGAACTACGGTCGACGTTGCGATCGAGAGCCGGCCCAACGGACATGGCGCCCATGCGGTGATCCAGGTGCGAGACCATGGCACCGGCGTTCCCGAGGGCGAACTCGCCGAGTTGTTCGTTCCGTTTTATCGCGTGGTGGATGGAATTCGCAAAGATCCGGATGGAGCGGGCCTGGGCCTGGCCATCGCCGAGCGTGCCTTCCGCCTGCACGGCGGAAGCGTGACGGCAGCGAATGCCGAGGGCGGCGGCCTGGTCGTGACGCTGGAACTGCCCGTCGCTGGCGCCGCCCCCGAAACCCTCAGCGCTTGATCATTTTTCGCGCGCGGGCTTTTCTCGAAAACCTGGCAGAACTAGCTCTTTTTCGTAGCGGTCTCCGCGATATAGGCGAATCCTTTCGCTCCCGCATCGCGGGCGAGCGCATGCAGCGTCGCCTTGGCGTCTGCGGCATTGCCCGCTTTCATCTGCATTTCTCCAAGCGCGAGGCGCGCCTCAAACTCGATTGCGGCTAGCTCGTCCTCCCGGGCTTCTGCACGAGTCCGGACAAGAGCCTGGATGGCATCTGAGGGATGGCCTTCCGCAGCCGTCAGTTTCGCCCTGGTGATTTCGATTTCGAGACGAAGACTACGGTCGTGCGCCTGGTCGACGAGTTGCGAGGCCTGCGCGATCTGGACGCGCGCGTCTTGCGTTTGTCCGAGCCCGAGCAGCGCCTCTGCGAATGCGCGCCGGGCCTCGGCTTCGTCGTCCTTGTCGCCTTCGGACGCAAATTCCGTCGCGGCAGCGTTCGCCAATTTGCGCGCCGCATCGAAATTTCCCTCTAGCAGGGACGTTTCCGCGAGCAAAGTGTTCGAGTACGCGGCTTCGTTTTTCGCGTTCATTGACTGCTGGAGCGCCAGAGCGGTCTGGTACGCCTGCTCGGCCTTGGCAAAATCGCCGCGGTAGACGAAAACCTGTCCGATGTTCTGCCAGGAACGCGCAATCGCGACCTTATCGGACATCGCCTTGCGCAAGTCGAGGGAGCTTTGGCAATCTTCGGCGGCGGCTTGGAGGTTGCCGCTGTCTTCCTCCATTAGGCAACGATTGTTCAGTCCTCTCGCTTCGATGTCTTTGGCTCCCACGCTGTGTGCCAACTGAATTGCCGAGCCGAACATGGCGCTCGCCCGGTCGCGCTCTCCCGTCTGGTACCAAAGCATGGCCAGGTTCATTTGCGTGCGCGCGAGTTCATTTTTCTCGCCGCGCGCGGAGGCAGCATCGATGCTCTCCTGATAGTATTTCTCGGCACTTCGATAGTCTCCCTGCGTCGACTGGATGCCCCCCAGGTTGTCGGCCGCGCCTGCTTCGTCGAGCTTGTCTCCTATGCTTTTGGAGATTTCGAGAGCTTCCTGGTACAGCGGCAGCGCATGTTCCGTGTCGCCCTGGCTCGATAGTGCATTCGCGATCGCGTTGACAGCAGTCGCAGTCCCCAGCTTGTCTCCGGCGGCCTCGTTGAGGCTTCGCGCATCGCTGCACAAAGGAGCGGCCTTGGCAGGTTCGCCGAGATTCAGCTCGGCCAGGCATTGCAAGATGCGGGCGCGCGCCAAGAGATTTGTCGCGCCCAATGCCTGGGCTTCGTTCGAGGCAGTCGTGGACGTCCTTAGCTGGTCCCGATAGTTTGCGAGCGCCTGATGAGCGCGCGCCTCGGTGAGATCGGCCTGCGCTCGAATACCCGGAACCGGTTTCGAATCGCGCAGCAGGGCGAGCGTGCGAAGCGCGTCCTGAGACTTGCCGGCATTGATCTCGCCCGACGCGAGCAACAATCCGTACTCAGCCTCGCGCGTTGCCGGGTCGTTCCACAGGGATGAGTAGAGCGCGTTGGCGCTATCCCAGTCGTGACTCATCTCGTCGTAGCGGGCCTGAATCAGATCGTGCTGATCGCGCCCGAGCCCGGCGGAAAGATCGAGCGCCGTCTTCGCTTCCAAGCGGGCCTTGTCTTCGTAACCGAGTTGCCACCAGACCTCGGCGAGGGCGCTGTGGCCCTGCGCGAACTTCGGGTCGGCCTGAACGGCGTGCTCGAACAGATCCCTTGCGCCCTGAATGTCAAAATTCGCGAGGCGAGCCTCTCCTTGTGCGAGATCGGTCGAAGCCTCGGTATTGGCCGGCAGCGACGCCTCGATTCGCGAGGCTTCCGCTGCCGGTGTTTGCACACCGAGAGCGGCGCGAACCTGCCCGCCCACGTTGGGGATCGCGTCGAGCCAGTTGTTCTCCGAGACAACCGCCCGCACCGACTGGAGGCTTGATTGCTTTCGCGTGCGCTCCAAGTGAATGTTCCAAGCGATCCTGCGGTCAGATCCGCTGCCCTCGGCCGCGTATGAGCCGAAGACAACCACGTCGCAATCGAGAAGGTCGCGAACCCTCGCGAGATCCTGGGCAGACAGCGAGTCCGGCGCTTCCTGCCAGCCCAGCTGTTTTTCGGTCTGGTCCACCAGAGCGGCGTCAACGACGTGAATCTCGCTCGTCCCCAATTCGGTTCCGAGGTTTTCGGCAAAGTTCGCACCGAGTGTTTGGTCGCTCACGCCTCCCGACATGTTCTTGAAGCCGAGGACAGCGACTGATGGGCGCGTGCGGTCGGAAACCTGGAAACGGTAGCGCGCGGTGAAATACGCTGCGGCGGCGAGGACCGCAAGAGAAAGCGCGACGGCCATCGTCACTCGTTTGCGGCGGCGCGAGTCGGCTAGCCGCCGCGGCAGCACCGGCGCGGTTTCGCCCGTGAGGGCCGGCACGACTTCGTCTACATTGGCAAAGCGGTCGCCGGGCTCGCGCTCGAGACATCGCAGAATTCCGGTATCCCATCGCGCGTCAAGATCGGGACAAATGACCCGCGGCGACGGAGCGGGCTCGTTGACCCGCTTCATGGCGGTCGCGAGAGCCGTATCGGCCACAAACGGCATCGAGCCTGTGACCATTTCGAATAACACTACCCCGAGGGCATAAATGTCCGTCGAAGGCGTGATCGCAGCGCCTTGCACCTGTTCAGGCGCCATGAAGCCGGGAGTCCCGACAAGATCGTTCGTGCTGGTGAGGCTTTGCCCGGAGCGCGTTGTATCGGAATACGCGAGCCCGAAGTCGGTGATCACCACGCGAACGCCGCCCGGATAGCCTTCGGCCGGGACCAGGATCACGTTGCTGCTCTTGAAGTCGCGATGGATTACGCCGGCAAGGTGCGCCGCCTGAATTCCCGCGCACATCTGCGTAACGATCGGGAGTGCGTCGGCCTGGGATATTTTCCCGGTGCGCTTGATGCGCTCTTCCAGAGTCTCGCCGCTCAGGAACTCCATGCTGATCGCGAGAGTCTCGGTTTGCGTGCCGCCCTGCTCCGCATGACGGAAAACGTCGAAGGTGCGGCAGATATTCGGGTGGGTGACTTTGCGCGCGAGTTGAATCTCACGCCGGAAACGTTGGACGGCGCGCTCGTCTCGCGCCATGTCGAGCCGCACGGTCTTTAGAGCGACATGCTCTTTCAGCTCGAGATCCTCAGCTTCGTACACCTCCCCCATACCGCCCCGCGCGATGAATCGGACCACCTTGAATCGGCCCGCTACCAGGTCATTTAGGCTGAAGGAAGAGCCGGCCGGCCCAGCCGGCCCGACGGAGGTCGGAATGAGGGTTGCGTCCGGATCGAAGGGCGTTTGGGGCGATGAGAGCTTCTGCCCCGCAGGCAGTCTTTCGCCCGTGACAGTTCGATCCTTGTCCGAATCGGCATCGGGCATTGTAACGGCCTTGAACCAGAGGGAACTGCCCGATTATTGCACAGACAGGTTTTTCCCGCATTCAGCGGGACAAACCGGCCCTCGCGAGCTCCCGATACTTTGGGATGCCCCCTGCAGCCGCTTGCACTTGAACGCCGGGGCCTTTCCAAGAGTGTGCAAGGCTCTGCACTATGGCCTCCGGGCGCCCACGGCAAAAGGTTGAAAAGCCACCCTATAGAAACACCGGAGGTTGGGTCGGCAATTGCATTGAGATCAAGCTCCGAAACTCAAGATCTGTTGTCCAGCCATACACGGAGGACGAGATGAATCTCTCGAAGAGGCTCCTGGGTTCGATCGCTGTTCTGTTCTTTTTGGCCCTGCCGGCTTGGGCCGGCCGCATCGACGTTGGAGGCTCGAATTATGGACTGGCGCCGAATGACCCCAACGATGGAAGCCCCGTGCCTGGGTCGGCGTCGGCCCTTTCGTCCTGCGAGGCCAATATCGGAACTTCGAGCAACTGCGAGGCGTTCAACACAACCTCGTTTTCGATTCCGGTCAACGGAACCTCTACGAGCATAACCGGCGCCGTTTTCGCCTTCGATGAAGGCGACGGCACGGGCGAGACGATCGACGTCTACGAGCTTCCCTTTACCGTGTCCGCCGGAACGAGCGTGAGCCTAACCTTCACGAACCTGACCGACAACTTCGGCGCCTTCGCTTGCAACAATGGGTCAAACGGATTTGCGGTCGACAGCCTCGAAAACACGATGGAAGGGCTTCCCTGCACGACCGGCAGTGCGAGCGGCCTGAGCGGCTTCTACACTGAGAGCGAGTCTGGCGACACGGCTACGTTCACCTTCCTTGCCGGGGCGCCGAGCTCTTGGGCGTTCTACTCCGATGTGGCCGATCCGCTTGTTTCGATCGCGACGAGTTCGGGCACCGTTCCAGCGCCTGAGCCCGGAACCTTGGCGCTTCTCGCGCTCGGTCTGATCGGCGTCGCGGTGACGCGCCGTCGCCAAGCCGTTCGACTCTAGCGCGCCGTTTCGCGCTGACCCCTGACTCCAAAAGGAAAGGGCGCCTCGAGGTTTAGCCTCTAAGCGCCCATGGTTGCGGGGGTTGGATTTGAACCAACGACCTCCGGGTTATGAGCCGACTGAAGCATTAGCCCGTCTTTGCTTCTCAATGATTTGAATGCACGGTCTTGCCTCCAAATGTCGGGTGTTTTCGCCCATCCGTTCCAAATCTGTTCCATGAATTGTTCCACGGTTGTCTTTGGGTTTTTGCCCGATGGTCGTCGGGCCAGAGCCGTAAAGCACACCCGTGCTCACGCAGGCTGAAATTCCCATGGTGGTTCAGGTGAAGGTCCCGCAGCGTGGCGCAGCCTGTTGAATTGCTTGGCTGCCGTCCCGGACTCGCTCTAAAGTTTTCTATCCCAGACGAGAGAAGTCGTTTGCGAACGGTTGCGCTTCACCTTCCCACCGAGCAATTACCAGCGTCGCGAGGCAGTTGCCCAATACATTGACACCGGTTCGCGCCATATCCATCAGCTGATCGACCCCGAACAGCAGGAAGACTGGCTCTGCCGGGAAATGAAACGCCGAAGCGGTCGCGAATACCACCATCAGGGCAGCGCGTGCGACGCCCGCCACGCCCTTGCTGGTGATCAACAATGTCAGCAGCATCACGAGTTGCTGTGCTGCCGTCAAACGAATTCCTGCCGCTTGCGCGACGAAAACCAACGCGAGTGATTGATACAAGCTCGATCCGTCCAAGTTGAAGCTATACCCGGCGGGCAGCACCAAGGCAACGATCTCCCGTGAGACTCCGATGAACTCCATCTCCTCCATCGCTCGCGGAAGAGCCGCTTCCGAACTGGCGGTTGCGAACGCGACGGTGACCGGCTCAGCCACCGCACGAACGAACCGTCTCAACGGCACGCGAACAAAAACCGCGATCGGAAACAACACGCCGAGAACGAATACCAGAAGTGCCACATACATCGTCGCTAGAAGGTTTGCGAGGGGCACCAGTATGCCGACTCCCAGACGTCCGACCGTGTAAGCGATTGAGCCGAAGACACCGACCGGTGCGACGAGCATGATTAGGTTCGTGAATTTGAACATCGTTTCGGCCAGGCTTTCGGCGAAAGCAAGCAAAGGGCGCCGCTTCGGCTCGGGAACCATAGCCAGGGCGATTCCGAAAAGCACGCTGAAGATGACGACTTGCAGTACGGCGCCGTCCGCGATAGCTTTTGCGATGTTTTCGGGGAACGCACCGATGATGATTTCCTTCGCGGAACGCGTCGCGAGTTCGACGGCCGGCGCTGCGCTAACGGATGGGAGCCGGACGCCTTCGCCAGCACGGCTTATATGAATCGCGGCAAACCCGATGAGCAGTGCAAGAGTTGAAACAATTTCGAAATAAATCAGCGCTTTCAGCCCGATACGCCCGACCTTCTTCAGGTTCGCGTGCCCGGCAATCCCCACCACAAGCGTGCTAAAAAGCAGCGGCGCAATCAGCAGTTTGACCAAGCGCAGGAAGATGGTGCCGAATATCTGAAGCCCGACGGCGGCACTGGGCCAATCATGACCAAATTCGACGCCGGCTGCCGTGCCCACGAGAACCCACAAGGTCAACGAGCGGCGTTGCGTTCCAAAGACGGCAAGGAGGCCAATAACAAGCCAGCGCATTGCCTGAAGAACGGGCGCAGGCGTCGACAACCAATCGAGGTGTTTCGCAAGCGTGAGGAGCGAAACGGCAAAAAGCGCGGCAAGGGCCAGCGCAAGAAACCTGAGCTTTACGGCGGGGCGGGCCCCGGATGTCGGACGAGCAATCAGGCGAGCACGCTACCATGCGCGACTATTCGAGTCAACGCATGATATATTGTCGACAGTCGTGCTCTACCGCCGGATGCCCATCGAGATCGAATCCCCCGAAGAGATGGGGTATGCCACGATCGCCTGCAATCTCTCCGAAAGCTCCATCTGGGATGCTCGATTGGGCAATTGGACTCGCGGGCTCGAAGGGCTCACCCTCTGCTACGGAGAGCACCGGGGAGCCGCGGCACTGCGGGAGAGCGTCGCCGCACTGCACGCAGGGGTCGGACCGGACGATGTTTTGGTCGTGCCAGGCGCGGCGGCCGCTCTTTTCATCGTGAACTCGGCCTTGCTGGACTCGGATTCGTGGATGCTCGTGGTACGGCCTAACTACGCGACGAATATCGCGACGCCGCGGCTTCTAAAGTGCGCGGTCCACTACCTGACTCTCAGATTCGAAAATCATTTCGAGCTGGATTTGGACGAGGCTGCCTCGCGAATCGCGCCCGGAACGCGGCTTATCAGCGTGACTTATCCGCACAATCCCACCGGCGTCGTTTTGGACGAGCGAAGGCTGCAAGACCTGATCGATCTGACCGAGCGGCACGATTGCTATCTTCTTGTGGACGAAACGTACCGCGACTTGCACCGGGGCCCCTCAGCGCCTCTGGCGGCGCAGCTGAGTCGGCGAGCGATTTCCGTCTCTTCGCTCTCGAAGGCGTTCGGCCTGCCCGGCATTCGCATGGGCTGGATCATCTGCCGGAATCGCGAGCTGCAGAATCTATTCCTGGCTGCCAAGGAACAGATATTCATCTGCAATTCGGTCGTAGACGAAGAAATTGCACGTCGGGTGTTAGACGAGCGCGAGAAGCTTCTTTCCGGGATTCGCGCGCGTGTGGCTGAGAACTATAAGGTCGTCTCGGAATGGATCGCGGGCGAGGAGCTTCTAGAGTGGGTCTCGCCACAAGGGGGTGTGGTATGTCTGCCCCGCATGAGAACCAGTCTCCCGGTCAATACGGCCAGCTTTTACGAAACTCTGCTGAAAGACTTCGCGACGTACGTTGGCCCAGGTCATTGGTTCGAGCTTTCCGACCGATACTTCCGGTTGGGTTACGGTTGGGAACCAAGGGATAAACTTGCCGCCGGGTTGAGAAACATTTCGAAAGCACTGCGTAAATCCCTCGAGTGAGCTTGGTGCAGCGGCATGACGGAAACGGCGCTCCTATTCGGTTTCGGGGATCGGATCGGGCGCGGCATTGGGTTGTACGCGGCGAGTTTTCGCCAGCCTGCGCCATACCAGGTACGCCGGCGTGCCGAGCAAAACGATTCCGATTCCTACAGATGCGCGCAAAGGTTCACGGACCACGGTGTTAATCACCAGCGCCGCAGCAGCCCCGATGAACAGCAGTGGCGTAAGCGGGTATCCCGGCACGCGGAATCGACCGTTCGCTCTCGAGCCTTTGGACCGATAGACGAAGATGCTTGCCGCCGCGAGCGCGTAGAAGATCCACGAGACAAAGATCACGTAAGTAAGGAGCTGGTCGAACGTTCCGCTTGCGGCTAGTACCGCCGACCAGATCGCCCCGGCCATGATGGCCGTCGCCGGGGTGCCGAAACGCGGATGAACCCGTACGAGACTCCGAAAAAACAGCCCGTCGTTCGCCATCGCGTAATAAACACGCGGCGAGGTGAGCAGAATCGAGTTCAGCGCGCTAAACATGGAGATCAAGATGACGATGGTGGCGATCTTTGCCACGACGGGCCCAATCGTTAGCGACAGCGCTGTCGCCGCCACTCTCGTCGATTGCGCGACGCCACCAGGTCCCAACGCGGCGAGATAACCATAGTTCGCGAAGACATAGA
>DATJRU010000024.1:0-46407 GCA_035504455.1 Vulcanimicrobiaceae bacterium
GTTCACGGTGCTCGTCCTCGAGGCTTCGGAGCTCGACGGCCGCCAGAAATTCCGCAAGCTCCTTGGCGAGAAGGCCCTGGTGGTGGAATTGACGATCGGCGGAGAATCTGCCGCGGCGCTCGCGATGCAAATGGCGAAGGACCTCGGCGCGGAAATCGACCGCGCTGCCGCCGCGCTCCTCGCGGAGATCGTCAACGGCGAGCCTGCCCGCATTCGCGGCGAACTCGAGAAGCTGGCAACCTACGCGCTCGGCCGGACCATCACGGCCTCCGACGTCGAGACGCTCGTCGTCGCCGCCCGCAAGAACACCGTCTGGCAGCTCACCGATATGCTGGCCAGCCGCAGGCGGCGCGACGCGCTGGCGTTTCTCGACAATCTGCTGCGCGAAGGCGAAGAGCCGATCGGCATTGTGGGCGCGCTGGCGTGGACCTATCGCAAGCTGATCGAGGCGCGCGACCTGCCCGCGCACACAGGCGGATTCCAGGCCGCGCGGCAGCTCGGCATGCGCCCCGAGGCCGCCGAAGCCGCCGTCCGGCAGGCACACCGCGTGCCGCGAAGCGAACTTCTCTCGGGCCTCGTCGCCCTCGCGGAAGCCGACAGCCAGTTGAAATCTTCGAATCCCGATCCGCGCGCGCTGATGGAATTCCTGATCGCGCGCCTCACGACGCCCATCTCCGCAGTCAGTCGCGCCGGCTAAAAAGAAAAAGGCGCTCCGAAACTCGGAGCGCCTCGTCGAAATTTCCTGTTCGCGCGGCTACTTCTTTGCTTGCAGTCCGTTCAACGCCAGAGACAGCCGCGACTTGTAGCGGTTCGCGGTGTTTTCCTGCAGCGTGCCCTTGCAGATCGCCTTGTCCAACTCGGAGAACGTCGCCGAGATCAGCTTCTCGGCCCCGGCTTTGTCCGCGGCCGTCAGCGCCGCCCGCATCCGGCGCAGCGCCGTGCGGACCCTGGTGCGATTCATGCGGTTGATTGCCGCGCGCCGCTCGGCCTGGCGGATATTCTTGAGGACCGATTTCGTCTTCTTCCTGTGCTTTACCGGCGTACCCTGAGCCATTCCTTACACTCCTTAGCGTTTATTTCGCGTATTTCGGATTAACCAGAGTAGCGAAGGAACTCGCCTCTGTCAATTTCCCCTGCCCGCGCCATTCGAGAACGCCCGGGTGACCGAAGCTGCCGCCTTGCGAAAAAATGCCGCGCGACTTACGCTCTTTAGGCCGCGCAAGCGGCACTGGGTATGGCGGCCAGGAACAACTCGAAACCCAAGCCGGAAGGCCCGAGCGGCGGCTGCCTCTACGTCGTCGCGACTCCCATCGGCAACCTCGAAGACATCTCGCTCCGCGCCCTCCGAATACTGAAGGAAGCCGACCTGATCGCCTGCGAGGACACGCGCCAGACGCAAAAGCTCCTCACGCACTTCGATATTTCGAAGCGCCTCGTCAGCTACCACGAGCACAATGAAATCACGCGCGCCCCGGAAATCGTCATCGAGCTCGAGCAGGGCGCGAAGGTCGCGCTCGTCAGTGACGCAGGCACGCCCGCCATCTCCGATCCGGGCCACCGGCTCGTGAGCCTCTGCCTGCGCCACGGAATCGAAGTGGTGCCCGTGCCCGGGGCCTCGGCGTTCGTCGCGGCGCTCGCCGCATCGGGAATGCCGGTGAGCGAATTCGTCTTCGTGGGATTCCTGCCCGCTCGGCCCACCGCGCGCCGCAAGGCGCTTCGCGATCTGGCGAGCGAGCCGCGCACCGTGGCTATCTACGAAGCCCCGCATCGCCTGCTCGACACTCTGGAGGATGCTCTCGAGATTCTCGGCAATCGTCCCGCGGTGATTGCGCGCGAAATCACCAAGGCGTTCGAGGAATTCCAGCGGGGGCACATCGAGGACTTGCTGGCGAGCGCGCAGAAAAAGGCGCCTCGCGGCGAGATCACCTTGCTCGTCGGCCCCGCGGATGGGCAAGCAACGCACGCGGAAATACCAACGGCGAGCCTGATTCCGCTTGCGCGCCGCGTGGACGAAATCATGAGCGATCGCGGCGTGGACCGCAAGGCCGCCCTCAAACAAGCCGCTCGCGAGCGCGGTATCACCCGCCGCGAAGCCTACAAGCAGTTGCTCGTCACACGCGACGAGTAACGCCCGGCCCGGTGAGCTGGGCATCCCTGCAATACTGGCCAAAAAATTCCGCTTGACACGCGTTCATTCATCCGCTACATATTGTAGCGCTACGATGAATAACACTTACAGAAAGCGCCCAAAAGGCCTCGGCGAAGTCGAACAGATGATCATGGACCACGTGTGGGCCCACGGCCCCTGCTCCGCCGAATCCTGCCGCGAGGCCCTCGCGCCCACGCGCCCCATGAAGGAATCCACCGTGCGGACGATCCTCAGCCGCCTCGAGCAAAAGGGCTTCGTCTCGCACGTCGTCGAAGGCCGCACCTACATTTATCGCGCGGCGGAGGCCCGGCAGAACGTCGCCGTGCGCGCCGTGAAGAACATCATCGACCGCTTCTGCGGCGGATCGGCCGAGGAGCTGGTCGTCGGCCTCGTGGATCACGCCGTGATCGATCGCGAGCAGCTCGAAAGGCTCGCGCGAAGGATCGCGCAGCAAAAAACCGAAGACAAACCCGCAGCCGGAGCCAGGGGCGGTTCCGCAAAGAAGGGAAGCTGACCATGTCGCCCGTAATGGTTCACGCAAGCACGCATTCTCTCGTTGTTCTCGCCGGCTCGGCCGCGCGCTCGATCTTGCTCGGCTGCTTGGTCGCCGCGGCGCTTGCCGCCTTGCGCGTGACACTCGTGCGCGCGAAGTTGCTCGTTTGGAAGAGTGTGCTCCTGGCCGCTCTCGCGATGCCCTTGCTCGTCCTGGTTTGCCCGGCGATCGACCTGACCGTGCCAGTGCCGGACTTGCAGCAGCCGGCCGGGGCGCAAGAGGCGTCTCCGCAGGCAATCGCCCCGGGTCCAATCACGGTCACGGCGCCCACCGGAGCCGGCGACGCTGCGCCACTGCCGCGTGATTCGATTTCCGCGCCGGCGCCGCTGACAACGCCTGCTCGAAACAGGAGCTTCTCGTGGCCGGTTCTGATCCTGGCGGTATATCTGCTGGTCGCTCTCGGTTTCCTGTTGCGGCTGGCCATTGGCATTCGATTTGGAAAGCGCCTCAGAGATTCTGCGGCTCCGATTCGCGACCAAGACGCAACAGCCCTCTTCTTGCGCTCGGCGCGCGCTGCCGAGTTGCCGTCAACTCCGCTTCTCGCCGAATCGCGAATGCTGTCCGTTCCTCTGATGACGGGCGTGCGCGAGCCCATGATCCTGCTTCCCGCCGGCTGGCGCGCGTGGGACGCCGACGAACTTGCGGCCGTGCTCGCGCACGAGCTTTCGCACGTGCAGCGCGGCGACGCCCTCGTGCAACGCCTCGCGCTGCTGCATCGCGCGATTTTCTGGTTCAGCCCGCTGGCGTGGTGGCTCGAGCACCAGTTGATGGAGCTTTCCGAGCAGGCCAGCGACGAGGCCGCGCTGGCCGCGGGCGTCGATCGGACGCGCTATGCCGAAACGCTGCTGGGCTTCTTCGCGGAGCTCGAGGCGGTCCCGCAGCGCGTCTGGTGGCATGGTGTTTCGATGGCGAAAGCGGGCCAGGCGGAAAAGCGGGTCGAGCGAATTCTCGCGTGGAGGAGTGCGATGTCGAGCAGAGTGACGAAGGCCCTCGTGGTCTGGCTTGCAATTTGTGCGGCGCCTCTCGCCGCATTGACGGCGTCCCTGCATCCCTCTTTCCTGCCGGTGCAGGATCAAGGTGCGTCCGCTTCGGCTCCACTGAATGTTCCCGCTGCGCCAGCCGAGTTTGCGCCGCCCGTCGCCCCGGCAATCCATCCGGCGGCAACTCCTGCGCCGCTTTCAGCCGTCGTGCCGCCTTCTGCCGCTCCGAATATCCCGCCCCCGCCGGCGCTCCAAGAGACTCCGAGCGACCCGCCGGTAGCACAAGCTCCGGCAACACCGGCAGCGCCAGCGGCGCCGGCAACACCTCCCACGCCGGCGACCCCGGATTCAGGATGGGGAAACTGGAACTGGAATTGGCCGACGAACGGCTGGTTCTGGGGCCGCCGCTTTGTGATCGTCACGCCGAATTCGGAACCATGGATGATGTCCGGCTCCAATGAGGACCGGGAGCACGCGGAATCGCTGCGAAGCAAGATTCCCGGCGATTTCATCTGGTTCGAGCGCGACGAAAAATCGTACATCATCCGCGATCCGGCGACCGTCGACCGCGCGAAGAAACTCCTCGCGCCCGAGCATGATCTTTCCCAGCAGCAGGAAGATCTCCGCAAGAAAGAAGAGGCGCTCGGCAACCAGATGCGCGAGCAGATGCAGCAGAAAATGGACGTTCGGGTGAAGGTCCCGGACGTCTCAGCCCAACTCCAAAAGCTGCAGGATGAAGTGAAGCAACTCAGCGCCAGCGGCGCGACGATGCAGCAGTTGGGCGATCTCCAAAGAGAGCTGGGCGAGCTCCAGCGCACGCTGGGCGAAACGAGTTGGGAAACTCACACTCAGTGGAACGACGTCGGCAGGCAGGCCGGCGAGCTGGGCCGGCAAATGGGAGACATCGGCCGCCAAATCGGCGAACTCGCCCGCCAACAGGCGGAAAAAGCCCGTGAAGGCGCGCAACAAATGCAGCAACTGCTCGACGACTCTATTTCCAACGGAACGGCCAAGCCGGAGTGAACTGTTCTAGGAAGCGGCGCGGTCACAATTGACCGCGCCGCGCGCGAAGAACGCATCGACGCGATCGAGAATTTCCTCGGCGGTTTGCGAGTGGTGCACCTGGTGCCGCAAGTCGCCGCCGTTGCGGACGCCGTGCGTGAAGAAGGTCGCGAACTGTTTCATCTTCCCGATCGCATCCGGCATCTCGGCTTCCATCAGGCTGCGGAAATATCCCGATAGGAGCTGGTAGCGATCGGCTTCGGTCGGCTCGTCGTATCGCCCCGTCGCGAGATAATCGCCGATCTGCCGGAAAATCCACGGATTCGACGACGCGGCCCGCCCGATCATCACGGCATCGCAGCCGGTCTCCTCAATCATGCGAACGGCGTCCTGCGGAGCGCGGATGTCGCCGTTGCCGATCACGGGAATGCGCACGGCCTGTTTCACCGCGCGAATCACACTCCAGTCGGCGCTGCCCGCGTATCCCTGCATGCGCGTCCGCGGATGGACGGCTACGGCTTCGATGCCGATGTCCTGGGCCATGCGCGCCACATCCACCGCGACGATATTGCTTTCATCCCACCCCGAGCGAATTTTGATCGTGAGCGGAATGCGCACGGCCGCGCGCACGGAGCGGAAAAGCCTCTCGACGAGCGGCAAGTCGCGCAGCAATCCCGAGCCGCCGCACTTCACCACCTTTTTCACCGGGCAGCCCAGGTTGATGTCGACGTGATCGAATCCCAGATCCTCGGTGAGCGCGGCCGCCGAAGCCATCACGTTCGGATCGGAGCCAAAGATCTGCGCAGCGATCGGCCGTTCGTCTTCGTCGAAGTAGAGATAGCGCAGGGTGCGCGCGGCTTTGCGCGTGAGCCCTTCCGCGCTAGTGAACTCCGTCATGATGAGCCCGCAGGAGCCGAGCGAGCGGATCACGCGCCGGAAGACGGTGTCCGTCACGCCCGCCATGGGCGCGAGGATCGTCGCGGGACGAATCGACACGTCGCGAATTTTGAGTTCCGCGGGGAACATAAGAAGAGAGTCGCGCTAGACCGTCGTGGTGTCGAGGCGTTCGCGAGAGAACGTTTCGCCCGCCTCAACATCGGTGGCCAGCGGGGCGCCTCCGACGGAAGCGGCCACGGCAACGGCCCGCCGCGCCGGCACGTTTCCGAGGTGCGCGAGCAGCGCTTCTTTCGAGCCGCCGAAGAAGCCCTCCATCACCTGACTGACGGCCTGCGCTCGCGCTTCCTCCGCACTGAGGCGCGGCCGGTAGATGTACGCGCGGCCCATCTTCCGCCGCTCTACCACTCCCTTGCGGGCGAGGCGGTCCATGATCGTCATGATGGTCGTGTAGGCTCGCGCGCGGCGCGGCGCCAGGCGGTCGCGAATCTCGCGCACCGTTCCTTCGCCGATCGGCCAGAGCGTATTCATGCAATCGAGCTCGAGCGGCGCAAGATCGAGCACCGAGCGCTTCGACAAGCGCGGAAGCTGCGCGTCCTTCTCCATCGTTTCATCCAGGGGCAAATTCATCTCTTGTCCGCGTCCTTTGCATCGCCAAAAGGCAGGGTCGCCGTCGTTGCGGCGTTAGGGGCCCCATCGTTCAAGAACGGCTTCGCCCGCAGCAGCGCGCGCCGCAGCGAAGGATTGCGTTCGCTCCAAACGTCGTCGCCGCCGGCGGCGTTGAGCGTCTGATACGCTCCCGCCATCTTCGAATCGAGGTCGTCCACGAAATGCAGCGCCAGCGCTTCCGGAATTTGCGGCAGCGACGGCGATCCGAACTCGTACGAGCCGTGGTGGCTCAAAATCATGTGCTCGAGCAAAAGACCGAGAGGCTCGGGGAATCCCGGAATGGCCCTGCGCTTCTCGCGGACCAGCGTTACCCCGATCGTGATGTGCCCGAGAAGCCGCCCCTCGCTCGAATAATCGATCGCGCGAGTGTACCGCAATTCGTCCAGCTTTCCGATATCGTGCAGCACGACGCCCGCAAGCAGCAGGTCCGCGTCCAGTTGCGGATAGTGCGCCGATACCGCGGACGAGAGCCCGATCAGGCTCACTACGTGCTCGAGCAATCCGCCGATATACGCGTGATGCATGGTCATCGCCGCGGGAGCGCGCTTCAATTTCGGCGCGATCGCCGGATCTTCGACGATGTCCGTCAGCAGGCGCTTCAGCCAGGGGTTTTTCATTCCGGCGATCGCCTGATGGAGGCGGCTGTAAAGCTCCTCCACGTCGTACTTCGTGTGCGCAAGAAAATCTCCGAGATCGTAGTCGTGTTCGAGCGCCGGGATAATCTGCTCGAGAGTCAATTCCTTGCGGCCGTTGTACAGCTTCACGCGCCCGCGAATTTGCACCACGTCGTCGCATTCGAAGGTCGCGGCGAGCGGGGCGTAGTTTTCCCACATCTTCGCCGCGATCGTCCCGGTGCGGTCCGCCAATTCCAGGTGCAGCCAGGATGTTCCGGTACGCTGCGACGTGCGCACTTCCTTTTCGCGCACGAGGAAGAGCGATGCGACAACCTGGCCGTCCGCAAGGTCGTTGATGAAATGAGACTTCATAGCCCGCTGGCTTTGGGTAGGGCCACCTTGTGTTTGCCCTTCTTTTTCTCGGCTGTGTCTGGAGTGGGCGCGACTTCCTGGATCACCGTCGCTCCCGGCACGGCGGCCGTATCGACGAACCCCGGCTTGACCGTGACGTAGCTCTCCTCCCGCAGTTGCGCGAGATAGTCGCGCATCGCCGGGTCCATTTTCTGCTTGTAGAGGATGTTGGTGATCTGGTCCGACACCTTGTCCATCGGCTGCAGGCCCGCCTGATAGTGCTCGTTCACTTTCAGGATCTCGAAGCCGGACTTGGTCTGAATCACGTCGGTGACGCCGTTCCGCTCAAGCTTGAAGACCGCATCCGCGAGCTGCGGCGCGAGCTGGCCGCGCTCGAACTCCCCGAGCTCGCCGCCATCCTGCGCCGTCGATCCATCCGAGTAGCGCCGCGCCATTTCGGCGAAGTCGTCGCCGTTCACGATCCGCTTGTGCAGGTCGTCGGCCTTCGTCTTGACGGCGGCAGTCTCCTCGGGAGACTTTCCTTCCGTGCTCAGCAGAATCTCCGCGAGATCGACCTGCTCAGGACGGTTGAAATCCTGCTTGTGGGCCTCGTAGTATTTCTTCACCTCGTCCGGGCCGATGTCCATGCGCCCGCCCACTTCCTGCTGGATCACCTTCTGCGTCAGCAGGCCGTTCTTCATCTGCTGCTTGTAGTCTTCCCAGACGATGCCCTGTTTCTCGACCGCCTTCTCGAGATCGTCCATCGTGGCGAGATTATTCTCTTTGCGGACCTCGTCGAGCCGCTTCACCAGGTCGGTGTCGACGTCGATGTTCATGTCCTTGGCGCGCTCGATCAAGAGCTGCTGATCGATCATGTCGCGCAGCAGGTTTTTCTGCCGGTCGCGCAGTTCCGTCTGGAGCTGGTCCGGAGTGCAATTCTGGCAGTCCTGCCGAACCTCGTCCTGCAGGCCCTGCGCCGCCTTCTGGTAATCGGAAAGGGTGATGATCTGGTTGTTGACGCGCGCCACGATCTCTTCGACCAGCGTGTCCTTGGACTGGGTATCGGTCTGCGCGTGGATTCCGGCCGCGAGAAAGAGCGCAGCAAACCCGGCGAGGCAAAATTTGGAAAACGAATTTCGGTTTTTCATTTGGGTCTCTCGCGAAATTCTATCTCTACGATTGTAGTTGCCGCAATACGTTTCTCACTGCTTCCATGACGCCGCCTTTGTATCCCTTCCAGTGCAGCCAGAGCACACCGCTGGGATCGAGCCTCATGTCGCGGTGCTTGCGGATCAGTTTTACGATGCGCTCCGGGCCGAGCGGGGTGTCCTCGTAGAACTTGATCGCCACCTCATCGCCGCGGCGGTCGATCGAGGCCACCAGCAGCTTCTCCGCTTGCGCCTTCAGCACCGCGTATTCGAGAAGGTTGACGACGGCGGGCGGCGGCGGACCGAAGCGGTCCTCGAGCTCCTTCCGCACCTCGTCGCGCCCGGCGTCGGAAGTCACGCCGGCGATTCGCTTGTAAATCCGCAGCCGCAAATTTTCGCTGTCGATGTACTCGGATGGAATGCGCACGTCCATACCCAGGTTGAGGGTCGCGCGGCGCTCCGGCATCACTGCCTCGCCCTTCCGCTCGGCCACGGCGCGCTCCATCATCTGGACGTACATGTCGAATCCGACCGCTTCGATATGCCCGTGCTGCTCGCGGCCCAGCATATTTCCGGCGCCGCGCAGTTCGAGGTCGAGCGCGGCGATGCGGAACCCGGCGCCGAGATCGCTGAACTCCTTCAGGGCCGCGAGGCGCTGCCGGGCAATCGGCGTTAGAGGCACGTCGGGCGGCACCAGCAGATACGCGTACGCGCGCTGGTTCGAGCGGCCTACTCGCCCGCGCAACTGGTACAGCTCCGAAAGTCCCATGCGGTCCGCGCGGTTGATCACGATCGTGTTGGCGCGCGGGATGTCGAGGCCGTTTTCGATGATCGTCGTCGAGACGAGCACGTCCGCTTCCCCGCGCACGAACTTCATCATCACTTTTTCCAGCTCAGTCTCGCGCATCTGCCCATGACCCACCACGATCCGCGCGTCCGGCGCCACTCGCTTCACCAAGGACGCAAGCGAGGCGATCGACTCCACACGGTTGTGCACGAGAAAAACCTGCCCGTTGCGGTCGAGCTCTTCCTGAATCACTTTCTGCACGAGCGTCTCGCTGAACGGAGCGACGGTCGTCTGGATCGCCAGCCGGTCCTTCGGCGGCGTCTCGATCACGCTCATGTCGCGCAATCCGACGAGCGACATGTGCAACGTGCGCGGAATCGGCGTGGCCGACATCGTCAGCACGTCCACATTTTTGCGCATCTCTTTCAGCCGCTCTTTGTGAGCCACGCCGAACCGCTGCTCTTCATCGACGATCAACAGGCCCAAATCGTGGAATTTCACGTCTTTGGAAATCACCCGGTGCGTGCCGATCACGATGTCGACTTTCCCGGCCTCCAGTTCCTCGATGGTTTTCTTCTGCTCCTTCTCGTTTCGAAACCGGCTGAGCATCTCGATGCGCACGGGAAACGCCGCGAAGCGCCGCCGGAAAGTTTCGTGGTGCTGGAACGCCAGCACCGTGGTGGGCGCGAGCACGGCCACCTGCTTCGAATCCGAAATCGCTTTGAAGGCGGCGCGCATGGCGACTTCCGTCTTGCCGTAGCCGACGTCGCCGCAAAGCAGGCGGTCCATCGGGAGCGTCGACTCCATGTCGCGCTTCACGTCTTCGATGGCCTTGAGCTGATCCGGCGTTTCCTCGAACTCGAACGCATCTTCGAATTCTCGCTGGAAGTTCGTATCGCCCGGAAACGCGTGGCCTACGGCGGTCTTGCGTTCGGAGTAGAGCGCCAGAAGCTGGTCGGCCATGTCGTCGACCGACTTCCGCACGCGCGACTTTCGGCTCTCCCATACGGTCGTCCCGAGGCGGTCCAGCGTAGGGGGCTCGCCGCCGAGCGATTGATACTTCTGCACCAGATCGAGGCGCGCCAGCGGAACGTAGAGCTTCGCGTCGTCGGCGAAATGCAACAGCATGAATTCGCCGGTCGCGCCTTCGACCACCACCTGCCGCAATCCGTCGAACTGCCCGATGCCGTGGTCGACGTGCACCACGTAATCGCCCGGCCTCAAATCCGAGAAATCGCTGAAGAAGCTCGCGCTTTTGGGCCGCGCACGCGCTCGCTCAGGCGGCGGAAGCGTCTCGAAGAGATCAGCCGTGCCGTAAATCGCGAGCCGGTTGTCCGGAAACACCACGCCCTCGCCGACCGGCGCCTTCACGATCACCATCGCCGGCGTGTTGCCCGTGCTGCCTTCCTCGGCCAGCCGCGTCACCGTCACGTTCTCTTCCAGCTCGCCGAGCCGGTACGGCAATTCGTATTCGTGGCAAATGTCCGCGAACCGCTCGAGCTCCCCGGTGCTCGCCGCGGAGACGATCACGCGTTCGCCTTCGCCGAGCCTCCGCCGCACTTCGCCCATGAACGCGGCTACGTTGCCGTGATACCGCGTGGTCGGTTGCGTCTGGATCGCAAGAAGCGGCGCGCCCTCCACCGCAACGCCAAGGCGCTCGATCGCCAGGCGCGGGAAAAGTTCGAGCGCGAGCGTCCACTCCTCTTCGCTCAGGATGTAACGGCTCGCGGGCTCGGCAATCGCATCCTCGGCCTCCTCGAAGCCCTGATCAAACCTCGCCCGATATTTTTCGATCGCCGTCGCGATCTGCGATGGCTCATCGAGCACCACAAGCGGATCGGTCGCAAGATCGAAGAGCACTCCGTTGCGGTCGTGCTGAAGCATTTCGCGGAATTCCCAGCCGGGATAAAAGCCCTCCGGCAGGCCGCTGTCTTCGCGGCCGGATTCGGACGAGGCTCGCGTCGGTTCGAGCACCTGAACTTGCCGGAGCGTTTCCGTGAGGGGCAAAAGCGTGGCGCGCTCCATAGGGTTCGTCGAGCGCTGCGTATTCGGGTCGAACGCGCGAATCGACTCGATGGTGTCGCCGAAAAGCTCGATGCGCACCGGCTGCGGCATCTCGGGAGAAAAAACGTCGATGATGCCGCCGCGAACGGAATACTGTCCCGGCATGTCGCAGGTCGTGTGCCTCTCGTAGCCTGCGCCGCTCAGGAACTCGATGAAATCCTCGTGCCCGATGGATTCGTCGCGCGCAATCGTCCTCGCGAGCCCGCGATAGAATTGGGACTCGCGCATCCGCCACAGGACGGCCTGGGCCGGCGCGATCACGATGTCCGCCTCGCCCGTCGCCAGCCGCCACAGCGTCACGGCGCGCGCCTCCGAAATTTCCGCGTGCGGCGAACGCCCTTCGTACGGCAGCACCTCGTGCGCCGGAAACCAGGCGACCCGGCGGCCCGGCTTACCCGTCACCGCCTCGTAGAACCAGCGCATCGGGTCGAGCAGCGCTTCGGCGCGCTGGTTCGATTCCACCACTACGATCGCCGGCCGCCCGAGCTTGCTGAAGACGATCGGCACCAGCAGCGCCTTCGCCGAGTCGGTGAGGCCCGAAAGATCGACCTTGCCTCCCTCGCGGCGCAAGCGGTCGCAAACGTCGTCGACGGCACCCTGGCGGGCAATGCCGCCGAAAAGTTCCGAAACCAGCGGAAGAATCATGTACGGGATTGGATGATGCGTTCGATCAACTGGTCAGTCGAATAGCCGGGTTCCATCGGGAAACGCACGACCCGGCAGCCTCGCTCTTCGAGGTCACCCGCGTGAGATCCGGACTCTCGCCCCGCCGGGGAATTCCCCTCGACGAACACGTCGGGCGCGAACTCCAAAAGAAACGCGCGCGGAGAAGGGCCTTCGAACGTCGCGACAAAATCCACCGCCGCCAGCCCGGCAAGGATTTCCATGCGCTCGCTTGCCGGCGTCACCGGGCGCGCTGCTTTCGGGGAGTCCCCGAATCGCTCGCGGATGCCGGCATCGTCCTGCACCACGACGGCAAGCACGTCGCCGAGCTCGCGCGCCTGTTCCAGAAGGCGAATGTGCCCGGGATGCAGCAAGTCGAAAGCTCCGGCCGCGCACACTACTGTCCCGCCGTTGCGTTTCCATTCGCTCCGGCGGAGAATCAACCCGCCTTGCGAGACGACTTGTCCCAATCGAATGCCCCTCAGCCTCTTCCCTTGGAAGAGCCGAAAGCTCAATTCTATCACGCGGGGTCGCAGCGCCGCGGAGCACCCAACGAACCCAAGACGGAGGCGGGCGCAATCCGATGAAGCGCTGGATGCTGGCGTCCGCAGTCCTCGGCGCGATTTTCCTTCTCCTCGGAGCTCACTGGATCAGGCGCGCGCAGCTCCCGCGACGCGACATCATGCTCGACGGCCGAAACTGCCACACGCCCGCGACCATCCTCGATCCGCCGAACGGAGTCACTCCCGTCGGCTCGGCGATTGTGCTGCACGGTCTTTCGGCGGATCGCCGCGTGATGATGTACCTCGGCTCGGACTTTGCCGGCCACGGCTTCCGCACGTATCTCTTCGATCTCGCGGGGCACGGCGACAACACGGACGCTTTCACGTTTCCGCGGGCGGAGCAGTGCGCCGCCATCGCGATCGACTCGCTCACCCGGAGCGGCGCCGTCGATCCGCGCACCACGATTCTCCTCGGTCACTCGATGGGCGGCGCGATTGCCGTGCGCATGGCGGATCACCATCCTCTCGCCGCCACCATCGCGCTCTCACCCGCCCCGATGACTTTGCCGCAGCGCATGCCTTCGAACCTGCTCGTTCTTGCCGGCGGCCTCGACCTCTGGCCGGTGAAGCGCGAAGCCCGGGCGCTGGCGGCGGCCGCCAATGGCGACCGCACCTCGCCCTCCGACTTCGCCGAAGAGCGCGCGTTTCAGCTCGTCTTTTTGCCGTACGCCACGCATACGACGGGGTTGCTCGATCACGGCGTGGCACATCGCGCCGAACTCTGGGCTATGCAGGCGCTCTTTCCCGGCGTGGCGCCGAAGACGCTCGCCCTGAATCTCGATCTCGCGACCTACGCAACGTTTCGCAGCGGCCGATGGCGTCTCGCGGGTTCAATCCTCGGTTTGATTGGGCTCGTGCTTTTGTTTCCGCTTGCCCTGAAACTCGCCTCGAAACTCGCCGGCCCTCGAAGCGCCGATTCCTCCTCGCTGCGTCCGAGCCGCGCTCTCGCCGCTGCTGAAGGCGCCGCGGCAGCATTGGCGGGCGTTTTCCTTCTTTGTATCGCTCTTCCGCTGCGCTTCCTCCATCTCTACGGCGGCAGCTATTTCGCCTCGCTGCTCCTCTTTAGCGGCTTGTTTTTGCTCCTGCTAAACCTGAAACCCGCAAGCGAATCGTGGCAGCCTCGCGCGAGGCCGATCGTCGCGGCCGCGCTCCTCGCCTTTGCGACATTTCTCGCGACGGGCGCCTGGCTCAATTGGCAGCTTGCCGACCTGTGGATGAACGCGCCGCGCTGGGCGCGGTTCGCCGAGCTTCTGCCCGTCGCCTTCCTATTTTGTTTCGCGGAAGAGACAGTTCTTGGCGCGGTCGAGGACGGCGGCCGCCGCACGTTGCGATACTTCATTGCGCTTTTGCTGCGACTCGAGCTCTGGCTCGCTTGCCTGCTCGCGTACTACGTTCTTCTGCACGGCGACATCCTCATACTGATTCTTTTCTTCACCTTGGCGGCATTCTCCGCCGCTCAAAGGCTAGCTACCGATGCGTTACGTGCCCGCACCGGCTCGGCAATTGGAGCCGCACTTTTTGGTGCTATACTCGCGGCCTGGTTCATAGCAGCGATCTTTCCACTGGACTGACAGACTCAAGAGGTGGTGGCACAAAGCCCCGTGTGCGCCGTTTAAAGCTCCGGTAAAGGGCCTGGGCCAGCCAAAAACGTCATGCAGAACATTGCCATCGTCGGAGGGGGGCCTGCCGGCGCCCTCTGCGGCGAGCGCCTTGCCAGCCGGGGTTTTCAGGTCACGATCTTCGACGAGCGCCTCGCGTGGGAAAAACCCTGCGGCGGCGGCCTCACGCACAAGGCCATCGAGGCGTATCCCTTCCTCCTCGACGGGCAGCAGCCCAAGAAAATCGTTCGCACCGCCGAACTGATTTCCGGCGGCGGCCATCGCGCGCGCTTCGAAATGAGCCATCCGATCGTGATCTACGCGCGCACCGTCCTCAATGGCCTCTTGCTCGATCGCGCGGTCGCGGCCGGCTGCACCGCCGTCTGCTCGCGCGTCACGGGCATCAACACCGAGGGCTCGCAGGTGCGCCTCGTGGCGGGCGGCGAAGAGCAGCGTTCCGATTTCGTGGTCCTGGCGGCCGGCGCGCGCAATCAATTGTTGCCGGAAACCACCGCGCTCACCGCCGACGATCTCGAGCTCACGCTCGGATATTTTGTCCCAACGGAAGAAGACATCCTCAAGGTGAAGTTCCTAAAGCAATTCGAAGGCTACCTCTGGTCCTTTCCGCGCGCCGACCATCTTTCGGTCGGCATCTGCGCGAAGATGGGACAGGCCTCGAGCCAGCAGCTTCGCCGTCATCTCGACGCGTTCGTCGAAGAAGAAAAGATTCCGATGGATGGCGCGCGCCTCTACAGCCACGTGCTGCCTTCGCCGCAAGCGCAGACGATTCGCGGCCGCCGCATCGCCGGCAGGAATTGGGCGATGGCGGGCGACGCGGCGGCTTGCGTCGATCCGGTGACGGGCGAGGGGCTCTACTACGCGCTGCGTTCCGGCGACCTGCTCGCTCAGGCCCTGATCGAGGGGCAGCCTCAGGCGTACCCCGAGCGGCTGCGCGCGGCTTTTTCGGCTGACCTCGAATTCGCCGCGAGCCTTGCGCGAAAGCTTTTCCGCGGCAATTTCCTCGGTGGCGCGATTACCACCCGCATGGTCCAGCTCCTGAATTATTCTCCGGCGTTCCGCGATCTCATGCGCGACGTCTTCAGCGGCTCGCAGGACTATCGCACGCTGAAGCAGCGCATCTGGAACCAGTTCGGAATCACCCTGCTGGAATTCACGCGCAGCGTCCTGAGCCCGCGCGCCGTGATGTCCGCGCCCCGCCCGCGCCGCCAGACCCTGCAATGACCCGATCGAGGAAGCACAGCCCGAAGAAAACTGCGAAGCAATCGACGCGCAAACAACGCGCGGCCGCGGCAAAGCCGGCGCCATCGCCGCTCGAATTTCGTCCGCCCCTGGGACTGGAAGCGACGATCGACCGCGTCGTCCTGCCCGAGCACACCATCCAGCACGTAAATCCGAATCTGCCGCCTGTTTTCTCCACTCCCTCAATGATCGGGCTGATGGAACACGCCACCGTGCAGGCAGTGATGCCGACGCTGCCGCCGGGCTTTATCACCGTTGGCACGCGCATTGAAGTGGATCACCTGAAGGCTGTGCCGAACGGCGCCACGGTGCGCGCGCACGCGAAGCTCGCCGGCTACAAGGGGCGCTTTCTGATTTTCGACGTCGAGGCTCGTTCGGGAGAGCACGTCATCGGCCGCGGGCGCGTCTTCCGCGCCATCGTCGACCCGCACACCCACAAGACCCGCGCGCAGGCCCGCCTCGAAAATCAATAGCGGCGCGCGGTAGGTGGGCAGCTACTTCTTTTCTGTGATGTCCACCGAAGCGCGCGTTGTGTCCCAATCCAGGCGCAAGGAACAGGTCTTTCCGTCGCTGTCGAATCCGATCGTGAAATCCTCGAGCGGCGATTCGAGCTTCGATAGCTTCATCGGCACGCGCGCGAAATCCGAGTCCGCGCCGGGATAAGGAACTCCCCACTCGCCCGTCGTTTTGTTGACGATCAGCTGCCACGAATCCGGATTCGGCAGAGTGAACAGCGTATAGCTGCCCGCGGGGATATCCTTCCCGGCCACCTTCACGTCGGAATCGATCACGAACGTTGTCGCCTCATTCGCGCCCGCGCGCCACGGCTCGCCGTAGGGCACCAGGCCCCCGAAAATCTTCCGCCCTCGCATACGCGGGCTCGAATAGTCGACGTGAATGGTTTTGCCGTCCGAAAATTTGCATTCCGCCTTCGCCGGAGGACTCGCCACCTGCCCCCAGCTCGGCACAGCCACTATTGCAAAGCCCGCAAGCACGAAACCGCAAGCTGCCAGACGATGTGCGCGCATACTCCCCCTAGTCAACCAACCGGCTCGGGCGGATGCCCGGCACTGCTTAGACGCACCCGAGGATGATTCGGTTCGTCTCGCTCGGCAAGCAATCAGCGGTTCGAACCGGCCGCTAGCGAACCTTCGCCGGCATCCGTTTCAGAACTTCGCCGAGTTTCTGTATTTCCTGGCCGTACCCGCTCCAATCGCCCTGGCGCAGGTCCTGCTGCGCCTTCTCGTAATGCTCGTTGGCCTGCTGGATGAGGCTCTCGAGCGAAGCCGGAACGGTTTTCGCGGCGGCCGGGGGCGCAGAGGTCGCGGGTCCAGGCGCGGGCGCACTCGTTTCGGGTGTCCCGCCGACGTTGCCGCCGAAAATTGCGTTGAGCGCTTCATCCAGAGACGGCTCCATCACGACCTGATCGGAATAGGCGACAATCACCCGCTTCAACTGCGGGAGCGACGAGCCTCCCTCGGAGGCGAGATAGAGCGGCTCCACGTACATCACCGCATTCTGCACAGGTACCACGAGCAACGTGCCGTGAATCACGCGCGACCCGCCCTGGTCCCAAAGAGTAAGTTGTTGCGAGATGGTAGGGGTCTGATTGAGGCGCGATTGAATCTGTTCAGGGCCGTAAACGAGTTTTTCCTTCGGAAAGGTGAAGACCAGAACCTTGCCGTAATCGGAACCGTCGCAGCGAGCCGCCATCCAGGCGATCATGTTGTTTTTGCGCGAGGGCGTGAAGGGAACCATCAAAATGAATTCCTCCGTCGCCCCGACTTCCGGCAATTTCATCACCGCGTAATAGGGACTCATGGGCGTGGACTGTCCGTTGGTTGAACGCGTGGCCACGCGCCACAGATCTTCCTTGCTGTAGAACACGCTGGGGTCGGTCATGTGATAGACAGCGTACTTCGCCGCTTGGATCGCGAAGATGTCCTGCGGGTAGCGAATGTGCGCGCGCAGGTCTGGCGGCATCTCTGAGAGCGGACGAAACACGCCGGGGAAAATGCGCTCGTACGTCTCGATCACGGGATCGGAGGGATCGCTGACGTAGAATCTGACCTGTCCATCGTAGGCGTCCATCGTGATCTTGACCGAGTTGCGGATGTAATTGCCCACGCCGTCGGTCGGATCGGAGTAAGGATATTGATCGGAGGTCGTGTACGCGTCCACGATCCACTGCAACGAGCCGTCGTTCGCAACGACCAGGTAAGGGTTGCTGTCGAAAGACAAAAACGGCGCGAGCTCCTGCACTCGATCCAGCACCCGACGGTAGATCATGATGCGGCTCGCCGGCTGAAGATAGCCGGAAAGGATGATGTTGGCGCTGCCAAAGTGCAGCGCAAACAGCAGGCGTCTCCACAAGCTGCCCACAGCGATGCCGCCCGAACCTTGATATTCGTTGTAAACGTTGTCTTCGCCCGAAGGATAGTCGAATTCCTTCGCCCCGGTGCGAACCAGACAGTAGTTGTTCGAGAGTTGTCCGTAGTAAATTTCCGGGCGCGTCACCTTCAGCGAAATCGTCGACGCAGGCGGAATGTCCTTGATGAAGAACACGGGCAGGCCGTCGGGCGTTGACTCGTTCACCGGGCCGAGGCACAACCCGTATCCATGCGTGTAAGTCAGGTGCTGGTTCACCCAGTTCGGGTCCGGCAGGCTGTCGGCGGAAAGTTCGCGAGCGGAGAGCGACACCTGGCGCAATTCGTTATGGATCGTGTAGCGGTCGTTGTAAACCTGGACGAAATCGTAGTAGGTGCGTATCTCCTGAAGCTGCTGAAACGTGGTGAGCTGCGGCTCGTGGTCCCATAAACGCAGATTTTGCATGGTCGTGGCGTTCTGCTGAATCGACGCCGCCGTCAGGTCCTGAATCGCCGGAAAATCCCTCTCGTCGAACCGGTCGAGGCCGTAGGCCTGGCGGGTAAACTTGATATTGCGCGCGATATAGGGCTGCTCCTTCTCCAGCTCGCTGGGCGTGACGGCGTACCACTGCACGAGGGCGGGAACAACCATCCCGCCGAGCAGCGCCGTCGCGAGCACGCCGCCCACTGCATACAGCGCGGGCCGCGTTCGGCCATTCCTCGCCCCGGCAAGAAACGCAATCGCGGCAATCACGCAGAGCACGAGTTGAATCCACAGGACCGGCCACCCTACGTGAATGTCCGTGTACCCCGCCCCGTAGACGAGGCCACCCTGCGCGAACACGAGGTCGTACATCCCCAGGCGCGCTCGCCAGGCGAACAGCAGGAAGAGAAGGCCGCCGAGAATCATCAGATGACGGCGTGCATTCACCCCCATCCCCAACCCGCCAGGTGACATCCAGATGCCGCCCTCGATCAAGTAGCGGAGCCCCGCCGACAGCAGACCGACCAGCAGAAGGATCAGCGCCAAATGGTAAAGGAAGAAGAGAAACGGCAGCTGAAATAGATAGAAGCTCAGAGCGATACCGAAGATTGGGTCGGTCTCCGTCATACGAACCGCGTGCGTGGCCAGAAGATACCGGCCCCAATGTGTCCCCGCCCATTGGCCGACGAGGAACGCCGCGATCGCGAGCGCAAACCAGACCAGGCTGCGAAAGACCGACCGAAATTTCTCGATCGCCGCACGAAACTCGACCGAACCCGGGTCCGTTCGCCCCCTGGACGGCGCGGACACCATATATCCGGAACGATGCGCGACGCCTTGCGCGATCCACAGATTGAGGCCGCTGAGCAGCAGGAAGGCGGCCCCGCAGCCGATTCCCAGCCCGAGCTGCGTCTTCAACGTGGTGAGGAAGATCTCGCGAAAGCCGACTTCACCGAACCACATCCAATCGACCAGCAATCCTACGCCGAAAGAGAAGAGCGGAACGACAACGACAACGATAAGAAAGAGCGCCGCGATCAAGAAGGCTAGACGGTTTCGCCGCATGTAATTCTCCCGCGCGTCATCTGAACACACCGAATCTCGGGTGTCAAAATTCCCGGCGCGGATTCCTGACGGGCGCCGCGTAAATGCGCTATGCCCGGTAATCGCCGAATTGCTAGAATCCGCGGCGCCCCGATGACCCTGACGAATTCAGCCGGGCAAACCGCGCTTCGCACCGAAGCTGCTCTCATCAGCGCGCGGCTGGATCGGCTTCCGACCACGCGCTACATCTGGAAGCTCGTCCTGCTACTCTCGCTCGGCGGCTGCTTCGAATTCTACGATCTCTTCCTGATGACCTACATCGGCCCGGGCCTGGTCCGCAGCGGCCTGTTTTCCGCCGCCTCGGCTTCGTTTTTCGGGATCACCGGCTTGGCGGCCTTCATCTCCGCTACATTCACCGGCCTCTTCATCGGCACGCTCCTCTTCGGATTCGCCGCGGACAAATTCGGCCGCCGCACGATTTTCACGTACTCGCTGGTGTGGTACACGGTGGGCTCGATTGCAATGGCGTTTCAGCCCGGCACTCGCGGAGTCCTGGTCTGGCGTCTCATCACTGGAATCGGTATCGGTGTCGAGCTCGTCACAATCGACACGTACATCGCTGAACTCGTCCCGAAAGAAATTCGCGGCCGGGCTTTCGCGATCAACCAGGTGGTGCAGTTCACCGCGATTCCCGTCGTCGCGCTCGTCTCATGGCTGCTGGTGCCGCGCAGTCCGTTGGGCCTCGACGGCTGGCGCTGGGTCGTCCTCCTCGGCTCTTTTGGCGCCATCTTCGTTTGGTTCATCCGCCGTAGCATTCCCGAAAGCCCTCGCTGGCTGATCGCGCGCGGCCGCATCGCCGATGCGGAACGCGCCGTCGCGAACATAGAAACGCGCGTCGCCGCCGAATCGCGCGGCGCCTTGCCGCCCGTTGCCACGGCCGAAACTTCCTCGGCTCAATCCTCGGCCGCCAGCCGCGGCTTCTTCCAGATCTTCCGCCCTCCCTACCTTCGCCGGACGCTGATGCTCGTCATTTTCCAGTTCGCCCAGACGGTCGGCTACTACGGCTTCGCTTCGTGGGTTCCCACGCTCCTGATCGCCGCCGGCATCCGCACGACCGCCAGCCTCCAGTATTCTTTCATCATCGCCGTCAGCGCGCCGCTCGGGCCGCTGCTGATCCAAGGCATCTCGGATAGGCTCGAACGAAAGTGGCAAATCGTGTGGAGCGCCGTCTGCATCGCCGGCTTCGGCTTGCTTTTTGCCGCCCAGAAGGAACCGCGCTGGCTGATCCTGCTGGGCGTGCTGCTTACTTGCTCAAACAATTGGCTTTCGGTGGCGTTTCACGCCTACCAGGCCGAATTGTTTCCCACAGCCGTGCGTGCGCAAGCCGTCGGTTTCGTCTATTCCTGGAGCCGCTTCAGCGCCATCTTTACCAGCCTGATGATCGGCTTTCTGCTCTATCGCTTCTCCGTCGGCGGGGTGTTCGCGTTCATTGCGGCTTCGATGGCCGTGGTCGTACTGGCGATCGGCATCCTCGGGCCGCGCACTCGCGGCCTGGCCCTCGAGGCCATCTCGCGCTGATTTCGGCACCGAAATCTCGCCCAAGCATTGCATGCGGAGGCTCTCGGAAGTACAGTTAGGGGGCGGTCGGGAGTAGAAAAACCGAAACTCCGCCTCGGATGCGCTCAGTCGCTTTCCCGCCCTCGCGACTCTTCATGCAGCCGTTCCGTGGTTTTACGCTTTGCTGGGATCCCGGCGCCTCTCGCAAAGGCGATCTGTCTCCGCCGCCGGGATGGGAGGCAGTGACATGTTTCTCGAATTCTACGGCTTGCACCAGCAGCCCTTCGGCGTAACGCCCGACCCTGCTTACCTGTATCCCAGCCGCACCCACTGCGAAGCCCTCGACGCACTGACCGAAGGAATCATGGACTCGCGCGGATTCCTCGCGCTGATCGCCGAACCGGGCATGGGCAAGACCACGCTCCTCTATCAGGTTCTCGAGGGGCTTCGTGGCAAAGCAAAAGCGGCATTCCTCTTCCAGACGCAGTGCAACTCCCGCGAATTTTTCCAATACTTGCTGAGCGAGTTGAAGGTCGATGCAGCCGGCATGGGCCTCGTCGCCATGCACAACAAGCTCAACGAAATGCTCTTCGCCGAAATGCTCGCGGGCCGGCGGTTCGTTCTGATCGTCGACGAGGCGCAGAATCTCGACGACTCCGTGCTCGAAACCATCCGCCTGCTTTCGAATTTCGAAACCGAGCACACCAAACTGCTCCAGATCATCCTGGCCGGCCAGCCGCAGCTCGGCGAAACGCTGGGACACAAGAAACTGTCGCAGCTCCTGCAACGTATCGCCGTCGTTCAACGCCTCGAGGCGCTCTCGCCCGAAGAAACCGCCGGGTACGTTCGGCATCGCCTGAAGGTGGCGGGGCATTCAGGAGCCGAGATCTTCGATCAGGACGCGCTAGCCATGATCGCCGCGAAGAGCGGCGGCGTCCCGCGAACCATCAACAATTTGTGCTTTCACGCGCTCCAGGAGGGATTCGCGCAGGGCCGCCGCACTCTCTCGGCGGACATCATCGAAAAAGCCGATCGCAAGTCGAAGCTGCTGCCGGGCGCACCCTCTGAGCCGCCGCCGGCGGAGCCGCTCGAAGCGAGTTCACCGGAAGGGCCGGCTCCTCCGGACCCGCCGCGCCAGTTGACCTACAAGCCGTTCTCGAAATTCGGCCTGCATAGCTGGATTCTGTGGATCTGCGCCCTGGCTGCGATCGTGCTGCCGGCAAGCGCGGCGCTGCCGCGCAGTGGCCTCCGCGCGATGATGCGGATGATGCGGAACCAGATGGGATCCGCGAGCCCGGCTCATCGCGGAATCATCGCTGGGGCGTCGCGGGCCGAGGAAACGGACGATCGCCTGCAAACAGCGGGCATCCACGAAGTCGCCGATTCCGATTCGCTCATCCCGCTCCCGCGCGGCATCAGCGGCACGCCGGACGTCACCTCGATCGAAGTCGCCGGCAACCAGAATGATGCACGGGTGATCGTTCTGCTCGACGAGCCGGTGCAGTACGATTCCGCGCGCATTTCGGCGCCCGAGCGGATTTACTTCGATCTGCACAACGCGCGCCTCAGCCAGTCCGTCGCGCAAAAGACCGCCCCGGCTCAGGACGGCCTCCTCAAGTGGGTGCGCGCGGCGCAGAACACCGACGACGTGGTGCGCCTCGTTCTCGACGCGGATAAAGCGAAGAGCTATTCCGCGCAGCTGCTTTCCGATCCCTACCGCCTGGTGATCGACGTTCACGCGCAGGCAGCGCCCGAGGGTACCGCCCGGCAGGATCCGGCCGGCGCCGCGTTGGCGGTTTCAAGCGGCGAGAGCCGTCCTTCGTTGACGCACGAACTGGGCCTGAAAATCAGCCGCATCGCGATCGATCCCGGCCACGGCGGTTTCGACACCGGCGCGATGGGCCCGCACGGCTTGATGGAAAAGAATCTCTGCCTCGACGTGGCGCTGCGGCTGGGCCAGCTGATTCGGCAGAACATTCCGGGCGCGCAGGTGATCTATACGCGAACAACCGACACGTACGTTTCGCTCGAGGACCGCACGGCGATCGCCAACCGCGCCGGCGCCGACCTTTTCATTTCGATCCACGCGAATTCGAGCGACAGCGCATCGGCTCGCGGCGTCGAAACCTACTACCTCAGCCTGCTCGCCTCGCCCGAATCGATGAAGCTCGCGACGCGCGAAAACGCCTTCGCGCAATCCTCGCTCCACGATCTTCCTGAACTGGTACAGACGATCGCGCGCAACGCGAAAATCGCGGAGTCGAAACTCTTCGCGGAAGATATTCAGAATGCGCTGGCGTCGCGGCTGCAGCTCGTGAGCCGCGGCGAGACCAATCGGGGAGTGAAGCGCGCGCCCTTCGTCGTTCTCACGGGCGCCAACATGCCGGCCGTGCTTTCGGAGATTTCGTTCATCAGCAACGCGAGCGACGAGAGCCTGCTGCTCGACAGCAACCAGCGCCAGCGCGTCGCCGAGAGCCTCTACCGCGGCATCGCCACCTACCTCGACGGACTGAACAGCCTGCCGCCCGCCAAGCCGAATCTCGTCACCGAAAACCGCCCGGCCGGCCCCGCGACGCTGGCGACAGCGGAAACCGCCGTCGCGCGAAATCCCCGCTAGGCCGCCGCGTCGCTTCCCGTTCTCACCCTACGGTTTCGTCGCTTCGTCGATGAACGCGGCGACGTTGGCCTTCAGTCGTGGCAATTCCTTTTCGTTGAGGTAGATCATGTGGCCCGACTGGTAGTACTTGAATCCGATGCGGCTGCGAAGATCGGGCGGCAGCCCCAGGTGGTCCATCGTGTACTCGGTCGCGAAAAACGGCGTGGCCATGTCGAAAAACCCGTTCTCGACCTGGACGCGCAGGTGCGTGTTGTCCAAAAACGCAGAAACCATGTCCTGATCCACGCTCGGCGCGCCCGGAAAAGAGTCGGGTGACCCGTTGTGCTTCCAATCCCAGTGTGCGCTGATGTCCCCGGGCAGCACCTCGTACGTCATCTCGGGATTGAATTTCAGGTCCTGGCGCAAGTAGGCGTTGATGGCCGCGGTGAACGCTCCGCTCACTGCCGTGAACGACGGATCGTATGGAGCGTATTCCGCGATCAGGTCCGGCATCGGCCCCGAGTAACGCGAGTCGTAACGCCCCACCACCAGACCGCGGCTTCTTTGAAGTTCGGCTTCGAATTGCGCCAGGTTGACGCGCAGATTCGCCTTGATGAAATAGTCCGCGCTGATGCCCGTGAAATCCGAGAGCTTGTTCGCGATGGCGGCCTTCTCGGCATCCGTGATGTTCGAGCCTTTCATCAGCGCGGTCGCGTACTCATTCGCCGCGAAATCGCGCGCCTGTTTGAGGAACGCCTCGAGGTCGTCAGGGCGGTTCTTCAGCGTCTTGTAATACCAGGCGGCCGCCGCGTAGCTCGGCAGGTAGAAAACGTACGACCGGTCGTCACCGACGGCGAACTCCAGCGTGCTGATGTCGAGCACGCTCGAGATGAGCACGATCCCGTTGATGTAGATCCCGTCGTGATCCTCCAGGTAGTTTCCGAGGCCGACCGAGCGGAAGGTCCCATAGCTCTCGCCGATCAGGAACTTCGGCGAGTTCCAGCGGCCGTTGCGGCTGATGTAGATCTGAATGAATTTCGCGAGCGAGCGAATGTCTTCGTCGACGCCCCAGAAGTCCTTGTTCTCGCCCTTTCCCACCACGTGGCTGAAGCCGGTGCCGATCGGATCGATGAAGACCATGTCGGTCTTGTCGAGCAGCGAATCGGCGTTGTCCACGATCTGATAGGGCCCCGGGCCGGTCGGCGCGGCGTTTTCCGTCACCACGCGGCGCGGCCCGAACGCGCCCATGTGCAGCCACACCGACGCCGACCCGGGGCCGCCGTTGTAGATGAACGCGATCGGGCGCTGGCTCTCGTCCTTCACGTCGCTGCGCACGTACGCGGTCGAGTACATCAGCGCGACGGGCTCGTCCTTATCGTTCTTGAGCAGGGTCGTCGACGCGGTGGCTTTGTAAGCGATGGTCTGGCCGCCGATCTGGATGGTGTGCTCGGTGACGGACGATTCCTCTTTCGGCGTCGCGTCCGGCCCCTTCGCCTCGGTCGCCTTTGTGTCCGGGCCCTTGGATGTTGTTTCGGTTGCAGCCGGCGGGGCCTGAGCGAAGGCCGCTTGCGCCTGGGTCGCAAAGATTGCCATTGCCAGTGAGGTAAGAACGAGGCTCTTTTTCATCGTCAAACAATCTCCTGTTTTGCGCGGCTCTACGGCGCGTGAATCGGCGCAAAGCGCGACCTTCGATTGTGTCAGCGCCACACCGGCAATGCAAACCACACGAATCGCTGGCGCCCGGTTTACGGCTTAGACGCGGCACCTACCCCGGCGTCTCTCTAATTTATTTGGATTTGTTTGGTCCCGAAGGTCGGGGTCGAACCGACACGGCCTTACGGCCACACGATTTTGAGTCGTGCGCGTCTGCCAATTCCGCCACTCCGGGTCAGCCTTCGATGAGCCTCGCTCTTTCGGCGAAGCCCGGCCTGATGGTCACAATGTAGCGTGCGAGCGCGCCAGCCGTCAATGCGGCGCCCGCATTTGAAACTACGAAACGGCTCGGTGCCGGCGCGCCAGCTGCTGCCGGTATTCGATCCAAGTAAGCGCGATCACCACGATATCGAAAAGCGTCAGCGCAACCATCACCGGCGAATGCGTCAGCGCAAAGCGGTACGTCTGATAGCCGATGAACGCCGCGAGCATCGCCATCATCAGCGGATACGCCCAAAGCTTGTTCCAAAGCAGCGCGAGAACCAGGCAAAGCTTCACGCCGCCATGCGACAGCAGATACCACGACGCGAAATGGCTTCCGCCGTCGGCCATCCGCTCGAACGCCCGATGCAAATGCGTCACCACGAAATCGTTGGGGTCCTGCGAGAAATCCTGTGTGAGCAGCGACATCGCCCATCGGTTCAGCGTCTGGGGCGCCACCTTCAGCAGGACAATGCCGAGAATCGTCTCGAGCACCGCATGCAGCCCCTTCAGCATGATGCTGACGCGGAAACTCTCGTGCAGCACCGCGCTCTTCATGTGCTCGTGGGCTGCGGACGTTTGCCGCATTTCGATGGACGACATCGCGATAGCGCTCCCCGCCGTTGCCTCTTTCGAGGTTACCAGAGGCGGCTCGTCAGCGGGACAGCGAAGGGCGTGCCGACGCCGGACTAAACAACGCGAAGCACGATTTTTCCGCGCGTGTGCCCGGTGGCGTTCAGGTCGTGTGCCGCCGCGGCTTCGGTGAGAGGGAACACCTTCTCGATGACGGTCTTCAGCTTGCCCGCGTCCACCAGCTTCGCAATTTCTTCGAGCTGCGCGACGTTCGCCTGCACGAACGTATGCCCCATGCGCACGCCGTGCGCCGCGGCTTTCTCCGGCGAGGGCGGCCGCAAAATGGAAACGAAAATCCCGCCCTTCTTGATCGTCTGATAGGAACGGTCGGCCGTGTCGCCGCTGATCGAATCGAGCACCACGTCGACGTCGTGCACCACGTCCTCAAAGCGCGTCGTGTTGTAGTCGATCACCTGGTCCGCGCCCAGGGAACGAAGGAACTCGTGGTTGCGCGCCGACGCCGTCGCGATCACGCGCGCTCCCTTGATCTTCGCCAGTTGCACCGCGAAGTGGCCCACGCCCCCCGCGCCGCCATGAATCAGCACCGTCTGGCCCGCCGTGAGCCCGCCGTTGTCGAAAAGCGCCTGCCACGCCGTGAGCGCCGCCAGAGGAATCGCCGCAGCCGTCACGAAATCGACCGACTTCGGCTTGAGCGCGATCTCCGACTCGCGCGCCACCATATACTCGGCATACGACCCGTCGCGCGAAAGATCGGTCCTGCCGTACACCTCGTCGCCCGGCTTGAGCCGCGAGACGCCCGGTCCCACCGCCTCGACCACCCCGGCAACGTCCCATCCCGGCACAAGCGGCATCTTGAACGGCATCCGCTCCTTGAAATAGCCCTGGCGGATCGCCCGGTCCACGGGATTCACGCTGGCCGCCTGCACTCGAATCAGCACCTCGCCGGCGCCTGGCTCAGGGCGCGGAGCGTCCTCATATTTCAGGACTTCCGGTCCGCCGTACTCGTGAACGCGCACCGCCTTCATCGTCGCCATGAACCTTATCCTCCATTTTTCCGGGATCGCCTATCGAGCGCTGGTTTCCTGAGCCCGGGCGGGCCGCAGTAATTTACTTCTTCCGCACGCAATCAGAAAAGAGAATTTATTGCCCTGGGAGGGGCGCTGTGCTACCTTCCGCGCACAGGGGGAATGCAGTCGGGCCCGTATGTTACCCGGTAAACCCATCCTCGAACCACGTCCAACCAACGCCAGGCAAGAGCATGGGTATGCCGCCAGCCAGACAGGGAGGGCAATTCCATGTTTGAAGAGCAACAAGTTGAAGATCAGCAGTCGAGCCGCCGCGGCACCATTGTAGTCATCTCGATCGTGGCCGTCCTTTTGATCGTAGGCACCCTCGTCTACCTCGATTCAAAGGGCTTTCTGAAATCGACCGCCACCAGCGCGGCCACAAGCGCGCCGTCCGCGGCCGTCCAGAACGCCAACCCGGCCAAGGACCTGCGCTTCGTCAGTGAACCGACCATGGTCAAAGACGACAGCGGCCAGGCAGCATGGCTCATCGATTTGCGCAACGAGTCGCAAACCCTTACGTACAGCCACATCAAGTACACGACGATCTACGGCGGGGCGAACCAAAGCGTGATCGCGCAAAACGACGGCGAGATGACCGTGACGCTGGCTCCCGGTGAAGAACAGAACGTCCAGTTCAAGGACATTCAGTATCCGGACAACTTGCAGTGGTTCCGCGTGAAGATCACGAACGCTCAGGCTTCGCAGTAGCACGTGCGTCGACCGAATTTCGTCAGTTGTTCGCGGCCACCTGCGGGGCCTTGAGGACCAGCACCAGGATTCGTCCGTCCGAGTGAAAGCTGCCGCCGGTCGCGGTCTTCGCCTCCGTCAGCGGGTCCGCGGGTGTGACGTGCGAGCGCGCGATCACCAGGCCGGTGCTCGAAAGCGTGTCGTTCACGTATTCGCGCTCGCCGTCAATCGCCGGATCGATTTTGTGCGTCACGCTCGTGATGCTTTTGCTGCGATCGTCGTGCTCGAAACCGATGTCGTGGGTCGCGGCGATGCACCATAGCGGCTGGCCTTCCACGGTGTATTCCGACTTCCACACGCGCAGGTGATTGCGCGACATCGCCACGCGCACCGGCTCGGCGTGCGCGAAGCCGTAATCCTGCGGCCGGTTGAATAGATACAGCGTGCTCATGGGCATCGTCAGGTAATCTTTTTTCTGAAGCGAGTCCTCGAGGCCCGCCAGCACGGAATCCTGCACGCTGCGATCCACCTGCACCCAGCCAGCCGCCTTGAACGCTTGCGTCAAATCCGCCTGGCTGCCGACGATCAGAATGTTCACCATGTCGCCGGGATTGCCTTGCGGATCGGTCACGCGCCGCGGAATATTCGCCAGAAGGGCGGCCGTGATGCCCGGGATGGCTGTCTCCGCCGGGCCGCCGGCAGCCGTCGCTGCGGAAGAAAGCCCGGGATCAGTGACGCTGATCGTCACGTGAAAGCTGCCGTGCGCGCTTTGCGCGTCCTTATAACTCTGATTGACGCCTAGAAATAGCCGGCCCGCGACCGGAGCCTGATAATCATCCGCAGCGCCCACCAGGAATCCCTGCCCGCCCGCATCGGCGGCGCCGAGCCGCCCAACCAGCGCGCCGTGGCCCGCATCCGTCACCGCATATTGATGGATCAGATCCTTCCAGCCACGGGCGAGACCATCGGGACCGAACGACTGCGCCGGTTTCGATGATTCTGTCGAGGGATACGTGATCGTGCCGGCGCCCGCGAGGTGAATCTTCTCGCCCGGGCGCAAGTCGATGTTCGTATCGACCCACTGCTTCGAGCCGTCTACATCGAGCTCGTAGGTTTTGCCCGCGGCGATGCTGGGAGGCGCGCCCGCTGTGGGACCCGTTGCCGTCGATGCCGGCGTTTGGTTCTCCTGCTGTGCGCGTGCGATGGGCATCATGCAGGTTGGGAAAAGCGCGGACACGGCAAGAATCTGGAATTGCCTTACGGTGAGTTTCATCGTCTAACCCGCGTGCGTCTCTCGGAGATCGAATTGAGGATTCAGCATAATCCCGCGCGCCGCGCCAGAGCAAGGCGGGGCAGGCCGCAAGCCGGCCCCACGCCAGATGTTCGAGGCGTCAAGAGTTCTCGGGTTCGGCGGCAGGGGTTAGCGCGGCGGCCGGCTTTTTGGCGGGCGTCGTGGTGATTACGATCACGCTCACCAGAATGCAGGCAGCGCCCAAGATCGTTCGCACGCCCAGCGGCTCGCCGGCGGCAAAATATCCAAGCAGCACGGCGATTACCGGGTTGACGTAGGCGTAGGTGCCGACCTTCGTCGGCGACTCGTGATAAATCAGCCAGGTGTAAGCCGTGAACGCGACGATGGAGCCGAAGACGGTCAGGTAGGCCAGCGAAAGCCACGCCGCGCGCGACACCACCGCCGGATGGAAGTCGCGGAATTCGCCGAACGCGCCCGCCACGATCGCCAAGAATATTCCTCCCATCAGCATCTGCACGCCCGAGCTCATCACTTTCGAAGGAGGAAGCGGCAAGCGCGTCACGAACGCCGAAGACACCGACCAGCTAAGCGACGCGAGGATCAGACCGATTGCGCCCAGCCGGTCGATGGGCGCGCCACCGAGGCTCAGCGACCGGCTCACCAGCACGGCCACTCCGCCGCAGCCAATGAGCAGCGCGAGCGCCAGGCGCGCCGTCAGCCTCTGCGTCCGAAGCACGAGAATTTCCATCAGCGCGATGAACACCGGAATCGTCGCCAGCATCACGGCCGTGATTCCCGAAGGCACGCGCCGTTCGGCCCAGAACACCAAACCATAGTCCATCACGAAGAAGGGAACCGCGATCAGCGACGCCGCTCCCCACTGCCGCGCCGTTGGCGAAGGCTCGCCCCGAGCGATCATCCAAAGATAGAGAACGAGGCCGGCGACAAAGAAGCGCATCGCCGCGAGCACGAGCGGCGGCACTTCCTGCACGCCGATGCGGATGGCGAGAAACGTCGATCCCCACACGAGGTAAATGATCGCGAAGGCCAGCCACGTCTGCCAGGGCTGGTGATCTCTGCTCTTTTCCATGTGGAATCCTGAGGACAATCTAGCAAGCTGGCTTTGCGATCGCTCGCGCGTTTCAAATTGCAACAGTCGGGCGAACAGGCCACTTTGTCCTGCTGTTCACCGCCGCTGTTTCCGCCATCTCCGATGCTCGTTACTAGCGCGCTTCGCTGCCTCCGTCGCGCTTGACTTCACCCGCAGGTGCGTCAAAATAGAGTCCCCTTCCAAATTTGCTCCCCTGCCGTAGGCCCGCCTGATTTCAGTCGAGCGCTGCCAGAGGAGCCACTCGGACAACACCTGTGATCCAAGACCGCGTCGATACCATGCGGCCGCGAAAGGCGCAGCCATGAATATGGGCCACGTCACCTTGACCGGCTCGTACGACTACCGCCTCGTCGCTCTCTCGGTTTTCATCGCCATCGCCGCCGCTTACGCTGCCCTTGACCTTGCGGGAAGGGTGACCGCGGCCCAGGGAAAAATCCGCATTCTCTGGCTGACCGGCGGCGCAACCGCGATGGGCACCGGAATCTGGGCCATGCATTACGTCGGCATGCTCGCGTTCCGCCTCCCCGTTCGCGTCGCGTACGACTGGCCGACCGTCCTGGTATCGCTTGTTGCGGCGATTGTGGCATCGGCGATCGCACTGTTCGTTGTAAGCCGGGAGACGATGGGCTGGCAGCAGCTGGTTGCCGGCAGCGTTTTCATGGGCGGCGGCATTGCGTCGATGCACTACATCGGCATGGAGGCGATGCGGATGCCGGCGATGTGCAGGTATTCATGGCGCATCGTTGCCCTCTCCGTGGTGCTGGCCGTCATCATCTCTTTTGTCGCTTTGCTGCGCGCTTTCCACTTCCGGACAGACAAAACCTCCGGGGGCTGGCCCAAGATCCTGAGCGCGATCGTGATGGGCGCCGCGATCCCCACGATGCACTACACGGGGATGGCGGCCGTGACCTACTTTGCGTTTCCCGCCGACACCGACGATTACTCGCACGCCCTCGATATCTCCTCGCTCGGGCTTGCGGGCATCGTGATCGTCACATTCACGCTGCTCGGATTTGCCATCATTTCCGCGCTCTTCGACCGGCGCTTGAACGCGGAAATTCAGCGCGGCAACGAATTCGTGGCTTTGCTGCTCGATTCAGCTCCGGAAGCCATCTACGGAACCGACCTCGACGGCAACTGCACGTTTTGCAACCGGTCGTTCCTGCGAATGCTGGGATACGACACAGCCGCCGCAGTGCTTGGCAAGAACAGCCACGACCTACTGCACCACACCAGGGCGGACGGCTCTCCCTTCCCTCGGGCGGAATGCCAGGTATTCGAGGCTCTTCGCAGAGGTGAGGGAACGTTCATCGAGGACGACCTGGCGTGGCGAAAGGACGGCACAAGCTTCCCCGTCGAATACCGCTCCCATCCGATGACTCATGAAGGCCGCTTGATCGGGGCGGTCATCTCATTCATCGACGTCACCGCTCGCAAGAAAGTGGAAGCCGCGCTGCGAGAAAGCGAGCAGCGCTTCCGCGCGATTTTCGAAGGCGCGCCCACCGGCATCGCCTTCTACGACATCACAAGCGGCAAACTGACCGCCAACCGAACCTATCAGCGAATGCTGGAATGCACGGAAGAAGAGCTGCAAAGCATGGGCATCATCCAGGCGCTCACTCATCCGGAGGACCGCGACCCGAATAAGCTGTGGTTTCAGGGATTGGTGGACGGCGTTTGCAACCACCTGAGAATGGAAAAACGCTACATCCTGCGAGGCGGCGAAAGGGTCGTGTGGGTGAATATCGAGCTGTCTCTGCTGCAGGACGCCAACGGCAAGCCGCAGTACATCCTCGGAACGGCTCTCGACATCACCGAGCGGAAAGAGGCGGAGATCGCCTTGCAGCGCGCTAAAGAGGCGGCTGAATCCGCGAGCCAGGCGAAAAGTGCTTTCCTCGCGACCATGAGCCACGAGATTCGCACGCCGATGAACGGCATTCTCGGCATGACCGAGCTCGTGATGGACACCCAGCTCACCGCGGAGCAGCGCGAACATCTGGAGCTCGTCCGTATCTCCGCGGAATCTCTTCTTTCCATCATCAATGACGTTCTGGACTTCTCCAAGATCGAAGCAGGACGGTTCGAGATCGAAGCCATTCCCTTTGGCCTGCGCGAAAGCCTCGGCGAGACGGTCCAGTCGCTCAGCTTTCGCGCGCACCAGAAGGGCCTCGAGCTCATTTATGAGGTTCACGCGGACGTCCCTGAGAATTTGATCGGCGATCCCGGTCGGATTCGGCAGGTTCTCGTCAACCTCGTGGGAAACGCTCTCAAGTTCACCGAGCGTGGCGAGGTTTACATTCGGGTCTGGCAGGATTCTTACCAGGCCGGCAGCACCTGCCTGCACTTCAGCGTAAAGGACACCGGAATCGGCATACCCGAGGACAAACAGCAGCGTGTTTTCGAGCCGTTCTCGCAAGCGGATGGTTCCATCGCGCGACGGTACGGCGGCACCGGACTGGGCCTGACGATCTGCTCGAAGCTCGTGAACCTGATGGGCGGAAGAATATGGGTGGAAAGCGTGCTCAAGCAGGGCAGCACATTTCACTTCACCGTTCAGCTGGCCGTGCAGGACGCCGCCAAACATGTCGAACCCATCGAAACCCAGCAGTTGAGCGGCATGCACGCGCTGGTCGTCGACGATAACCTCACCAACCGCAAAGTGGTGTCCGGAATGCTGGAGCACTGGGGCATGAAGCCCACTTCCGTGGAAGGAGGGCGGACCGCGCTGCAAGTCCTGCACGTAGCCAGGGACACGGGTAACCCCTTTCCGCTGATCCTTCTCGATGGTGAGATGCCCGAGATGGACGGCTTCGATCTCGCCGAACGCGTCCGGCGCGACCCCGGACTCGTCCGCGCCACCATCATGATGCTCACGTCCTCGGGCCAGCTCGGCGACGCTGCCCGCTGCCGCGATCTGGGTATTTCGGGTTATCTCGTGAAACCGATACGCCAGGCGGATTTACTGCAGGGAATCTGCACCGTCTTGAATCTTCGGAAGGAGGAAAAATCTCCGCTGGTGACCCGGCATACTCTGCGAGAGGCGCGCAATCAGGCGCGTATTCTTCTCGCCGAAGATAACGCCGTCAATCAAACGCTCGCCGTCAGGCTCCTCGAAAGGCGCGGCTACACCGTTTCGGTCGCCCGCGACGGTCTGGAAGCCGTCTCCGCGGTTGAAGCGGACTACTTCGACCTCGTGCTGATGGACGTCCAGATGCCGGAGATGGATGGCATCGCCGCGACAACGGCCATTCGCCAAAAGGAACAATCCACCGGCCGGCACGTCCCCATCATCGCCATGACCGCGCACGCCATGAAAGGCGACGAAGAGCGCTGCCTTCTGGCCGGCATGGACGCGTACATCTCAAAACCGATCCGGACGAGCGAGATGTATGCAACGATCGAAAGGCTCCTCCAAAAGGGCGCCGAAACCAACGCCCCGCCCGTGCTGGCAAGCCCGGAAAAGCCGGGCAGCTCGGCCTAGAACTCCTGAACCTGACCCGCCTGCGTCTCGCCACATCCAGGTATGCGTAGCGCGACTTTGGTAGTAGAATCCCGCCATTCGGCAGCATGGCGCGCGTCGTTTGATCCGTTGGAGAGCTCTCGAATGGACCTTCTCTGGCCCGCTATCGGCATAGGCGTCATCGTCGGATTCATCTTCTTCGTCCTGGCGCAGCATTGGCGGAAGACTCTGTTGCAACATGCCTGGACGATCCGCCGCCTCACCGAACGTGTGCGCGATCTCGAAGACATGGCTGACCCGGAGTTTCGCCGGCGCCTCGGCGAAGCCGCGCCCATGCCGCTCGAGCAGGTCTTTACGCTGACTTTTCGTCTCGACGATCGCTTTTGGCGCGATACCTTGCAGACCACGGAAGAGAATCTGCGCTTCATCCGCGAGTTCGGCAGCTTCGTGGGGTCGGTGAAGCTCGACCGATGGCGCAGCCACATGGTGGCCACGGTTGCGGAGGTGCAGCCCGACCGCAAGGAAACCGGGTGGCAGATGCGCTCGCTCGATTTCTATCCCGATCCGTCGAAGCCCGCCAGGGGTCTCACGCTTTGGGATTTGAATCTGATGCCCACGAATTTCTCGGCGGAGCGTCCGCCATCGATTGAACTTGTCCTTCGAGAAAATTCCATCGACTTGATGGGATATCTCGTTCCCAGGGAGGACACTTCGAACGGACACGACAAGGGCTACGACGAAGTGCTTTTCTTCCGCGTGCCGCTTGACGCGAATCAGCTCGCCGAATTTCGCAGCCACGATCCCATGAACGAGGCCGCGAACGGCGCCGAAACCGCAGCCAACGCCGCTTCCGGCGGCGTGTCCTGGCACGCATTCTACTCCGGCGGCAACGAAGCGCTGGGGATCGAGTGGCAATTGCGCCTGCGCGACCTTAGCCGCAAATCGCAGTGGGATCGCTGGAGAATTCTCGAACCGGCGCCCGCGCCGCTCGCTGCGCGCCGCCGATAGCGCGTCCGCGCCTCTGGCGTATCAGCCTGAACTTGGCCGGACCGGCAGCCCGATCCACACGTTCAACAAACCCATGATTTCCCGCACCACGGCCAGCGCGTCGTGCGTGTTCCGCCACCAGTGATCGGCATCGAACGCGTCCTGCGGAGCGTCGCGAACGATCGCAGTGGGATTTCCGCCCGCCAGTTTTCTCCACAGCGCCTTCACTCTCCGCGTGTGCTGCGGCGATGTGACGATCAGTACGCTGCGTTCTCCCCCGGCGCGCGCTTCGAGGATGATTTCCTCCACCTCTTGCTGCGTATCGACGATGGGCCTTGGAAGAATACGGATCGACTGGCTCGGCACTCCGTTGTGAAGCAGCACCTCGCGGCTGTACTCGTCTTCGCCGGTAAAGGCGATGCCCATTTGGGCCAGCTCGCCGCCTGGGCTCACCGGGCGCGTGATCCAAATCTCGTGCGCGTATCCCATGCGGAAGATCTGCGCCGCTTCCTCGGCGCGCGCCGGCATCGAGCCGCTCAAGACAACAATCACGTCCGCGGGAGCAAGGGGGTCGGGTCGGACCAGCCAACGCCCGGCGTCGCGAAAGGCGGCAACCGCGGCGATGAGAGCCAGCAATACAACGAGCAGGACGATCGTACGAAGGCGGTGTAGCGAAGCGGAACGTGTGTCGTTCGGCATGACGTTTCCACTCGCGAAACGGGGAAGCCTACTGCGATGGCTCGACGCTCTGCTTCGCGCGCTCGGGCGGCCGTCCGCGCATCAGCAGCCCGCGCAATCCGAGGAGCATCAGGCGCGGCTGGCGCAGGCACACTCGCCACAGAATCTTCCAGGCTTCGTCGCGCGAGTACTCGCCGAGCGATCGCTTGGCGGGATCGTTGAGCATATCCACCAGGCGGCTGTAATCCGATTGCTGGAAATGGTGCAGCGACCGCCGCAGCAGGAGATGCAGATCGAGTTCGCGGCGCAGGCTGCGCAGCTCGCGGCTCTCGCCTCCGCCCAGAATCGATTCCGCTACTCCGATCGCGCCGCGAAATCCCGTCACAGTGCCGCCGACAGTGGATACCTTCACATGCGCCGCCGCGTCACCCACCAGATACACCGAGCTTTGCCCGAGTTGCCGCTGGACCGGGATCCAGCGGTTGTACACCGGAATTCGCGCGGCCTGAAACTCGGTCGGCTCCAGCCCTCGTTTTTCGAGGAAGCGCTCGAGGCAGCGCCGCGTATGGGCGCCGTCTTCGCCGATGATGCCCAGCGCTCCGCGTTCGCGCGATTCAGGAATCAGCCAGTAAAAGTAGGGCGTGTCGTCCGGGACGAACCACACGCGCGTTGTATCCGCCGCCATGTCCTTCGGCAGCGGCACGATCGCCTGGACAAGCGGAACGGTCTCGAGCGGCGACCACCCGGCCGCGCGCGCCACGCCGCTGGCGGCTCCATCGCCGCCGATCACGGTGTCCGCACGAATTTCCTCGCGAACTCCATCCCCCAGGCGCTCCGCTTCCACCACCAGCCCGCGGCCGTTCGGATGCAGCCCGTGAAAACGGTGGCCGAGATCGATCTTCGCGCCCGCCTGTTGCGCCTGCGCCGCGAGCCCCTGGATTAACTTCCGCCGCTCGATGATGAGATCCGGGTGATTCAGCGTGACCGTGGCGGTGCGCCCGTCCGTGAAAAGCTCAAAACGCCGAATTTCGTTGAGAACGCTGTCTTCCGCCGCGCGTCCCAGAATCCCGCGCATGCGGTGCGTCACGATCAGCGTCCGCGCTTCAGGCTCGAGCGTTTCGATGCGCTCGAGGACGCGCACCGCAAGTCCCTGGCGCGCCAACAGGACGGACGTAAAAAGCCCCGCGGCGGAACCTCCGATCACCGTGATGTTTGGGCTGTTCGTGCGCGTGGGGCGCGAGCTGGCTGCGGGCGGCTGTGGGTTCGACATATTCGATTCGATCGACGGGCCTCAGTACGATTTGTCTAGCTTGAATCCAAATGCCAAACGGCAAGTGTGCTGCCAAGTATATCTCACGGCGTGTGCAATCCTGGAGATTTCAAGCGGCGCGCGAGGCCTTGGGCGCTTGGCGCTCGTACGGTACGTTCTCGAGCAGAGCGACGGCGATCAATCCCAGCACGATCGCCGTTCCCGCCAGAAGATATCCCATCACCGGCGATACGTAGGGCACCAGAAGACCGGTGCATCCGAAGAGCACCGCCAGGCCGTACAGCGAAACCACCGCGCCGCGATGCCCCAGCCCGAGGTTCGACAGCCGGTGCGCCGTGTGGTCCTTGCCCGGCGACGTGAATGGCAGCAGTCCCCGGCGCGACCGCGAGATCGAGACCATCGTCGTGTCGAAAATTGGCACGCCGAGAATCAGGATCGGCACGAGCCACGACACCGGAAAACTCGGCGACTCCACGCGAACTTTCAATCCCAGCGTCGCCATCAGGAAGCCCAGGAACATCGCGCCGCCGTCGCCCATGAAGATTTTCGCCGGGTTGAAATTCCACCGCAGGAAACCGAGCGCGGCCCCGAGCGTCGCCGCTCCAAGTGTCTGCACCAGCACCTGGTGATGGATCGTCGCGGATATAGTGAAGAACGCCGCCGCCACGGCCGCGATCCCGGCGCACAGGCCGTCCATGTGGTCCAGGATACTGAACGCCGCGGTGATGCCGACAACCCACAACACGGTGAAGCAGGCGTCGAGCACCGTTCCGAGCGTGCCATGAATGAATACGGAGAAAAACGTTGCGTGGATTCCGGACGCCAGCAGGAAACACGCTCCCGCGGGCATCCCGATGAAGAGCTTCACCTGGTGATGCAGCATGCCGCCGTCGTCGAGCAAGCCGACGGTGGCCAGCAGCGTCGCGCCGGCCAGAATGCCCGCGATCTGCTGCTGCGGCGCGCCGCGAAGCGTCAGGACCACGGCGAGGATGAATCCGAGGTAAATCGCGATTCCGCCGAGAAGCGGGATCGGTTTCACGTGGACCTTGCGCGGCCCGGGCCGGTCCACCATCCCGTAGTACAGCGCAAGGCGGCGAACCGGGACGGTGAGTCCCAACGATCCGAGAAGCGCTACAGCGAAAGCGACCAGATCGGAGTAGGGCGTCATGACTCGGCAACAATCCCCGTGGAAAAGCGGTGCTCGCTCTCCACCTTCACAGGCACCTGATCCCTTCGCCTCACCGCGCGGTCAGCATCTTTTCGAGCGTTCCATCCACGTCCGCGCGCTGGTGACTCGCGAAGTACCAATCCATCGTCTTCCGCAACCCTTCGCGGAAAGGCGTCTTCGGTTCCCAGCCCAGGAGCTGCTTCGCCAGCGCGTTGTCCGCCACGCGGTTCACGGGACCGGTCGGCATCTCGGGACGCAGGCGAATCTCGGCCTTGTGTCCCGAGTATTCCAGCACCAGCCGCGCCGCGTCGATCACGCGGATGCGTTCCATCGTGCCCAGATTCACCGCCGTGCCGTCGTTGATCTTCTCGGCCGCCAGGATCGTCCCGTTGACGATATCGTCGACGTACGTCCAGTTACGAATCTGCTCACCGTTGCCCCACACGTCGAAAGGATTCTGCTTCACGAACGCCCGCGCGATCATCGCGATCACCGCGTGGTTCTCGACGCCGCGCGGCCCGTACACCGTAAAGTAGCGGCAGGAAGCCGCGCCCAGCTTGTGTTCCTTGTGGTAGGCCTGCAGGGTAAGCTCGGCCATCAGCTTGGCCCATCCGTACATGTTGTCGGCGTCGTGCGGCGGCTTTACGTCGGCCTCGCGAAGATACAGCTCCTTCTTCGCGTCGGTCTGCATGTAGTTAGGGTAAACGCAACCCGAGGAGGCGTAGACGACTTTCTCGACGCCCGCCTTCACGGCTTCCCAGAAAACCAAGCCGTCCAGAAAAAGATTCGAAGCGGGTCCCGCCTGGTGCAGATCGACGTAGCCGCGTCCGCCGTGATCCGCCGCCAGGTGGAAAACGACGTTGATGCCCTTCATCGCATTGCGTGTGACGCCCGGCTCGCGGAGGTCGGCTTCCGTGAAGGTAACGCGCCCTTGCTTGACGTGCTGCTCGATATTCCCCGTGCGGCCGCTCGTGAGGTCATCCACCACGCGCACTTCCGCGCCGCGAGCGAGCAGCGCATCCACCAGATGCGAACCGATAAAAGACGCACCACCAGTAACGAGAACCTTTTTATGATTCCAGATGACGCCCTCCGTTGTTTTCGAGAACGGCCTTCTCGATAATCCCGGAAAAAAGCTGCAGCTCGTTAACTCTAGCATATTTCTCAGCGATTTCCCGGGCCCTGCGGCCCATCTTGTGCAACCGAGCGGGATCGCTGCGCAGCTCGCGAATCGCCGCCGCCACCGCCGACGGATCGTCCGGATCGGCAGCCAGCCCGCATCCCGATTCGACTACGATGCGCGCCGCGTCGCTCGATGCCGGCGCCACCGCAAGCACCGGGCGCCCCGCGGCCAGGATCGAATACAGCTTGCTCGGGACCACCACGCCCTCGAGCCCGCGCTTGATCGTCACGATGTGGACGTCGCCCGCCATCATCACGTGCTGCACCTGTTCGACCGGGCGAAACGGCAGGAAGCGTACGTTTGGCGAGCCTGCCGCCGTCGCTTCCAGCGAGGCGCGGTTTGCTCCGCTCCCTACAAACACCAGCGCGCTATTTTCGTTGCGCAGAATCTCAGCAGCCTTCAGCAGCGTGCCCCACGCGCCGTAGAATCCGAGATTGCCCGCGTGCAGCGCCACAAATGGGAATCCGCCGCGGATTTCCTGCACCACCGGGTCAGCCAGCTCGGGCATCGACGCCGGAAACGAAGTCCCGTCCCGCACCACCACCACTCGCTCGGGAGAAACGCCCTTCGCGAGGATCCGCTCCCGCATGTCGTCTCCGAGGACGATCACGCGCGCCGCGTGCTTCAGCGCCTTCCGGTGCATCTTCTCCCAATGTTGCGCCCAGCCGTTCGGCGGCACGATGTCGCCGCCGATCGCCATGTCCGGGTAAAGGTCGCGGATGTTGTAGACGAACGGCCGTCCCGCCAATCGAGAAACAAACGCTCCGGCGATTCCCGCTACCGGAGGGTCCGTCATCGCCAGCACCACGTCTGGACGAAGCGCGAGAGCACGCGGCACGGCCAGCGCGAGATACGACAAGTAATTCGAAACGCGGCGCTTCATCTGGTGGCGGGGATACGCTGTCGAACCGACGCGCTCGACTATGACTCCATTGCGCGTGTCCCGCCGCAAAAGCTGATAGGGATAATATTCGTCCGGATCGTAGGAAGGGCGCCCGGCCACCACCGTCACCTGGTGATTTTTCGCAAGCGTCTCCGCCACCTGCACGGCCATCTTGGCCGTGGCCGACGTGTCGGGCGGATAGTACTCGTTCAGGAGCAGGATGTGCATGCGCTCAGCTGTCGCGTCCCGCGAAGCGCCCGGCAGGCTCTTCGCGGTCGCGGGATGCGTATTTGCGTTCGAGTATGAAATTGCCGAGTACGAGAACGTCCATGCGCGTGCGGCGGAAGCATTCGAGCGCCTCTTCGGGACGGCAGACGATCGGCTCGTTGTCGTTGAACGAAGTGTTCAGCACTACCGGCACACCGGTCACGTCGCCCACCGCGTTCAGCAGCTTCCAATACAGCGGATTCGACGTGCGGCTCACGGTCTGCAACCGGGCCGTGCCGTCCACATGCGTGGGCGCGGGAATCGCAGCTCGCTTTTCCGGGCGCACCGGATAGGCAAACGTCATGAACGGCGAAGGATGCGTCTTCTCGAAAAATTCCCCGGTCGCTTCTTCCGCAATCGAAGGCGCAAACGGACGGAACGACTCGCGGTGCTTGATCCGCTGATTCAGGATGTCCTTCATTTCGGCGCGGCGCGGGTCCGCCAGGATGCTGCGATTGCCGAGCGCGCGCGGTCCCCATTCCGCCGCTCCCTGGAACCATCCCACGATCTTTCCGTCGGCGATGTGGCGCGCCGTCGCGCGAACGAGTTCGTCTTCGCCCAGTTGCGCGATCTCCACTTCGTCCGCGGAGCCGACGCCATCCACCACCGCGCGAATCTCGCCGGGCGAAAACTGCGGTCCCCAGTAGGCGTGCTCCATCACGAATTCGCGCGGCCGCCCGAGAATCTGGTGGTGCACGGAAAACGCCGCGCCCACCGAAAGTCCCGCATCGCCCGCGGCAGGCTGCACGAATATCCGCTCGAAGGGCGTAGCATCGAATATCCGTCCGTTGGCCACGCAGTTGAAAGCCACGCCGCCCGCGAGGCACAGATTCTTTTGGCCGCTGGCCTTCGCAACACCGTTCCAGTAAGCCGCGAGCACTTCTTCCAGGGCCGCCTGCATGCTGGCCGCGAGATTGTAGTGGCGCTGCGTGAGAGGCTCTCCCGCCTTGCGCGCGGGACCGAGGCGCTGTTCAAGATAATCCGAGAAGAGCCGGCCCAGCACCGGCGTGCTGGTCGCGTCGCGCCAGGTCATCTCGGCGCCTTCGCTCTGGTGCGTGAAGTATTCGAGCCCGAGGCGGAAGGAAAGCGGCCCGTCGGACCAGACGATGCGGCGGAACTCCTCCAGAAATTCCGGCTGGCCGTACGCCGCGAGGCCCATCACCTTGTATTCGTCGCCGAATTTCCAGAAGCCCACGTATTGCGTCAGCGCCGTGTAATACATCCCGAGGGAGTGCGGGAACGCGACTTCACCCAGCACGCGCATCTTCGGCCCTTCGCCGAGGGCGCTCATCGAACTGGCGAAATCGCCAAGGCCGTCGGCGGAAAGCACGGCCGCGCGTTCGAAGGGCGAAACGAAAAACGCGCTCGCCATATGCGCGGTGTGGTGCTCGACGCGATGGAACTGCCCGCGGATGGCGTCCGGCGCGATCTCGAAGGTGGACGCCAGGTCCTCGCGAATACCCGCGAAGCGCCGCATCACGCGCACGCGATCCAGCGCGAACTTCGGCATGCGAATCGCAAACCGCAGCTTCGTCCCAAGCCGCGCCCAGGGATCCCGCGGCACCGCGATGTGATCGACTTCGGTGAGTTTCACGCCCGCGCGATCGAGGCAGAATTGAATCGCGCGCGCCGGCAGGCCCGCGGCGTACTTCACTCGGTTCAGCCGCTCCTCTTCGACGGCAGCAACCAAGCGGCCGTCTACGACGATCGCAGCGGCGGCATTCGCGTGATAGGCGTTGATCCCAAGTATGACCATCGACAAGCTTGCGCCCCAGACCCCAGCCTGCTCAGCGGCAGTTAGATGCCTATTGCCTCGAAACGGTGACGATCCCCTGGCGCTCCGCACTGCCCATGTGCGTTTCGCCCAGGTTTCGCTTCGCCCATTCGTTCAAAACATACAAACTCCACGGGCGAGACCAAGAGGTACGACCCCGCGTAAAATCGTGCCATATCCCAAGCGCAAAGTCTCGGCCAAGCTGCGGTTCGAGTGCGGAAGACCAATCCGCCAGTCCCGCCGAAACGCGCCGCCCAAGCGGCCCGCGCAGCCATTTCTCCCAAGGGAAGGTAAAGGTGCGTTTCTTTTGCGCCACGATCTCCTCGGGCAGCACATCCCCGAGCGCCGCGATCAGCAGCGACTTCGGGCGCGAGCCTTCGCGCTTTGCCGATTCGGGCAGCGACAGCATGTATTCGACGAGCGGTGAGTGGAGGAACGGCACGCGCACCTCGAGGGAGTGACGCATGCTCATGGCGTCCGTATCGCGCAGCAAAACATTCGCGAGGTACGAGCGCAATTCGAGCCACGAAACGGCCGTGAAGCCGTCCGCGGCGCGCACCTCGGCGGCCGAACCGGCCATCCAGCTTTGCCAAGCTCCATCCGCAAGCCGGCTGGCGCCGTTCTTCAGCGCCGGGGCCAGGGCTCGCGGCGTAAAAAGCAGGCGGGTGAAAAAGTAGGGATGCGGAAAAAGCTTGGGGTCGAGCAGGGCGGCGCAAACTTTTCGCAGCGCGTCAGGTGAAGCGGCGCCGCCTCCGGCGGACGTGATCAGGGAAGCCACTGGCGCCAGCAAAGGCCGCGGCAATGATCCGCCGAGCGCCGCCATGCGCGCGGCCTTCGCCGTCGCGTGAAAGGAAGTATAGCCGCCGAAAATCTCGTCGCTGCCCAGCCCCGAGAGCGCGACCTTGAGACCTGCCTGCCGCGCCGCCCACGAAACGAAGTAGGTGTTGATGCCGTCCGCGCTCGGTTGATCGAACGAAGCGACCGCTTCGTCGAGCCGCGCCACCATCTCGTTTCCGGAAAGCGTCAGTTCACTGTGTTCGGTTCCGAGTCTCGCGGCCGTGCGGCGAGCTTTCTCCGCCTCGCTGAATTCCACGTCGGGAAACGCGACCGTAAAAGTGTGGATGCCCCGGCGCGACCGGCTCGCCAACGCGGCGATCGCCGTGGAGTCAAGGCCGCTGCTCAGGAAGACTCCGACGGGCACGTCCGCGATGAGATGCGTCGCGACCGCCTCTTCCAGAAGCTCGCGCACGTGCCGAGCCGGGGTGCGGGACTGCGAGCCCTGCTTGCCGTCTTGCGCGGCCGCATTCTTCAGGCCCCGTCCAAAATCCCAATACGATTTTGGAGTTGGCTCGGCGGCCGGCGTGATTGCCTCGATGGTGAGCGTATGGCCGGGCGGTAGCGAACAAATGCCTTCAATCAGCGTGAGCGGCTCGCTCACGGCGCCGAACAGCAAATACGACGAGATCGCCTGCGGCGAGAGGCTCCGTGATATGCAGCCGCTTGCCAGCAAGACGCGGACCTCGGAAGCGAAAACAAGCGCCCCGTCGGCGTGCGCGTAGTACAGCGGCTTGATGCCCAGCCGGTCGCGAGCGAGAAAGACGCGCGTGGCCCGTCCACCGCGCCCGCCCGGCACTTCGACGATCGCGAACGCGAACATCCCCAGCAGCCGCTCGACGCACCTCTCGCCCCAGGCCTCGTACGCATGAACGATCGTCTCGGTGTCCGAATGAGTGCGGAAACGGTGCCCCAGCGCTTCGAGTTCCCCGCGCAAGCTCGCGAAGTTGTAAATCTCGCCGTTGAATACGACGGCGACGGTCTCCGTCTCGTTCCAAACGGGCTGCGTGCCGCCCGGAAGGTCGATGATGCTGAGCCGCCGCATTCCCACGGCCACCGGCGCCGCGAGGAGAATTCCATCCTCATCCGGGCCGCGGTGAATCATCGACGCCATCATGCGGCGAGTCACTGCCTCGCCCGCATCTCTCGATCCGATTCCGATGACCCCGCAAATTCCGCACATGAGATGAGTTCACCGCTCGCTTGGAATCCGAACGCCGGACTGAGTGGCCGCGCGAGTCGCCTAAGAAGTCGCGCGAATGGCAGTATATCCGAAGGACTGCGCCGTGCGGCCCGGGAAGCGCGGCTAGTTCGGGGAATTCGGCATCGTGAACCCCAGCGCCCGGATCGTCGCCAGGTCAGGCACGGCCTTGCCGTCCTGCCGGTTCACCACGTCGAAGCCGCCATCGTAGTCCCACATGGCCCAGCCGATGCCGTGCTTTTCGAGCGAGGTTCGCACGTCGGAGATCCACGCCGCGCGCTGGGCCGGATCGGCGGTCTTGCGATAGACGCCAAACTCGTTGCAAATTACCGGCACGTTCCAGTGGCTGGCCCACGCCGCGACCTGGCCGACTTCTCCCTCGATGCGCTGCGCATTCCAATGATCCATGCCGTAGCGCTCGATCGCCAGCCGGTGGACCGGATCGGTCACCTGCTCCATCACCGCCTGAACGTTCTCGGGAGTCGACGGGTACGGCACGCCTTTCAGCGAGCGCCAGTAGTTGGTCGACCATGTCGCGCCCTGATGCGTGAACACGTGCGGCTCGTAGAAATGGAATGTGTAGATCACGTTGCCGTCGCGCAGCGGCTCGAGGAACACCAGATCGTCGTCGTCCGACCAGTGCGCTCCCGTCGCGACAATGGTGTGCCGCGGCGCTCCCTCGCGAATCGCTGTCGCCAGCTTCGCTTCCACGCCGTACCAGCGATAGCGGTCCTTGCCGCCCGGCTCGTTGAGAATTTCGAAGAAGACGCGGTCCGGGTCGAGCCCGCTCCAATGCCGCGCCAGCGCGCGCCAGAAATCTGCGAATTCCTCGACCGATTCGTCGTCGCTCGCCAGCCGCTCCTTGAAATCGGGATCGGCGTAGATGTCGATATCGACGGCCAAGCCCTGATCGAGGAGCATCCTCACTGCGGAATCCAGCTCGCTCAGGTATTCCGAGTCGATCTGATCTGCCTGCTTTTCGTGAAACATCGGCCGCGGGTCGACGCTCAGGCGAACGTAATCGAAGCCCATCGCGCGAATCAGCTCTACGTCCTGCGCGGTGATCGCCGTTTCGAAATGCTCTTTCGTGTAGGCCGTAGCGTCGGGCAAGCCGGCGAACCATTTGCTGACATTGATGCCGTGCCGCAAATGAAGCAGCCTGCGCTGCGCGATTTCGCCGCCGGCCACCCCGGCTTGCGGCAGGGCCCAGACGCTGGGTCCAGTGATGCAGACAGTAAGGAACAGGACAATAGCAGCCGCTCTTGAACCCACTCGAAGGAACCTCGCCGAGAACGATAGACCAGTCGTTTCGCTCCCGCAACCGCCTGCGCGGCCGCACCGTGCTGTCTCTCGAAAATTGGAATCGTCGCGCGAAGGGGAATTTCATCCACGACATTAGTAGTTGCTGACTGCGCGTCGATGGGACCACGTATTAGTATGATTCTTAAGGTGATGCCGGATGAGTTCCACGGGTCGATCAACCTTTCGGATGGTGACGAGAAGTTTCTTGCATGTTCTTGGCATGCAGTCTCCGTTCCCTCATAGGCAGCCCCACAATGGGAAGCCGCAGCCTTTCGCTTAAAGTCTTTATCTGCAACAGTTTGTTACGCTATTGTGACTGTGTCGTTTTGGCACGATAACTGCTCCATATCGGTTGCCTTGGGTTTACTAGGGCGTACTGGGGGCATTCTGTATCGGGCCACGGGGCCGAATGAAAGAGGAACTATGAAAATCGTACGCATCTCCTTTCTGGCGATCGTTGCCGCTTCCTGCGCATTGCTTCTTACCCCCGGCAATGCCAGCGCCGATACGCTCACAGGCACGACTGGAATCTCCTGGATTGCCGGTGGCAGTACGTTCGCGTCGGATACGATCGCGGTGGGATCGTCGCTCAACTGCCCGGGGGCGTCGCCGATCTGCGTGGGCTATTCTGGTTTCGGAACCGAGAGTTTCAGCGTGGGCACGGACTCGATTACCTACTCGGTGTCCGACTTCCCGGTAGGTGACTACGGCGGGGGCACGAACGGCTTCGAGTTTACCGGCCTCACGTTCGCGAGCGGCGACGAGTTGACCGGCTTCACGATCGTAAGCGGAACGAATACCGTGGGAGTGTCGCCTTCCGACATCACCATCACGCCTACGTCGATATTTATCAACCTGAACGCATTGCCGATCGACGGCACGTTCACCATCGACTTGCTGTCGGGTCCGGTCGCCCCAACTCCGGAGCCGTCGTCCTTGCTTCTGCTGGGTGTCGGCTTGCTTGCGTTGGCAGGGTTCACGCGTAAGAAGGCAAACAGCTACGTTTAGTTGCGGATCGCTCTGAAGTCGGGGGAACCCCGGGCGATCTAAGCGGTAAGCGACGGTGCAGGCGCTATCTGAACGAGACCGGGCGCGGCGGAGCCAGAACTCTTCCGCGCCTTCATTCCTGCGGTAACAATTCCCGTACGAACATACGATTTCTCGCAGTCCGCCGACGACGGTCCGCGCATATTGCCTTCCATGTAAGCAAGCCCCGGGCAGCGGGTGCAGCTTCCGGCGTGCGTGCACGAAGAGCATGTCGTCAGGTTCTTCAGGCGGATGGCCCGCACCTCGTTCAGTTGCGGTGAGTGCCGCCAGATATCGATGAACTTCTCGCGCCTCACATTTCCGCACGTCAACGGAAATTGCACGCAGGGATACACGTCGCCGTAAGGCGTGATGTAGCACGAAGTGTGCCCCGCGCTGCAAGGCAG
>DATJRU010000025.1:0-11789 GCA_035504455.1 Vulcanimicrobiaceae bacterium
ATCGCGGCCGTGGCCGTCGATCCGCCCGAACGCGCGGAAGCAGTGCGGCGCCAGCTCGAGCTGAACTTTCCCATCCTTTGCGACACGAAGCGCGAAGTGGTGCGCGCGTGGAACGTCTTCGAGCCCGAGCAGTTCGGCGGCATCGCGAAGCCGGCGGTCTTCGTCGTCGATCGAGACCGACACGTTCGATTTGCCTCGGTCGACCGGGAGGCTGTCCGAGTGCCCGCGGCGACTGTAGCTGATTTTGTGGCGTCCGGCATGCCGGCCGGCGATGCGGAACCGAAGCGCCGCTTCGCGCTCCCCGGCGTCGGCGATTTCGTGCGCGCTACGCGCAACGTGCTGCGCTTCGGGATGCGCGCCCCGAAAAGCTAGGTCGTTCTGCCGCCCCTATTTGTCCCTCGCGAAGGTATCCGCGGCGATTTTCCACGACCCGTCCGCCTGCTTTTTCCAGACCAGGACGTACTCACTGCTTTGCGTGATCGGCTTGCCGTTGCTGTCACGAATCGTCACCTGCCCGGTACCGCGGTCTTCGGCGAGATCGCCGGATCGCGCTACATCCACTGTCACGTTTGAAAATACAATTTGCTCGGTGGGCCCGGCCAGCCTCTGCTCAATGAATGCGTCGATGTTGTTCTTGCCGACCACCGCAGGCGCGCCTGGCGAGAAAATGACCGCGTCGTGCATGTAGAGCGCCTCGAGTTTGCCGACGTCTTTCGCCGCGATGTCTTTCGCGACCTGATCGTCTATCGCGCGGATGGCGGCTGCGTCTCCGGCGCGGGTTTCGGGCGGCGCGGCGTGCTGCGGCGGCGAACAAGCGGCAACACCCGCCGCGAAAACCATCGCGCCTGTCAATAACCACGAGTGATACGGCATGGGTGATTCTCCTTATCCGCCGAACGAACACGGAAACGATGACTCTCCGGAGCGGCGGAAGCAATCGGAATTTCGGCGGCGCGGCGTTTGCGCTTGTGGCGATCTATGCTAATTTCGCTAGCTCATGAAAAAGCGCATTGGCGTGCTGATTTCAGGGCGCGGATCGAATTTCGAGGCGCTCGCCGCGAGCGTCGAGGCCGGGCGAATCGCGAACGCGGAAATCGCGATCGTCCTGAGCAATCGCGAGGATGCGCCGGGGCTCGACCGCGCGCGCGCCCGCGGAATTCCGGCGCTCGGGATCGCCTCAAAAGGACTCGAGCGCGAGGCGTTCGACCGGCAGATTCTGGCGACGCTGCAGGAGAAAAACGTCGACCTCGTCTGCCTCGCAGGGTACTTGCGGCTGCTTTCGCCATATTTCGTGCGCGCGTTTCCGAACCGCATTTTGAATATTCACCCGTCGCTTCTGCCGGCCTTCCCGGGGCTCGAATCGCAACGCCAAGCGCTCGAATACGGCGTGAAACTCGCGGGCGCGACGGTGCATTTTGTCGACGAAAACCTGGATGCGGGCCCGATCATCGTGCAAGCCATCGTGCCGATCGAAAACGCCGACACCGTCGAGACGCTTTCCGCGCGCATTCTACGTGAGGAGCACCGAATCTACACCGAGGCTGTGAATATTGTGCTGGAGGGGCGCTACCGCATCGAAGGGCGCCGCGTGCTGGTGAATCCATAACATCTCCCGAAACGAGGACATCGAGTGACGAACGGGAAATTCAAGCCGGTGGAAGAGCAGCTGGCACTGTTGCGCAAAGGCGTCGCGGAAGTGATTCGCGAAGACGAGCTCAAGGCCAAGCTCGAAAAGTCGATTGCGACGGGCAAGCCGCTGCGCGTCTATCTCGGCGTCGACCCCACCGCGCCGGATATTCACCTGGGCCACACCGTAGTGCTGCGCAAGCTGAAACATTTTCAGGATATGGGGCATACCGCGATTTTCCTGATCGGCGATTTCTCGGCGATGATCGGCGATCCCACGGGACAATCGGAAACGCGTCCGCCGCTGACTCGCGAGCAAGTGGACGCGAACGCCAAAACGTATCTCGCGCAGGTGTACAAAATCCTCGACCCGGCGAAAACGGAAGTCCGCTACAACAGCGAATGGCTCGCAAAAATGACGAGCTACGACACGGTGCGCCTGTGCGGCCACTACCGCCTCGCGCGGATGCTCGAGCGCGAGGACTTTCGCTCGCGGCTCGCAGGCAACCTACCGATTTCCGTTCACGAGCTGCTCTACCCGCTGCTGACCGCCTATGACGCGGTGGCGCTGGAATCCGACGTCGAGATCGGCGCCACCGAGCAGAAATTCAACCTCCTGGTGCACCGCGACATCCAGCGCGAGTACGGGCAGCCATCGGAAGTCGCCGTGACGATGCCGATTCTCGTGGGCCTCGACGGCGAGCGCAAAATGTCGAAAAGCCTCGGCAATTACGTGGGAATCACGGAAGCGCCCGGCGAAATGTTCGGCAAGCTGATGTCGATTTCGGATGAGCTGATGTGGTCGTACTACGAGCTGCTGACGGATTTCACTTCGCTCGTGATCGTCCGCCTGCGCGAAGAGGTGCGGACCGGCGTGCTGCACCCGAAAAAGGCGAAGATGGAGCTTGCGCACAATATCGTGGCAGGATTCCACGGCGAAGAGGCCGCGCGCAAAGCCGGCGAGGAATTCGACCGCGTCTTCAGCGGCCGGCAGGCGCCGGAAGAAGCGCCGCGGCAGGTGCTCCCGGTCGGTTCGGCGAAAAGGCTGGCTGTGCTCCTCGTGGAACTGAGGCTGGCCGCATCACGCAGCGAGGCCGAGCGCCTGATGAAGCAGGGCGGCGTCGAAATCGACGGCAAGCGGATCGACGACGTGAAGTACGAGATCGACTTGTCGAAGCCGGGCCAATTCCTGCTGCGGGCAGGAAAGAAGAAATTCCTTCGAATTGTCGTTGAGTAGCGGAATTGCGGTTTATCGCACAGCCTGTCCTGCGGCCGAGCGAATCGGAATCGTGACCGGCTTGGCGGCTTCGGTTGGGGCGAGCATGTGGCAGTGGCCGTCGAAAATGGCGCCCGGCTCGATCACCATGCAGGGCGTGTGAACCTCGCCGGTGACGATGGCCTGCGCCTGGATTTCCACCTTCCCTCGCGCCTGGATCGTTCCATGGAAGCGCCCACCGATCATCACCCGGTTCCCGATGATTTCGCCCTCGACTTCGGCGTGCTCGCCGAGGATCAGGGTGTCCTCGGAGACGAGCGTCCCTTTCATCGGCGAGTCGATCCGGAAGGTTCCGGTACACTCGAGGCGCCCCTCGAGCTTGACTCCGCGCTCGAGGAAGCCGGTCCACTCGGACGAACCCTGTTGTTTGCCAAACAAACCCCAAGCCATGCTCTTCCCCAGCGCCGCAGCGTTCCTGGCGTTCGCCTACTCAATCGGCGATTCTCTATTCTCGCATCAGTTGGTCGTAGATGCGGGTCAAATCACTAGGGTCGTAGTATTCAAAAGCTAACGTTCCGGGATGTCCCGGGCGCGGCGAATGAAGGACGACGCGCGTCCCGTAGCGCTGCTGAAGCGCCTCTAGCGCAGCCTTCGTATTGGGATCGACAGCCGATACGGAGGGAGCCGGCCGCGGCTTGGCATGGCGGGCGGCGAGGCGTTCTACTTGCCGGACGCTCATCCCGCCCCGAGCGATCCGGCGCGCCAGTTCCACGCGCTCCTTCGAATCGGAAATCGCCAATAGTGCGCGGCCATGACCGGCCGAGACGCGCCCCTCTTCGATCAGTTCCTGGATCACCGACTCCAGCTTCAGCAGGCGGACGGCATTCGCGATCGTCGCCCGGTCCTTGCCGGTGCGCTCGGCGACATGCTCCTGGGTAAGATTGAATTCATCGGTGAGCCGCTGGAAGGCGCGGGCCTGCTCCATGGGATTCAGATCTTCGCGCTGGAGGTTTTCGACGAGCGTCATCTCCAGGGCGACTTCTTCGGGAACCTCACGGACGACGACGGGCACGCGCGACAACGCAGCCCGCTGCGCGGCGCGCCATCGTCGCTCGCCGGCGATCAACTGATAGCGAAGGCCGATCCGCCGGACGACGAGCGGCTGCACGATTCCGCTCGCTCGAATCGACTGCGCCAGCTCTTCGAGAGGCTCCTCGCGAAAGCGCGTGCGCGGCTGATACGGGCTCGGGTCGATCAGGTCGATATCGACCTGCAAAAGGGCATCATTCGGTGACAGACCCTGTCCCGGGGTCGGGGCCAGGGCTGGCGCTGCTGCCGCCGCTGCTCCCGACATCCCCGGCACCGGCTGCGGCGGCGGAGGCTGCTGGGGCGGTAGTTCCGGTTCCCGGATCAGGGCGCTGAGTCCCCGTCCCAAGGCGTTTCTTGGCATTCGAGATAACCTCCTTGGCAAGTTGCATGTAGCTTTCGGCGCCTCTACTACTTATGTCGTAAAATATCACTGGCATCCCATGGCTCGGCGCCTCAGCCAGGCGCACGTTCCGCGGGATGATGCTTTCGAAGATCTGCGAACCGAAGAAACTCCTTAGGTCCGCGGCGACCTGCTTGGAGAGCGTGGTCCGGTCGTCGTACATCGTGAGTAGAATCCCTTCGATCTCAAGGGAAGGATTGATCGTCCGACGGAGCCGCATCAAGGTGTCGAGGAGCTCCGAGACACCCTCGATTGCCAGATACTCACACTGGATCGGAACCAGAACGGAGTCGGCCGCCGCCAGCGCATTCAACGTCAGAAGATCGAGAGACGGTGGGCAATCGATGACCGTGAAGGCATACTTGTCGACGATCGGGCGAATCGCCTCTTTTAGCCTATATTCGCGGTGGTCCATCGAGACCAGCTCAACGGCGGCGCCGACCAGGTTTTTGTCCGATGGAATGAGATCGAGGCCGTCGATCTTCGCGTCGATGGCGATGCGTTCTGCGGGCTCGCCGAGGACCAGCATCTGGTAGAGGGTGCGGCGGGCTGGGTCCTTCGGGAATCCCAGGGAGCTGGTCGTATTGGCTTGCGGATCGCAGTCGATGATCAGAGTGCGTTGTTCGGCGGCGGCGAGGCAGGAGGCTAGATTGACCGCTGTGGTGGTTTTCCCAACGCCGCCCTTCTGGTTGGCGATGGCAATTACACGTGCCAAAGTTTGTCCCCCAGTTCAGCGCGAATGTAACAGAGATTTTTCGGGATGCAAGAGGTTTCGGCGTTCCACGTGGAACAATCGCGGACCAGCCGGCTACTCGAGGCAACGATGTTTCACGTGGAACAAAAACTGTCTCGATCCGGCACTGTTCCACGTGGAACACCTGGACGGATCTAAATGGCGCGGTGGGCCCCCGCCAGAATGAATCTTCGTTTTGACCCTGGAATAGGGGCAGGCTCAGCCCAGCACCATCCATCCGTCTTCATAATCGATGATACGTCCGCCTCGCCGAGCCAAAGGCAGACCTTCCCGGCCGGCGCCAGATAGTTCTTCGCCCAGGCCAGGAGTTCGGCGAACTGCCCGAAGGCGCGGGCCGTCACGTAATCGAACGGTTCCCCTTGCCCCGCCGCCTCGCGACCGAATTCCTCCATGCGCCCGCGAAAAACGCTTACGTGACCGAGCGAGAGCTTCCGCGAAACCTCCTCCAGGAATGTCGCCTTCTTTGCATTCGATTCGATCAAGGTGAGCTCCAGCGTGGGGATGAGCATCGCGAGTGCGAGACCCGGAAATCCCGCTCCAGAACCCACGTCGGCGAGCCGACCACTCATGATCTTCGCGCTCGCCGCCGCAAAGAAGCTCTCGCCGAAGTGAAATCGCACAATCTCTTCGGGATCGGTCACGGTCGTCAACGAAATCGATCGGTTCCACTGGAGAAGAAGAGCAATATAAGTTTGGATTCCGTCGACGAGAGCCTTGCCGGCGGAAACCGAGTATTCTCTCAAGATCGAACCCACTCGTTCGTTCGAGATATGTGCCATTACTATATACGTAGTATATCAATCGGAAGTGTGGGCCTGGGGCTGGGCTACCTCGCGCTTCGCCAGTCCTTCCCGCAAACTGCGCGGGGCCATAAAGCCAGCCGTGATATCCGCAACAAAATGCGCAATCGAAGCCGGGACGAGGCTCCCGGTGAAAGCGCGCACGATCGAAAACAGAAGCCCCACTACAAACGTAGCGGTCAGACCACGCTTTCCCTGGTAAAGGTGCGCCAAGGAAAACATCGCCGCTGACCCTATCACCCCGATCGTAACCGCCAAGCCCGGCCCGACCGAACCGCCGGCCCAGTCCTGAAATACCCGCTGCGCGAAGCCCCGGTAGATCAGCTCTTCGCAGAGCGCGACCGTCGAGACAAGCGCGGTGAACACCAGCCTCTCCGCGCCGTCTTGCGGGAAGACCTTTCGCGCCAGGTGCGGCAGGATTCCATGCGCGGCGCTCTCCGGATTGTCTCGAAGGCGGCGCAGCGCGACCGTCTGATTCACCACGATGAGCGCCGAAAGCAGGATCGCCACGACCACGGCGCTTGCCGGCTTGGGCACCGCGAGCCCGAGGCTGGCCGGCGCCAGATCGTGCGCACGGGCGCGCCACAAAACAATGGCCACAGCGATCCACTGGAACGCGATGGTCGATGCGTAGAGAACGAGCCGATCGACTTTCGTCGTGCTCGCGGCTTCCATCAGTTTGCGAATCCGGCGCCTGCCGAGCAGCGGTACCACAGTGGCGAGGACGAGGAGAATTAGCGCGTAGTCCCAATGCACAGGCGCATGAGAACATTTTTGTTCCACGCGGGCAAGCCGAACGTGACGCGAACGAGCAGCAAATCGGGTTGACACTGTCGGACGCCGCGCCGTATCGTTCTTGATTCTCGTCGGAACACATCCATGAAGATCCTGGTGATCGGCGGAGGAGGACGCGAGCACGCGATTGTGTGGACGCTCGCGCGCAGCGCGTCGGTCGAAAAAGTTTGGTGCGCGCCGGGGAACGCGGGCATCGCGGGCGACGCCGAGTGCTTTCCGCTCGACGTGAAAGACCCGAAGGCGGCCGCCGATCTTGCCTCAAAGCTTGGCGCGGACCTCACCGTCGTCGGCCCGGAATTGCCGCTTGTTGCGGGCATCGCGGATGAGTTCGCGGGCCGCGGCCTCGCCCTTCTGGGCCCGGCCAAAGCAGCCGCGCAACTCGAAGGCAGCAAGATCTACGCGAAAAAGTTCATGGAGCGCCACGGCATCCCCACCGCGGGCGTCTACGGAATCTGCGAATCCGCCGCGCAGGCGCGCGCTGCGCTGCCGAAAGTGAAGTGGCCGCTCGTCCTCAAGGCCGATGGGCTCTGCGCCGGGAAAGGCGTCCTGGTCACGTCATCCGCCGACGAAGCGCGCGCGTTCATCGGCCGCGCCATGGAGCGCCGCGAATTTGGCGATGCCGGATCGACGCTGCTGCTCGAAGAGGCGCTCGCCGGCGAGGAACTTTCCTACATCGTCCTCACCGACGGCACGAATTTCATCCGCATGGCGCCCGCGCGGGACCACAAGCGCGCTTTCGACAACGACGAAGGTCCCAACACCGGCGGCATGGGCGTTTACTCGACGGACGAAATCCTGCCGGCAGAGCTTGAAAATCAAATTGTCGACACGATCGTCCGTCCGACGCTCGCGGGACTGCGGGCGGACGGCATGGCGTATCGAGGCTTTCTCTATTTTGGGCTGATGCTCACGCCCAGCGGCCCCAAGGTGCTCGAATACAATTGCAGGCTCGGCGATCCGGAGACGGAAGCGGTCCTTCTGCGGGCCGAGTTCGATTTCGGGCGGGCCTGCATGCAGGCGGCGACGGGCAGTCTCGCCGGGTTTCAAGCGCAATGGTCCCGCGGCGCGAGTGTCTGCGTGGTCATCGCGTCCAAGGGCTATCCGGGCGACCCTCAGACGGGCGCAGCAATCGACGGGCTCGACGAAGCTGCAAAGGTGCCAGGCGCGGTTGTGTTCCACGCCGGGACGAAACGGCAGGGCGCCACGTGGCTCACCGCCGGTGGCCGCGTCTTGGTCGTCAGCGCGGCGGGCGACGATCTCGCCAGCGCCCGGGCCAAGGCTTACGAAGCGGTCGGCCGGATTCGCATTGCCGGCTCGTTCTATCGCACGGACATCGGCCCGAAGAATGACAAACGCAAAGACGTAACCAGCGCGAAGACTGCGCGATAAGGAGAGACGGTGGCGGAAGAAAAGAAGCGCGCGATGGTGGGCATTGTGATGGGCTCGGATTCAGATTATCCGATGATGAGCGAGTGCGCGAAAACGCTCGAGAAATTCGGCATCCCGTACGAATTGGAAGTGCTTTCGGCGCATCGGACGCCGGTGCGCGCGCACGACTACGCGACCTCGGCCGCCGGCCGCGGCCTCAAGGTCGTCGTCGCCGCGGCAGGCGCCGCCGCGCATCTCGCGGGCGTGATGGCCGCGAGCACCACGCTGCCGGTGATCGGCGTCCCGATGGCCACCAGCACCTTGAACGGACTCGACGCGCTGCTCGCGACCGTGCAGATGCCGGGCGGCATTCCGGTGGCGACCATGGCGATCGACAAAGCGGGCGCAACCAATGCTGCAATTTTCGCGGCGGAAATTCTCGGCTTATCCGACCCGGAAATCGCGAAAAAGCTCGTAGCGCACAAGGAGGACTTGGAGCGCGGCGTCGCGGAAAAGAACGCGCGCCTGCAAAAGCAGCTCGCCGAAAAGAAATAGGCTCGGAGCTCCGGCTTAGCGGCGGGATTTCTTGCCGGCCGCGCGTTTCGGCCGTCGCCTTGCGCGCGCCTTTGGCTTCGCGCTTTTCTTCAGCGCCAGGCGCCGCTGACGAGCCCATCCGGCCTTATTCGCCTGCCGCCCGCGCGCGATCGCCAGCGCATCCGCCGGCACATTCTCCGTAATCACCGACCCCGCAGCCACGTACGCGCCGTCGCCGATCCTCACCGGCGCCACAAGCGCCGAATCGCTGCCGACGAAAACCCCGCTGCCGATTTTCGTCTCATACTTCGCGAAACCGTCGTAGTTGCACGTAATCGTGCCCGCGCCGATATTCGTCTCCGCGCCGATCGTGGCGTCGCCCAGGTAGCTCAGGTGCGGCGCCTTGGCGCCCTCGCCGAGCGTCGTGTTCTTCATTTCGACGAATGTGCCCACATGCGCGCCCGCTCGCACATCGCATCCAGGGCGCAGCCGCGCGAACGGCCCCACGTGCGCCTTCGCGCCAATCCGCGACGACACCAGGTGCGTCTGCGCCAGCACGGTTACGTCGTCGTCCACGCGCATATCGATCAGCACGCTCCCGGCTCCGATCTGGCAGCGCGCGCCGATGCGCGTCGCGCCCAGCAGCCGCACGCCCGGCTCGATCACGGTGTCCGCGCCGGTGGTCACGTCAGGATCGACCACCACCGTTTCCGGCAGGTAGATCGTCGCGCCCGCGTCCATCAGCTCGGCGGCTTTGCGCGCGCGAAACACGCGGTCGGCGTCGGCTAGATGCTGGCGGGTATTGCAGCCGACGACTTCGTTCGAATCGGCGGCCACGTAGGCGAGCACGCGCTCATTTTTCTGGCGCAGCAGCGCGATCGCATCGGTGAGATACAGTTCTCGATGCACATTTTCGGGGCGCAGCGCGGCGAGGCAGGGCCACAGCTTCTCGAGCGTGAAACAGTAGATGCTGGAATTCACCTCGCGAATCTCGCGCTGGCCGGGAGCGAGCGCCTTGTCCTCGACAATCGCCTGCACGCGGCCCTCGGAATCGCGCACGATGCGCCCGTAGCCCGCCGGATCGGCAAGCTCGGCGCTCAGAATCGTCGCGGCGGCCTCGCACCGCCGGTGCGTGTCGATCAGCGCCGCAAGCGTTTCCGTCCGCAGCAACGGCGCATCGCCCGGCAGCACCACCGCGATTTTCGCGCTCTTCCGAATCGCGCGCCGCGCCACCTGCATGGCGTGGCCGGTGCCACGCTGGGGCTGCTGCACCACGGTCTGCACGGGAATGCGCAGATCGAGTTCGCCGACCGCCCCCGCCACCGCTTCGGACTGATGCCCCACCACCGCCAGAATCTGCGCGGGCTTCAGCGGCTGGCACGCGCGGATCACGTGCTCGATCAGCGAGCGTCCGCCGGCCCGATGCAGCACCTTGGCGAGCTCCGAGCGCATCCGCGTGCCCTTGCCCGCCGCGAGGATGATGATGGAAATGTCGGTCGAGGCCACGGCGCAGTATTGTCTCCTTCGGCTCCGCGCTTTGGCAACCGGCGAAGCGTTTGACTTTTCGCGAAGAACACGATAAGCAACGCCGAGTATCGCTGAAAACGCGAGGGGGCGCGACGAAAATGCTGTGTCCGCGCTGTGGCGAGGCGAATGCGGTCGGAACCAAGTTCTGCGTGCGCTGCGGTGCGCCGCTCGTCGAGACGCAGCCCTCGGCGCCCGTCCAGGCGCCCGCCGCCGCACCGGTGCCAAGCGGATCGGTGCTGGGTCTCGGGTCTCCGCGAACGCCGCAGCCGCTCGGGCCGCCGCCCTTGGGCCCCGCGGAAACCAGCGGCAAGGCCGTCGCGACCCTGATCTGCGGCCTCTTCATGTGGTTTTTTCCAGCCGCCGTCGCCGCCGTGATTCTCGGGCACGTTTCGCTCTCGGACATCAAGCGCTCCGCCGGCCGGCTCGGCGGCCGCGGCATGGCCATGACGGGCCTGGTGCTCGGTTACGTCGGGCTATTCTTCATCCCATTCATCCTGATCGTGGCGGCGATCGCGATCCCCAATCTGCTCCGGGCGCGCATGGCGGCCAACGAGGCTTCGGCAGTGGGCGATTTGCGGGTCCTCAACACCGCCGCGATCAGCTATTCCGCGTCGTATTCGAACGGCTTTCCGCCGAGCCTGATGTCGCTCGATGGAGGCGAAGCCACCCAAGCCAACTGCGACCACGCGCATTTGGTCGACATGGATCTTGCCTCTGGCCTGAAGGCGGGCTACGTCTTCTCGTACGTTCCCACGGGCGCCTCGATCCTCGGCAACGACGCAAAGGCGCGAGGCTGCACGGTTGCCGGCTCGAGCTCCTATGAAATACACGCCGATCCGGTGACTCGCGGCAGCACCGGCACCCGCAGCTTCTACACCGATCAGACCGGGATCATCCGCGAAGAGGCGGACGCGCCCGCAACCTCGGATAGCGCGCCGCTCGAATAGCCCCGCGCCGCAATCTGCGCGTTCAGCTCGCCGCAGTCTTCGCCCGATCCAGCCCGCGCTGATAGATCGAGAGGCTCACGTACGCCGCCCGCAGGATGGGCATCGCTATGCCGTACCTCCTGCCGCGATCGATCAGATCGCCGAGGATCGTATCGGCCTCCACCGGCGCGCCCTTCTTGAGATCGCGATACATCGACGACGTCAACTGTGAATTCTCGGCCGTAAGCTTCGACGTCTGCTCCTTCAGGAACGCCTCGGCCTGCGAATATCCATGGGCGCTCGCGATGCCGGCGCATTCGTGAAGCGCCTCCAGCGAAAGGTCGGCGCCGCCGGGAGCCGAGGCAATCTCGCCGATATTGCCGCGCAGCAGGCACGTCAGCGCGCCGAGGGTCGCGAGCAGCACCCACTTCCGCCACATGTCGCGCAAAATATCCCGCGAAATGGAGGCGTCGAAGCCCGCGCCGCGCAGCGTCTCATCGAGCGCCTGCACGCGCGGGGTCACTTCGCCATCCACCTCTCCATAGGCCAGGCTCTGGAAGTTGGTGAGCTGGCGAATGCGGCCTTCACCATCGACCTCGCTCGCCACCATGCAGACGCCGCCCAGCACCGCGCGCTCGCCGAAGCGCTGCGCCAGAAGATCCATGTGGCGCATGCCGTTCAGCGCCGGCACGATCATCGTCTCGGGGCCGACGGCGGCGCCGAAATCATCCATCGCGCTCGCGAGCGAATAGCT
>DATJRU010000026.1:0-8429 GCA_035504455.1 Vulcanimicrobiaceae bacterium
CTCCTCAATCGAACAGCGTGCGCCGGAGCCAACGCCCGATTCCCGCTTCCTTGAAATAGGGGTTGTCCCGGTACTTGCCCTTGAACTCCTTCAGATACGGCTCGCGCTTCGCCTTGATGACGCCGGGGACGCGCTCGCAGAAGACGAGCATCTCTTCGTCCTTCAGCGCGCCCACTTCGTGGGGATGGATAACCGGACGCACCACGGAAGCCGCAGTGTCCGAAACATGGGGCTCGCCGGTCCTGTGATCGATGCTCACGCTCCGGCTGCGGGTCAAAACTTCCGTCACGCCGGCGAGCTTCGACACGGTCTCACGCGTCGCCTGGTCGCGCGCCGCGAACCACAGCGTGGCGCCGGAATTCTGCACGATGGTTTGCCAGCTCTTGCCGAACTGGTTGATGATCTGGCTGACATCCTGGTAGACCGCGAACAGCTGGACCCCGGCGGCGCCCGCCGCCATGCCCCAGGCATCGATCAGCGACCTGAGCGCCCCGATTTGCGCGGTCTCGTCGATAATCGCGAGCACCGGCGCGCCGGTTCCCCGCAGACCTTCCTCAAGCAAATCCGAAAGCGCCGCCGCCATGATGAGCCGGAAATAGGCGCTGCAGACATCGAGCTTGTTGAGCGGCAGGCAGACGAACACCGTGGTGCCGGGCTTGCGCTTGAGGTCGTGGAAATCGAAGTCCGAGCCCTTCAGGCTTTCCGCGATCGCCTCGTTGCCGATGAAGCCCAATTGCGTGTCCGCCGTCGAAATCACGCCGTTCAGTTCCCGGCTTTCCTCGGCGTCCCGGGCGGCGAAGCGCGCCAGCTTCTGCCGCACGAAGGGGTCCGGCAGGTTCATGCATTCGCGCGCGAATTCGAAAACCGAGTGGCCATTCGCTCCGGTGACGACGTTGCGGACCGCCGCCAGATTCCTATCCGCTTCCGCCCCGAATTTGGCGAGCGCGGCGATGACGCCGGAGATCAGGAGCCGCGCGCTCATGATCCAGTGCCGGTCCATTCCGCCCGCCTCGTCGGGACAGATGGCTTCCGCGAGCTTGTCGCAGGTGGCGTGAAAGGCGCGCGACAACGGATCGAGGATGGTCATGGGGTTGTAGTGGCCTTGCTTCAGTCCCGCGAGGGAGCCGCGGAGAATGCCGAACGGATTGAGGACGTAGACCTCTCCGAAACGCCGCCGAAAATGACCGGTGATCGCGGCGAGCTCGGCCTTGGGATCGACGACAATCAGGCTGGATTTCCGGCGATTGCCGAGACGTTGGAAGAATCCGCCGTCATCGAGCGACAGGATCGCCGTGACGAGCACGGTCAAGGCTTTCCCGGTCCGGGCCGCCGCGACCAGCAGCAGGTGGCCGGCGCCGCCGTATCGCAGAATCCGCCCCTCGGCCGAGAATCCGATGCGGATGCCGCGGCGGCGGAGGAGGCCGCCGCGCTTGAGGTCGTCCGCCGTGGCGAAGCCGCCGGCGGCCTGGGTCCTCTGCGGATTGAAATCGTAAGCCGCGCGCACGCGCTCCTTGCGCGCGTGTTCGAGCGCGGCGACGAAACTGGTGAAAAGCCCGAGTCCGGCGATAGCGATCAATGCGACCATGTCCATGTTTGGTCCTTTCAAACTGTCCAGCCGCGCTCCCTGAGGAACGGGGCGTCCTGCGGGCTCGCATGGCGCTTCAGAATTTCTTCGAGCAACACCGCGAGCTGCGGGTTATTGGCGAGATCGTCGAGGACGCAGGCCCCGACGATGGCCGCATGCCGTGCGTGAATGCGCGCGCGGCGTTTCTGCAACCGGTCGTTTTCCGCCGCAATGAGAGCCCGCAAGGCCTGTTCCCGCTTCCGCAAAGCTTCAAGCCTGTGGCCGTTGGTTTCCGGATCGCCCATATGGACCTCCTTTACCGGCTTGCGCCGGATCGTGACTTGGATTTACGCCGCGCGGGCCAGTTCGACATCGATCACCGAGATCGGCGTCAATTCATAGAGTTCTTCCTCGCATCCATCGCCCAGAGGAGGCACCGCCTCGGGCAGCTGCTGCAGCCAGAGGCCAAACCGCTCGGCGACGCGGCGGTTCAGCCGGTGGACCGTCTTATTGCTCCGGTCTACGGTAAACTCGATCCGGAAATCGTCGCCGTGGCGCGCCCAAAGCCTGGCGAGGAGATAGGCGAACAGCCGGAGGGCAATGCCCTTGCCGCGCGCCTCGGGCGCGATGCCGAGCTGATGGAGGAAATACTCCCCGCGAACGACCGGCAGCATCGAGCACCATCCGACAATGGCTCCGTCCTCAACCGCCACGGCGCAGGTTGTGCTGTAGCAGCGCGTGTAGATCAGATAGAGATAAGGCGCGTGCCTGGTGAGATAGGGGCCGCAGCTTGCGACCAGAGCCGCGATCCCGTGGATGTCTTCGATGCGGGCATCACGGATGCTAATCGAATCCGGAAAATTGAGCTGGCCGTTCATATGACCTCCTGTGATTGGGTAAGAAGTGTTCGCCGCAATCGCATCTGAATCGCCGGAGCCGTTTTGGGGAAGGCCGACTGTGTCGATGTCCCGATTCCGGAGCGTCAATCGCGCCGCTGTGATTGATGCCTGACCTCTTCCAGGTCTTGGAAGCCCATTTCGGGTCCCCAGAACCCGTCTGCCTGGAGGTGGAAGAGTTCTTCGTCTTCCGAACCGTCGAGGATGCGGGAGGCATCATCGCATGGCCGTGTTCTAGCCTCGTCCACATCAAATTTGTTCATTCCTTCGCGCATTCCGGAACCCTCCCTCGTTACGCGCCGAGTGGATCGTCACTACCAACGAATTGAGATTTCTTCAGCGATTGCCATTTGCGCTGCTCCCGGCCGTGTTATCATCGCCGAATCTGAAGTTAGCCACCGACCCGCTATGCCAGATTTCAGCATTGAATTGTGCCCCCCATGCTTCATCGAACATGAACGACGGGCAGGAGTTTTCGACATGGTCTTGCACACTGCGAACGGTCTCGCGCTTTACCGGACGGTTCCCGTTCGCAGGGGATTTTGCGCGAGCGATTTGAGAAGCAGGTGGAAGATTCCCCAGATTTTTTTCGGTGCGTTTCATAACGCGGCGTCCTCCATCAGCGGCTATGCCCTACAGAGATACCGCGAAATTCGGCATGTCGACTTCAGACACCATGCAAAATCTGCGCGCGGCGCAGAAATCTGACATTCAGGTAAGCGGTCACGACTGCAAAGGGGGGCTAATGGCGCACGACCAGATGGCTCACGGGCCGGAGCTTTATCGCAGTGTCTTGAGACTCTTCGCCGAGGACAAACTAAACAATGAGGGGATTGCCAAACACTTAGATATTGGCACGCGCCACGTCACCCCGCTTTTGCACGAAGCGACCGCGTGGCTTTTGGCGGAGAACCAACGCCTTCGTCGCACTGTCGCGCCTACAAGGGACAGAAGCGACCTCGAACAAAAACTCCTCAAGAAGTATCCGCATTTGAAGGACGTTTATGTCGTTACGGGAAAAGAAATCACCCAAGCGCACGAGTACGATGCGCTGTTGAACCGCTGGGCGGCGATGGCAGCAGATTACCTTGATCGCCGCGTTGACCATGCGGCCGCGGCTGGCAAGGAACTTCACATCTGCATGTCGGGCGGCGAAACGATTTTCGAAGTGGTCAACAATTTGCCCATCAAGAATCGTGAGCATGTCTTCTATTACGCAAGCGCCCTGATCGGGCGCTACCACATGGTCGACACATCCCACGTGGACGCAATAGCTAATGTGCAAGTCGCTTGGTCGCGTTCGGGGCGTCGTCAAGGGAGGTGTATCTACGCGACCGTGACGCCGTACGATCTGTCAGGAAGCGGCAAGAGTTATGAGGAACGTCGACGGATGGTGATGGAAGAGATAAACTCGCTGTCCGAGAATCCGTTGATCAGACAGTCATTAGGCGACCTCGATCGCATGGACATTGCGATAGTCGGACTCGGCATGGTGACTGAGCCGGCGAATGACAAACTGCGGGGTGTCCGGTTCTCCGCGACAAGTCTTCTTCGAAGCACTGCCCATATTGTTGCTGAAGATCTCTTGAATGACGGCGCGCAGGGCGAGATTGGCTATTGCTACTTCGACGCTGAGGGAGCAGGTAATAACGACAAGTGGCATTTCTATCTGACAGCCGGAGATCAGCGCAAGGACGACGCGCGGCGCGGCGTTGGTTTCTATCGAGATATGGTGACAAAAAAGCGCGACGTGCTCGTTATTGCGGGCGCCTTCAAAGAACCAGCCATCATCGCCGCGCTCAAGGGGAAACTCTTCAATATCTGGTTCACAAATGAAGCCGCGGCACTCACCGTTCTCGAAGCCGAGTGAGAAGACAAGTCAATCGTTTCGTGGCGATGATGTCTTGCCATGCCGCTTTCTGAGCCGTGGGATCGTCGGCTTCGGTTTCGGAGTTCCTTCCCTTTGACAGACCGCTCCCTGAAGATTATCGAGAGCGTCCATAACGTGAAGCGACCAGCTCATCTTACGGGGACTGTCCACGTCCACATGTACGCGAGGGTCCCTCTGCGGGGGGACACGGGCCGAACCCTTGGGATTGGGAACCCCGAAACTGAAATACAGGTCCTCCCTCAGGTTTTCGATTGAGTCCAGGATCTGTTCGCGAGTTTTAATAGTTCGTGCAGTCATAGGCTTTTCCCTTTATTTAAATATAGGAACTCCCAATACTTGCACGACTTGGCGGCGGCAGCAATATCTTTATCGACTACCCTTTTTGGGTAGAATCCGCCTTCTCATTCATTGCTCATAGCGAAATCCGTAGAAATCTGCACCCGCTCACGAAACCGTTGCAGCCTCCTTACTCCATAATCCCGTCATGGCGCACCGGGCACACACAGTAATAAGTCATCATCTTCGGCTGAGCTGTTGGCGACGCGAACTCGAAGCGGCTCTGGTTGCGAACGGCATATGCGGCAGCAGCGCCACGATTATCCCCTCAATCGTTATCCCTCCACGCGAAAGTAGCCTCTTCGGACCGACCTTCGCGCCCCCTCGAACATCGGACACAATCTGTATGCATCGCCGCGTATGTTTCCGCGCCTGCCATTCCTTGCCTTCGGCCTTTCAGGGCCGCATAGTCGCAACCAACCACGATGCAAATCCTGGCGCATCCGGCGCGCCTGTCCAGAGGTGGGTTCTAGGAATTTTGTTGCGTTCCGGGTCCCTGCCCAAAACGCAGACAAATTTCCTGCGATCCCGTGCAAGCACGCTCTGGACATTCGCGCCTCGTGGGATGCGCTTTGGACTTTGCATCGGTTGCGCTTATGCAGCCGTTCAACCCGATGGAGAAATGTCATGTCAAACGCACAGAAACCAATCGCTAAGATCCAGATGTTCCCGTTGTCGTCCGCAATCTGGCGTCGACAGACCGAGAAGGGTGTCTTCTACAGCGCAACTTTCGAGCGGAGTTATCGCGACGACGGCGGTAAGTGGGCGAACACTTCGACGTTCAACTCTGCGGACCTCCTGTTGCTCAGTAAGCTGGCAGATGCGACGGAGTCCAAAATTCGGGAGCTTCGCGCCGCCGAACGGCAGTCCGAACAGCCTGACGAAGAAGCGGCGTAACTGCCGTCTCTCGGGGCAGGGCGCTCGCAAGGACGTCCTGCCCTTTTTTCTTGTCAGCTATCACGAGGCCGAACGAGTAGCCGCGCATCCGGAGCCGCGCATTTTCCCCGATACCGCGGAGCGCCCGCCCTGTTTTTTCTCTGGAATGTTGCAACACGCGCACGCCGGAAACACCGAAGGACGAATCCCGAACGCGAACCAGAATAAAATCGGCGCGCCCTCAAGCGGACAAATTTTCCTTTCCGGGGACTTGACCGCTCTCCGCTTGAGCTCCGACCGGTCAAGCCCTCAAAAAAAGTCCGCCGATAGGCGCGAACTTTTTTCGACCCAAGAGGGCGGAAGAGGAAAATTCTCCGCCTGCCCCTCGGTCACGCCGATTTTCTTCTGGTTCCATTCCCGCCGCGAGCGGGCATTCAACCAGAAGGACACCGTCATGGGATACGACATCTACGGCAAGAGGCCGACCGCGCCGGAAGGAGAATATTATCGCAGCAACATCTGGTACTGGCCGCCATTCGTCGCCATGTGCCGCGCTCTTGCTCCGGTCGAAAGCAGAGGGTGCAAGGGATGGGAAGTCAACGAAGGCCACGGCCTGAACGCCGCCGATGCCCTCCGCCTTGCCAATCGCCTTGACGCATTGCTGGCGGACGGCACAATCGCGCAGTACATCGAAGACAGCGGGGAACCGCCCGTCACCGCGCTTCAGGCGAATGCCCTGAAGCTCATCAAAGCCTTTAAGAAAACCATGGGCGGCGGCGAAGTCAGCGCTCCGGGCATGGAGGCTCCCGCCGTCACCGAGGACGACGTGCGCGAGTTTATCGCCTTCCTGAAAACCTGCGGCGGTTTCAAGATCATATGAGCCGTACCGGGGCAGGGCGCTCGCGCGTCCTGTCCCTTTCTTCCTATGCGAGAACCAATTTCACCCGCGCTGTTTTTTCCCGACGACCCGACGGATTCGTCTCTTCGCATTGTCTTGCACTTTGGCGCCGTGCCGCATCCCGACGCGGTGACAATAGCCGGGTATGGTGCCTGTCCGGACACGGCACTTTTTTCCCTACCGTCCGCAAACCATCGTCGTACTGCGCTAATACGTACTCGCGCATGGTTGCGGCACATTCTTCGTTCCGACATTCCGCAGCCGGAACGCGGAAAAATTCTTGCGGTGAAGGTGATTCGTCGATTCCTGTTGCAGCGCGAAAGGGCGGGGTGGGGGTTTTACAAGCTGTGTGTTTGTCGGACCGCGCCGCCCGCGGCGGCTTGTCCGCAAACACGCTTGCCAGGGGGCTCCGCCCCCGTGGACCCCCCGCAGTGAGGCGCGAGGCGTATCCGATGAAGACCGGTGAACACAGCACGAGCAGCGGCAGCGAGACACGGCGGCGCCACCCGCGCGTCTACTCGCGGGTGACCGAGGCCGAGCGCGCCCGGATCGAGAGCGACGCCGCCGCGCTGGGCATGAGCGTCGGCGGCTATCTGCGCTGGCTCGCCATCGACCGCCCGGAGACGCGCATTATGCGCCGGCCCTTGGCCGATGTGCGGCTTCTGGCCCAGATCAAGGGCCAGGTGGGCCGAATCGGCGGCAATATTCACCAATTGTTGCGTCTCGCCAATCGCGGCGAGATTCCGTGGAACGAGGAGATCGCCGTCGCCGCGAAGGAAGTCAGTGACTTCCTCGCCGTGGCGCGCGACCTCCTGAGGAGGGCCGAATAGATGATCGTCAACGGAGCCTCGCGCCGCAGCGTCGCGTTCTGGTCCCGGCATCTTGCGAACGACAAAAAGAACGACCGCGCCGAACTGAAGGAAATCCGCGGCCTGGCGGCGACGAGTTTGAAAGACGCTCTCCTCGAAATGCAGGAGGATGCGCGGCACACCCGCTGCCAGAACTTTTTCTATCAGGCGAATTTCAATCCCTGCGCGCACGAACATCTGACGGAAGACCAGTGGGAGCGCGCCTTCGAGATTTTCGAGAAACACCGGGGTATTCCGGAAGGGACGGCGCGCGTCGTCTATGAGCATGAGAAAGAGGGGCGGGTTCACCGGCATGTCATCTGGTCGCGGATCGATCTTGAGACCATGAAGGCCTGGCCGGACCGGCTCGACGCCAAAGTCTGCCACGCCGCCTCGCGCGAGATCTCGCAGGAGCTTGGCCTCCAGCGCAGCCCGAGCCCCTATGACCGCGATCGGGAGGGTCCCCGCCCGGAACGCGCGCCGAAACCCTATGAAATGTTCCGGGGCCTCCGCAGCGGCATCGATCCGCGCGAGGTGAAAAGGGAAGTGACGCGGATATTCCGCGACAGCGCGCATGCGGCGGATTTTGTGGCGGGGTTGCGCGAGCACGGCTATCAGCTCGTCCGCGGCGACAAACGCGACTTCTGCATCCTCGATCCGGCCGGCGACGTGCATAGTCTCGCCCGGCGGATCGACGGGGTGAAGGCCAAGGACCTCCGGGAATTCATGCGCGGCATCGACCGCGAGGCGCTTCCCGGTGTCGAGAAAGCGCGGATGAGGTTTCTCGAAAGCAATCTTGCCGCACGCCGGGCCGATCTCGCCACCGTCGCGCATGAAATCGCCTGGGAAGAAAAGCTCGCTCGCGCCGCGATCGAAAAAGAAAAGATCGAGGGAAGGTTCAAGGAGCCCACGCCGCGCGACATTCGCGAGCGGGACCGTAGGGAAAAGGATTGGCCGCTGAAGCCGCCGCAATCCGGACCTGTGCGGACCTCGCCGCACTATCACTTCGACGACGTGGCCCGCGAAACCGCGAGGCCGGAGCCGGAGCCCGTCATGCCGGCGAACCTGAAAGGCGACGCCGCGCGGATCTGGCAGGCCTATCACACCAGCGACAACGCCC
>DATJRU010000027.1:0-2455 GCA_035504455.1 Vulcanimicrobiaceae bacterium
GCCGCCCGTTCGTATCTTCGACGCCATGCTCACTGCCGAACAGATCCGCGACCTGCTCAAGATGAAGCCGCTGCCCGTCGAAGGCGGCTACTTTTCCGAGACGTATCGCGCGAAGATCGCAGTTCCCGCGAGCGCACTGCCCGGGCCCTATCCCGGCGAACGAGCCATTTCGACCGCGATCTACTACATGCTCACGCCCGACACGTTTTCGGCGCTCCACCGCCTGCGCGGCGACGAGCTCTACCATTTTTATCTCGGCGATCCAGTCGAGATGCTGCAACTCAAGCCCGGCGGCACGGGCGAAGCAGTCCTGCTCGGGCAGGACATCGCAGCGGGCATGCGGCTCCAGCACGTAGTTCCCGGCGGAACGTGGCAGGGCGCGCGCCTCGCCCCCGGCGGAAAATTCGCGCTGATGGGCACCACCATGGCGCCGGGCTTCGACCCCCAGGATTACGAAGCCGGCAATCGCGCCGAATTGGCCGTCCAGTATCCGCAGTATTCGGCGCTGATCACCTGGCTCACGCGCTAGGCCAGCGGCAATTGAGTGGTAGCATTAAAGTGGGAACCACGCATGCGATTCATCTTCCTAGGTCTGGCGCTGCTTTTCGTCTTTATCTGGGTCCTGGCGTTCGTCGCATTCCACGTCGCCGGCTTCCTCCTCCACGTTTGTCTGATCCTGGCGTTGATCTTCTTCGTGGTGCACTTGTTGCGCCCGCGCCGCGCGCCGTGAACTGGGAAACCGGGTTAGATTGGCCTGGCATTGCGTCGCCTTCTCTTGAAAGCGCGCTTCTGATTTCTCGCGCCATGAAATACGTGGAGGGTGTCGACGCCCTTCGGCGCCGCGCGATAGTAAATGAGGTATTTCCCGGCAGGAAAGCATTTCACACCGGGCGCGATCTCATCCGAGGGTCGTCCCGAATCGGGATACTCGCCCAGCAGCCAAAATCGATTGACGATGGCTTCGATCAGACGGTCGGCCGTGGCCAAGCTGACCCGCTCGGCCCAATAGAGGAAAATCTCTTCGAGGTCTCGCTCGGCGTCTTCCGAAACCCGGTACGACGCCATTACTTTCCCGCGGTGCGGCGGGCCAGCAGTTTGCGTCCTCTGCCTTTCACGGTGTCTGCGAGTTCCCTGAGGCCTTCGCGACCGTGATGTTCCTGGAATCGGCCATCCTCGATCGATTCGATCCCGTCGACCACCCGGCGGCGAATGCCATCGATCTGCTGCCCGGTAAGGTCTGCGAGAATATCCTCGGCGGAGGGTTTTGCCAGCCGCACAGCCCGCGCCTCATCTTCTTCCATCCGTCGAAGCGCTTCTCGAACGACTTCGCTCGCGTTGTTGTACCGGCCGCTCCTCACTTTCTTGCGGACGTAGCTAGCCAGCTCATCCGTGATGGATACGTTCATCTGATCCATGGCACGGCGCTCTCCCGCAGCGCTGCAGTGAGCCTAGCGCAGAAATTCGAGCTATGTCAATCTTTGACATAGAAGAATGTCGCGGACTGCCGATGTTGTGCTTTCGGCTACGATTTCAGGGCTGCGCGCCGGAAGATTCGCTCGCGGCGATCCTCTTCGCGAACGCCCGGAGCCAGGGGTCCGTTTCATGGACAGACTCGCGGCGAATGGTGGACTTCGCAAGCGGCGATCCGATCGCATAAAGAACGAGGTACACATTCTGACGTTCGTGAGCGGTCCCGTTGTGCAGAATATTCACTAACACTGGGATTGCGGGATCCCCGATTTGCGACAGAGCCTTACCCGCGGGATTGGTCTCCAGCCGTTGATACGCGCCAGCGGAAGTCTCGCCGACATCATCCAAGCTGATCCACTTCGCCAAAGCCGGGGCGGCTCCCGCTATGCGTAAGTTGCCTGCCAGACGAACGGCGTTTCTCCATTGCGGATAACAGCCCTTCCAGCCAGTGTCGATCGTGTCCGGGAGTTTCTTTGCCAGGAAGCGTCTAGTCGCGGCGTTTGCGTCGGCGCTCGCCAGAAGAGCGTCCGCGGCTGCGTCTGTCGATTCGGCATGCTGCAATTGCTCGAACAGAGTAGCGGCGTCGCGGGGCCGCTGGGCGAAAGCTGTGGTTGCCAAACAAAGGAAGCAAATTACTAAGGCCCAGGTAGCTGAATTATGAGTGCTCATCGAGGACCAATCAGGCGCTGAAGAGCAAAACCGTCAAATCATCAAACGGGGATGCGGCGTAAGACTCAATCGATGAGAGCAGTGCTGTCCCCATCGTGGCGCAATCGCCATGCGGCAGGCTTCGCACCATGTCGAGAAGGCCCTCGTAGCCTAACTCGTTTCCCGCCTGATCTCGGCATTCGGAAACGCCGTCGGTGTAGAGAAGCAAGCGATCGCCTTCGCCGAGGCGCACCGCCGTCTGCGAATATTGCGTGCCGGCGATCAACCCGAGCGGCAGGCCGTCGATGGCCGTCTCGGCGCGCGACGTATCTTCATG
>DATJRU010000028.1:0-20542 GCA_035504455.1 Vulcanimicrobiaceae bacterium
CGGCCGGCGGTTTCGTTGGCGGCGTCGACGGTGGGCATCCAGACGATTTTATTGCCGGAGCGGCCCGCAATTTCGAGCGCCACGGGATTGAGGCCGCCGACGCTGTGATTGAGCGTGATCGCGCCGAAGGCCTGGATGCCGGGGACGGCTTTGGTGACGACTTTCGCGCGCTCATACGTGGGGGCGTAGTGAGATTTCAGCACGAATCCCTTCAGCTTGTGCGAAAGAAATTCCTTGGCGAGATCGAGGTCGTCGATGCGGCGCGCGATCACGTCCGGCGCAACGTGCACCTGCAGGTCGTAGGCGCCCTCGATGGCTTTCCAAGCGGCGTCTGTTGAGTGAATCGGTGCGGCTGCGGTTTCGGCGGCCATGATTTCCCTCGGCTCCCTAGTTTTTCTCGCGCTACAATCCCGATCAAATACTCTGCCGCGCGGACCGCCGCGTGTCAAGCGAGCGCTGAAACGCTTATTGAATGGGGTTGCGGTAGTCGGCGTCGCGCGGGTCGATGGGCTTGCGGCCTGAAAAACCTTCGTCCTGGCGGTGGTAGAAGCGGATGCGATCCTCGCCGAGGCGCCAGCAAAGATAGACTTCCTCGCCGTCGATGCGCGACGGGAAATCGAGCAGCCCGACGTCAAGGTCCTTGACGATGCAGCCCGTGGCGTGAATTTTTTCGAGGGCATCGCGGATGGCCGACTCGAGGCGATTTCGTTCGCTGCGCAGGCGCGACGTCTTGTCGAATTCGACGAGCATGCCGCCGGTTCGCTGGATGCGCTCCGCGATCTCAGAGAGCAGGTCGTCGAACTCGCCGAATTTGCGGCGCGCCTCGATCGCTTCGATCAGCACGGGCTCGAGCTGGACGCGCAGGCGCTCTGCTTCGGCAAGGGAAAATAGTTTGGATTCTTCGTCGGACAAGTAGGGCAGCTCCGGGACAACAATAAACTCCAAGCCAAATCGGGCGCATCAAGCAGCGCCCCTACAACGGACGTCGGGGCTTGGGCATTGCAAGGCGCGGCGGCGCTACCAGGGGTAGCTCAGCCGCCGATGGACACCATTGTACGCGAGGGCGGGGTAAAATCGGGCTCGTTGATGCGGTGGCCCTTCTCTTTTTCGGCCACGATGGAGAGAATCTCGCCGGCGATTTCGCGGTCGGTGGCTCCGCCGCGCAGCAGCGGCTTGAGGTCGTGGTCTTCCTTGCTGAAGAGGCAGGTGCGCAGCTTGCCGTCGGCGGTCATGCGGATGCGCGAGCAGTGGCCGCAGAAAGGCTGCGACACGGGCGAGATCAGCCCGATTTCGCCGCGGCCGTCGGCGAAGCGGTACTTGCGCGCCGTCTCGCTGCGCTCATGCGCGATCGGGACCAGCGGCCAGCGCGCCGCGATTCGGCGCAGCACTTCCGCGCCGGTCACGACAGAATCTCGCGTCCAGGAACGGTCCGCATCAAGCGGCATGTATTCGATGAAACGCATGATCAGGTCGCGATCGCGGGCGAATTCGGCGAACGCCTCGACCTCGTCGTCGTTGATCCCGCGGACCAGCACGGCATTCACCTTCACAGGGCGCAGCGCTGAAGCCTGCGCCGCGTCGATCCCGGCGACCACGGCGTCGAAGGTCTTGGTACGAGTGATGCGCTCGAATCTTTCGCGATCCAGTGAATCGAGGCTGATGTTGATGCGGTTCATCCCGGCGGCGACGAGCCGGTCGCAGCGCTCGGCGAGCAGATAGCCGTTGGTGGTCATCGACACGTCCTCGACGCCCACCGCCCTGAGCTGCGCCACAAAATCCTCGACGCCCGCGCGCACCAGCGGCTCGCCCCCGGTCACCCGCACCTTTCGGATGCCCATGGGGACCATGATCCGCGCCAGGCGGATGTACTCGTCCCAGGCGAGCAGACTCGCGGACGGCATGTGGTTCTCGGGATTGGCCGAGCGGCAATAGACGCAGCGGAAGTTGCAGCGGTCCGTCACCGAGATCCGCAGGTCGGTGATCTGGCGGCCGAATTTGTCGGTCAAGCGCATCGCAGATTCGATGTCCCCGGCCCCGATTTGGAGCCATAAACAAAAACGCCCAAATCCATGTTGGACTTGGGCGGCATCGCCGGACGGCACGTAAGCGGCCCGGCATTCCCCTTTCCAAACATGGGAGGCCCGAACGTTTCCGTCCGAACCCTCAACCCCGAACGTGCGGGGTATCGCCTCGCGGGCCATGGGATTTCTCTCCCGCAGGCCGCGGAGGTCGGAGAATTTCAGCGGCCATTCTAGCTGCGTAAGTGACAGGAAGCAAACCGCATAGCCGCTGCGTTTCTAGACGAGTGAGACCGCCATCCCTATGCGATTAGCGGCGGGCAGGCCGGCGGCTACGCGCGGAAGCGGCTGATGTTGCGAATTTCCTTGCGGTAATCGGGCGCGGAAATTTCGATGGTGCGGCACATTTCGTAGAGGCGCGAACGGATGCGCTTGCCGACGCGGTCGGTGAGCGTGTCCTCGTATGTCGGCGCGCGCATTCCGGCGACCCGGGCGGCGGGCGCAGGCGCGGTGGCGGCGTCGGCATCCAGGAAATTCGTGGTGAGGATTGTGACGCGCTTTTCGTTATAGCGCGTATTCAGGATGTGACCGACGGTTTCGAGCGCCCACGGAGAAGGCTTACTCGAACCGACGTCGTCGAGCACGAGAATTTCGACTTTCAGCACGGGCTCGAGGACGCTCATCTCGGTCGACTGGCTTTCCGCATTGTAGCTGTCCTGAATTTCCTTTAGCAGCTCGCGGTAGTCGTAGAAAAGGCCGCTGTGCCCGCGTTGCACGATTTCCTTGAGCGCCGCGACGGAGAGGTGCGTCTTGCCGGCGCCGCAGGGACCCATCAGCAGCAGGCCGTGTTCCGCGCCGACCGGGAATTCGCTCGCGAAGCGCTCGACGAGCAGCTTGGCCTGCGCCAGGCTGCGGTTCCAGGCAGCAAGTTGCTCACGTGTGGCGCCCTCGATTTCATTGTCAGCCTCGAAGCTCTCGAAATCGCAGTGGCGATAGCGGTCGGGGACCCGCGCCTTGGCCAGCACGCGCTCGGCCTTGTTTGCCGCGGTACAGTCGCAGGGCACGGCCCAGACCATTTTCGGTTCGCCGGCCGCCGTGCCAGAACGCGAAGATTCCGCCGCGGCGAGCGCCTGCGCGCCTTCCGTGTTGCGTTCGACGACTTTCCAGCCGCTGCCCTGGCAGATGGGACAATCCGGTCGCGCCATGGATGAAGAATAAGCGGCGGGCGCGCGGCGCGCAAGCGCACCCGCGCTGTGAAATTCCGGCGCGCTGTGGAATTTGGCGAGGGGACGGCGCGAACCCCGACGCCGGAGCACGAATCGTCCGGTGTATCGAGGCGAAGATGCCGGGCTGAAACCACGGCGCTACATTTAAACCTAAGGCTAGGCCGTGCTACTTGATTACGCGGATCGTGTGGCGCGGTGCGGCGCGAACTATGGCGTTGCGCGGGGGCGGCTGCTGCTGGCGCGACGCTACGAAATCGCGCGCCACTTCGCTGCGGACGTAGCGAATGAACTCCTCCATGTGGAGCTGCATCTCGGCCATTTTGTCCCGCATGTTGAGAATGATTTCGATGCCGGCGAGATTCACGCCGAGTTCGCGCGTGAGATTCAGGATCACCTCGAGGCGCTCGAGGTCCTCGTCCGTGTAAAGGCGCGTATTGCCCTGCGAGCGCGACGGCTTCAGCAGCCCCACGCGCTCGTAGAGGCGCAGCGTCTGGGGGTGCAGGTGATAGAGCTCCGCGACCGCGCTGATCATGTAGCCGGCTTTGGCCCTTTTTCTCGGACGCATCGCCATGGGTGTTCTCCTACTTCGCTTCGCCGCCGACGGTGGCGCGCGCGAAAATCTCGCCGCGCGGGTCTTCGGGCTCAAGCTTGCCAAGCTCTTTCAAAAGATTGCGCACGCGCTCGTCTTCGGGCTTGGGCACGACGATCTGGACTTCGACGATCTGGTCGCCGCGCTTGCCGGGATGTCCCGCCGAGGGAGCGCCCTTTTCGCGCAGGCGCAGTTTCTTGCCGCTGTTGGTGCCGGGCGGAATGCGCACCTGGGCGCGGCCGTCGATCGTGGGAACTTCCACCTTCGCGCCGAGCGACGCCTCGGGCACCGTCACCGGAATCACGGTATAGAGATCGTCGCCGCGCCGCTCGAAGAACGGGTGCGGCTCGACGTTGATGATGATGTACATGTCGCCCGGGGGCGCGCCGTGCATCCCGGCGTTGCCGTAGCTCGCCACGCGCACGCGCGAGCCGGTCTTGGCGCCGGGCGGAATGCGCACGTCGATCGTTTCCATTTTCTGCACGCGCCCCTCGCCGCCGCAATTCCGGCACATCGTGCGTAGTTTTCCACGGCCGCCGCAACGCGAGCAGGTGATCTGGAAACGCATCTTGCCGCTCACCTGCGTCACTTGGCCGGTGCCGCTGCACGTGGGGCAGGTTTTCTCTTCGCCGGCGAAGCCCGCGCCGTGGCACACCGGGCAGACGTCGAGCCGCGTGAAACTGATTTTCTTCACCGCTCCGTGCATGGCCTCGGCAAAGCTGATGTCGATCTGGAATTCGAGGTCGCTGCCCGGCTCGGCGCTGCCATCGTGGCCGGCCTGCGCCGCGGTGGCGCCTCGGAAAAACTGGCTGAAGAGATCGCGGAAGCTCGACCCGCCCGCGTTCCCCTGCGCGCCTGCGCCGAAATCGAACCCGCCGAAATCGAAGTGAATGTCCTCGGGCGAAGCGCCGCCGTATCCCGCGCCCGTGGGCGGAATCCCGCCGGGACCGGGCACGTTGAAGCCGAACTGATCGTAGGCCTGGCGCTTCTTCGTGTCCGAAAGGACTTCGTAGGCTTCCTGAATCTGCTTGAACTTTTCTTCGGCGGTTTTGTCGCCTGGATTCAGGTCAGGATGGTATTTGCGGGCGAGCTTGCGATACGCAGCGCGGATTTCCTTTACCGAAGCTTTGCGAGGAACTCCCAGCAGTTCGTAGTAATCGGTTTTTGTTGTGCTTGCCATTGTGATCCGAGAAAGGTATTTGCAGGGGCGGACTGGAAGTCCGCCCCCGCCACCTTACCTATGCAACCGACGCCGAAGAGAGACCTTCGCTTCGCTCAGGATGACGCGAACGCTTTGGCGCTCTCGTCAGTTCGGCTTCTTCGATTCATCCACGTCGACGAACTCGGCGTCGACCACATCGCCTTGCCCGTGCCCGTGGCTCTGTCCCGCGCCGCCCGCTTCCGGACCGCCATTGCCGGCCGGTCCTGCACCGCCAGGCTGCGATCCCGCGGCGCTCTGCGCCTTGTACATCGACTCGGCGATGCGATGCGACGCTTTGGTGAGGTTGTCGACGGCTGCATTGAGCTTATCGAGGCCGCCTTCGTTGACCGCGCGCTTGCCTTCTTCGACCGCCTCTTCAGCCGCTTTCACGTCCGCTTCGGAGAGCTTCTCGCGGTTTTCCTTCACCAGCTTCTCGGTCTGGTAGACCAGGTTGTCGAGCCGGTTGCGGGCCTCGACTTCCGCCAGCCGGTCCTTGTCCTCGGTTGCGTGCGACTCCGCTTCCTTCTTCATGCGCTCGGCTTCGTCCTTGCTGAGGCCGGTGGACGCGGTGATGGTGATCTTCTGCTCCTTGTTCGTCGCCATGTCCTTCGCGGAGACGTTGAGGATGCCGTTCGCGTCGATGTCGAAGGTCACCTCGACTTGCGGCATGCCGCGCGGCGCCGGCGGAATCCCCATCAGGTGGAATTTGCCGAGCGAGCGGTTGCCACTGGCCACGGGGCGTTCGCCCTGCAGCACGTGGATCTCGACGGAGGTCTGATTGTCCGCCGCCGTCGAGAACGTTTCCGACTTGCGCGTCGGGATCGTGGTGTTCCGCGGGATCAGCGTGGTCATCACGCCGCCCAGCGTTTCGACGCGCAGCGAAAGCGGGGTCACGTCGAGCAGCAGGATGTCCTTCACTTCGCCGCCCAGCACGCCGCCCTGAATCGCCGCGCCGACCGCGACCACTTCATCCGGATTGACGCCCTTGTGAGGCTCCTTGCCGTTGAAGAGGTTCTTCACGATGTCGACCACGCGCGGAATGCGGGTCGAACCACCGACCAGCACCACTTCGTCGATCTTGTCCGGCGTGAGCTGGGCATCGCTCAAAGCCCGCTTCACCGGTTCCACGGTGCGTTGCAGCAAGTCTTCCATGAGCTGCTCGAGCTTCGCGCGGGTCAGCTTGAGCTGCATGTGCTTCGGCCCGGAAGAGTCCGCCGTAAGGAACGGCAGATTGATTTCCGTCTCCTGCACCTGCGAAAGCTCGATCTTGGCTTTTTCAGCGGCTTCTTTCAGGCGCTGAATCGCCATCTTGTCCTTGCTGACGTCGATGCCCTGATCGCGCTTGAATTCCGCAACCATCCAGTCGACGACGCGCTGGTCGATATCGTCGCCGCCGAGGTGCGTGTCGCCGTTCGTCGACTTCACTTCGACGACGCCTTCGCCGACCTCGAGGATCGAGATATCGAACGTGCCGCCGCCCAAGTCGTACACGGCGATCGTTTCGTCCTTCTTCTTATCGAGGCCGTACGCGAGCGCGGCGGCCGTCGGCTCGTTAATGATGCGCAGCACTTCGAGCCCCGCGATTTCGCCGGCCTGCTTGGTGGCTTGCCGCTGGCTGTCGTTGAAATACGCCGGGACGGTGATCACGGCCTTGGTCACCTTTTCGCTGAGGAAGTCTTCAGCCGCTGTCTTCAGCTTCTGAAGAATCATCGCGGAGATCTCGGGCGGGCTGTACACCTTGCCCTGAATCTCGACGCGCGCGTCATCGTGCGGCCCTTTCGCCACTTTGTAGGGCACGCGCTTGGCTTCCTCGCCGACTTCGTCGTAGCGACGCCCCATGAATCGCTTGATGGAATACACAGTGTTCTCAGGGTTCGTGATGGCCTGCCGCTTGGCCACCTGGCCCACCAGACGCTCCCCGCTCTTGGTGATCGCCACAACCGAAGGCGTCGTTCGCGCGCCCTCCTGGTTGGGAATCACAACGGGTTCGCCGCCCTGCATCACGGCCACCACCGAGTTGGTCGTGCCCAGGTCAATACCGATAATCTTGCTCATGAAATCCGCTCCTGTTCGCTTCAGGCTGGCTCAGCTTCTCCGGGAATCTGGGCCGCCGAAGGCCATGATACGCGTTGAGTGTCTTATTGTCAAGTTTCTTATGCGTCCGTATTCTGCTGTATAGATTAGCTTTACCATGCTTCCAGCTTCTAGCCATAAAACCCAATGCCGCCTGAGCTTGCCGCCGGCACCTGCAAACCCTCGTCCCTCTGATGCGCATCCTACCCTTAGAAGCTCAATGAGGTTTGTCGGATGCGCCACTTTCGCGCCGATGCGCAAACTCTATGAGCCGTTTCGCGTTACAATACCCGCGATCGGGGTCGTAACTTGGGGGGAGGCTCGCGTTGAATTCTTGTCTGAACTCTTCGTTTGCGAAGAACTTATGGAAGGGCGGCTTGCGCTGGCCGCTGCTGCTGGCTCTCTTTGGCCTCGCGGTGGGGCTGGGCGTCCTTTCGCCTTCCGCGACCGCGAACCGCAAAGCAGCCGCGAAGGCTGCTCGGGCGGTAGAGCCCGCCGGGGCGCCGGTCAAATCCTATGGCTCGAAGGACGCGCCGATCACCTTGGACGTCTTCACCGATTACCAGTGCCCGTCGTGCCGCAATCTTTACGAGAATACGCTGCGCCCGATGATCAACGATTACGTGGCTGCCGGAAAGGTTTACCTCGTTCACCACGATTTCCCCTTGCCGATGCACAAGTACAGCTACGAGGCGGCCCGCTGGGCGAACGCGGCCGCGCGCGTCGGCGAGTTCGCGAGCGTCGAGGCAGCCCTTTACGATAACCAAGACTCCTGGGGCGCGGACGGCAACATCGCGAAGTACGTCTCGGCATCGATGTCCGGCGCCGAGTTCAAGCGCGTGCAGAAAGAGATGGAGGGCGCCTGCATGGTGCCGGTGCCGGCTGGCAGCGGCGGGACTCACGCCTGCCCCTTCGACGCGTACATCGAGGAGGACCGCGCGGTCGGGATGCGGATTCCCGTCCAGGCAACGCCGACGTACATGATCTCCTACAAGGGACAGCACCTGCCGCCCGCGAGCGGGTTTGTCTCCTGGCCGATTCTCAAGCAGTTTTTCGATTCGCTTCTGAGCCAGTAGCGGGTTTGGCGGCGTCCGATGGAAAAACTGAACGCGATACTAACCTTCATTGCCGAGAACGGCTACTGGTTCGTTCTCGCGGGGCTCGTCGCGACCTTCTGCGTGCGCGATCCGCGAAAACGGCGCAGCCTGGTTCGCGTTCTGCTAATTTTCGGCGGCATTATCGTCGGGTCGATTTTTCTGGCCGCAGCGTATGGAAAGCTCAAGCCTCTGCCCGGATTCGCGTGGTCCTGGCGCTCGATGAAAATCTCGATTTCGATGTTCGCGATTCAGGTGGAGTCCTATCAGATTCTGTCGCCGTCGGCGGCAAACTGGGTCGCTCATGTCTTGCCGTTCTTTGAGGTCTTTCTCGGGCTGTGGCTGGTTTCAGGCATCGCACAGCGCTTTTCGGGACTTCTTGCCACGCTTGTGTTCGTTGGATTCATGATCGCGATCAGCTACGCGTACCACAAAGGCCTGAAGATCGACTGCGGCTGCGGCATCGGCCCCCCGGTCGAAGCAGGGCCGGCGGCTCTGCTCCGGGACGGCTTGCGCTTTCTGCTGCCGAGCTTGCTCCTGACAATTGGCGCTTTCTGGGTTCGCACCAAGCCTGCCCGCCCGGCGGAGTCTTCTCCCTCGACTGCGGTTGCAACGCAGCTTCAGTCATCGCAGTAGCGCACCTTTCCGAACCGCTGCTGCCCAGCGTTCGACGAACGGCTGGTTCGCCTCGTACTCGAACGCTGCCGCGGGGCGAACGATCAACCGGGTGATTCCCATGTTGCTGCAATCATTCAGTGGGTTTACGCTCGTCTCGGATACATGAGGAACAAACGCCTCGACGTTCTACGCTGCATCGCGGTTTTGCTCGTGATGTTGTGTCACAGTTATATGTGGTCGCCAGTCACCCGCAACCTATGGATCGGCGTGGATCTGTTCTTCGTCCTGAGCGGGTTTCTAATTTCCGGCCTCCTCTTCAGCGAGTACAAACGCTACGGCTCGATCAGCTTCAAGCGATTTTTCGTTCGCCGCGGCCTGAAGATTTACCCGGCTTTCTACCTGTATCTTGGTTTGACCTTTATCATCTCGGACGTCGTCCTTCACTCGGTCGCTTCGAAAGGCCGTTATCTCGCTGAGATTCTGTTCGTGCAGAACTACTGGCCGGGAGTCTGGGACCACACGTGGTCCCTGGCCGTCGAGGAGCATTTCTACATCCTCTTGCCGATACTGCTGCTCTTCCTGACAAAGAGGTTTTCGAAGCGAAACGATCCTTTCGGCACTCTGCCCGCCATTTTCGCAGTGGTCGCGGTGTCGTGCGCCGCCCTGCGCGCCATTTCCGTCTGTTTCGGCACGCCGGACTATCACATGACGTACGTGGCCACGCACGCACGGATCGACGCCCTCTTTTTCGGCGTGCTGCACTCGGATATCTCCATCACTTTCGTCCGCAGGTGCTGGTCCGTTTGACGGCGCCCGCCTGGAATCGCGCGGCCATTGCTGCATCGTCCGCGGGGTTGCTCTCAACCGCGTTTGTATTTGCTCGCGACAGCCGGTTCTTCGCGATCTTCGGATTCACCTGCGTCTACCTGGCCTTCGGAGGCATTCTGCTGCTGAGCCTGTACGTCGAGGGAATCCTGCGGGGAAAAGTCGCGCTGCTCGCGGGCGCTGCCGGAACGGCGCTCGGTGCGATCGGAATGTACTCGTATTCGATCTACCTGTGGCATGGCCCCACGGGCGCGTGGTCTCCTGGTTTGCTCAAGCGGGCTTTGCACGTCTCGTTCAACGCCGACGAGCGATTCGCAATCTACATGCTGGGGAGCCTGGCGATTGGAATCACGATGTCCAAGGTCGTCGAGTACCCGATCTTGCGCCTGCGAGACCGTATCTTTCCGCCGCGCGAGGGCGTCGTGGTGCCGGCGCGGGCGCTTTCCGAGGAAAGCGCTGCGGCACAGGCCGTGGCGAATCCGCACTCGGACAACGCTCCCGCGCCACAGCCTGAGGCAACGCAGATCCCCTCAGCGCAATAACGAAAGCTGCCGATCGACTCGCAACGACTCGCCTACGCGCCGGCTGAAATCCTTCGAAGCTTCGTACGTCATGTGCAGCGGATCGGCGAACATCGATTCCTGCGGCATCATGTGGCTCGCGTCGAGGAACTGCGCGCCCTCAGCGGCGAGCATGCCCTGCACGTGCGAGCGGTAAGCTCCCCATGCCGCAGTATCGTAGAAGGACCGCACGTGCGCCGGCGGCAGCGGCATCTCGATGAACAGCACTTTCATGCCCGCCTCGCGGCCCTGCTCGATAATCGCGTGCACCGAAGGGATCAGGTCCCGGCGGCTCGCCCGCCCGCACTCTTCGATAAACGCCGGAGTGCTCGGATATTCGAGGAGCGAGAAGTCGTTGGCGCGCCCCATCGCGTTCGTCTTTTCCGGCGGCATGCCCTGCTGGGCGAGCTGACGCCGGAAAAGCTCCACGCGTTCCCAGGTCACCGTCCGGTCTACGAACAACGGGAAATGCCGCATGATCTCGAACTCGAAGCGGTCGTGCAGCGACAAATGATAGAACTGCCGTGCGTACTCGGGCTCAAGGTAGTAGAGCATCGCGCGGTTTCCGACAAGATCGCTCGTCGCGAATTCAGCCGGATGCGTCAGCTGGAAATCATAGAAGCCGTAGATCAGCAGCCGCGGGTGCTCGCCGTTGTGCAACGCGTAGCGGAGCAGCATCAGGTGCTCGACGGGCGTCGAATCGCCGAGGCCGAGGTTGATCATTCCCTGCCGCGCGCCGAGTCCGATGCCATCGTCAAAGGCGGATTCCTCGAATCCGACCCCGACGAGCGAGTTGCCCAAGGCCAGCACGCCGATATCGGGCGATTCGCGGACGCGCGCCATCAGTTGCCGCGGCACAGTGTCGCCCGCGTTTCTCGCCACCCAGGCGTTCAGCATTGCCAACAGCAAAAGCAAGCCGGCCAGCGCCAGCAAAACGTGCCGCCTCGAGACGTTTGTCGGAACCGCGTCAGCCATTTGGCAATCAATCCTCAAAAGTCGATGTAGATAAACTTCGAGCTCTGTCCCGAAAAAACGAAAATCACGAGTGCCAGCACGCCCCACCAAATCGCCCAAAAAGCCCAATCGCCAAGCGAAATCGGAAATCCGGCGGGAGGCTCATCGACTTCTCCCCCCAGGTATTCGATCGCCTGTTTGAACCACTCGAGAATCGTCACGTTCGTTTCCGCGTTATCCAAAGAGCAGCCTCCGGAAAAAGAAAAGCGCCGTGTTCACGTCCATGCAGAAGAAAGCCCAGGCCAGATTCACCGCGACAAAAGTAAGAGCCCACGATCCAGCGAGCGACCACGGCGAGGGCGCGGCCGGCATGGGGCGAACGCGCCGCCAGGCTCGCCGGATCGCCAGCAGCACGCCGTGGAGCAATCCCCAAACGACAAAATGGATCCCGGCGCCGTGCCAGATGCCGCTGATCAGCATCGTCACCAAAATGTTCGCGTAGACGCGTTCGCCCCGGACGCGCGAGCCGCCGAGCGGGATGTAGATGTAGTCGATCAGCCATTGCGTGAGCGACATGTGCCAGTGCCGCCAGAAGTCGGCGATGTTCGTTCGCAGGTAGGGCCAGTCGAAATTCTCGGGCACGCGGATGCCGAAGAGGCGCGCCGAACCGATGGCGATGTCCGAGTAGGCGGAAAAATCGGCGTAGATCTTGATCCCGTACGCGAAGAGCCACAGAGGCAAAATTGCGCGGTGCGCCTGCGCGATGTCCGCTTGGTTGAGGTGATTCGTGTAGGCGGTGAGCAGGTCCGCCACGGCGAATTTCTTGGCGAGCCCGGTGAGAATCCGGGTGATTCCTCGCTGCCAGTCGAGCGCCCAATCGGCCGAAACGCTGCGCAGCTTGGGGACGAAATCCTGGTAGCGCTTGATCGGTCCGGCCACCATCGTCGGGAAAAATAAAATGAACGCCATGTAGTCGCCGGCCGATCCCTTCTCGGCCTTGCCGCGGTAGCGGTCCATCGCGTAATGAGCGAACTCGAATGTGAAAAACGAAATCCCCAGCGGCAGAAACGCGTTTTTCCAGTAGAGCGGATCGCGCGCCGGATCGGGCCACGCGAGTCCCGTCAGGAAATTCCGGTATTTGAAGACGACCAGAAACGCGACCGCCAAAGTGACGCCGGCCCAACAAAGCCACGAAGCGGGCTTATAGAACCGGCTGACCAGCGATTCCCAGAGGAATATTCCGAGGCAAGCGGCGCCCGCAATCCCGCCCAGCTGTGTGTATGAGAAGTAAAGGAAGAAGAGGCAGCCGCTCGAGAAGATCACCCACGGCCGGACGCGTACGCTCGCCAGGCGAAATAGGACCGCGCTTGGAACGAGGAAGAGAACGTAGTAATCCCAGCCGTTGAAGATCATGAATCGTGGAGGGGTTGGCTATCCTTCACAGGCTCAGCGAGCCGGGGCGAGATAAAACTCTATCCGACAAGCGCGGCCATTGCAATTTCATTGCGATGGAGCGGGATAGCTGAAAAGGCGGGAAAACTAGTCGCCGGTGCTGGAAGGCGCGGCGGCCGAGGCTTCCACCGTTGCCGAGGGCGAAACATTCTTGAGGAAGCGCCACGGGTCGACCGGCGTGTTGTTGATGCGAACTTCGTAGTGCAGGTGCGGTCCCGTCGAGCGGCCACTGTTGCCTTCATAGCCGATCACGTCGCCGCGCTTCACATGCATACCTACCTGAACGTTGAATCCCGAAAGATGTCCGTACCAGGTGCTCACGCCGAAGCCGTGGTCGATCACGACGAGCCGGCCATATCCGGCGCACAGCCCGGCCTGGGTCACGTCGCCGTCCGCCGTGGCGCGAATCTCATCGCCGTAGTGCGAGGCAATATCGAGCCCCGAATGGAACGCACCCTCACCGCTGAACGGGTCAAGACGCTCGCCGAAGTGTCCCGTAATCTGCCCGACGACGGGCCAGAGCGAAGGCACGATTCCCAGCGCACTCAGTTGATCGGAAGGCAGCATCCGTTGTTGCACGCCGAGCGTGCTGACCACCGCAGCATTCTTTTCTAGGTAGCTGAATTCGTCGACCGACTGCTGGAAGGCGACTTCCGTGGCTTCCGGGCTCGCGCCGTCACTATCCGTCAGGCCGAAGGCGCTCTGCCGGAAGCGCGTGATGCCGTAGGCCATGGCCACCTCGCCCGCAAGCGACTGCAGGGAGTCGAGGCGCTGGTTCGTATCTTTTACCTGGGTTTGCAGCGCGACGTACCGCTGCTTGAGGTTGTCCTGATCGCGGCGCAGCGAATTGTAGCTGGTGGCCTTCCAGAGCATTCGCGAGTAAGACCCGACTGCCGCGGCGACCGTGATGCCGCCCACGACGGCCAGAATCGTCAGTACGTGCAGGACGTAGAAGGGCACCGACACACGTCGCATACCGCCCGACGCGCTCGATGCAATAAAAAATGTGTAAGACCTACCCCTCATAGTCTGTCTTACCCTGGCGATTTAATTTTCGACGGCTGGCTTGAACCGCTTGCCCCGAAATGGCGGTTCACTGGTTCCCGCGAACAACCCTACTCTGGAGTTTGAACCGAGAGCCCTGGTTCGAAACCCGGGGCATTGTAATTACCAGACTCTCCACCGTCAACCCCTAATCTTCCATTTCACGTAGGGGCCCAAGCTATACTGGCCAAGCCCTATAATCGATCCAATAGCCGGGTACAAAGAGTTTACCGTACGCGCCGCAGCACCAACAACTGTACTGAGGACCAGTAATGGGCCGGGAAGACCAGCTAATCAATAAGTTAGCCCTCGGCGTGCCATCCGCAGCCGGCCTCCAAAAGCTACGGGACTCGCGCGGTGCAGCCGTGCGCTTGGGAATCGGCGACGATGCGGCTGTGGTCGCGCCCGGGCGGAACGCCGACTGGGTCGTAACCTGTGACGGTTTTCTCGAAGGCACCCATTTTCTCGCTGACCGCCACCCCGCCGACTCGGTCGGCTACAAGTCGCTGTCACGGGCCACGAGCGACATCGCCGCGATGGGCGCCACTGCGCGATTCTTCCTGCTGACCCTGGCGATTCCACAACAGCTTACGGATGAGTGGCTTGCAGGCTTTCTCCGCGGGATGCGGCGGGCCGCGAAGGAGCTCGGAGTCGTCCTGATCGGAGGCGATACCACGCGATCTGCGTCCGTGGCGATCAGCATCACCGTCATGGGCGAAGTGGCTCCCGGCCGCGCGATCACGCGATCGGGCGCGCGCCCCGGCGACCTAATCTGCGTTACAGGTAAACTTGGCTGCGCCCAGCTTGGCTTGGAGCTGATCCGGAATTCTCCGGCGAAGGGCGTGAAAGACCTCTGTCGCCGAGAAAGCCGGCTACTGAGGCAGCACCTCTATCCGCAGATTCGCTTGAAGCTCGGCCAATGGCTTGCCGCGCACCGAGTGGTCTCTTCGATGATCGACGTCTCGGACGGCCTCTCGACCGACCTGGGCCGCCTCTGCGCCGTAAGCGGAGTGGGCGCGCGCGTCTGGGCTTCGCGCATCCCGCTCGTGCGAATCCCCGCCGGCTACTCAAAGCTTGCCCGTAAGCTGCGGCTCGACCCGCTGCGGATGGCGCTCCACGGCGGCGACGACTACGAGTTGCTCTTCACCGTCCCGCGACGCATGGCCAAGCGCCTCGAATCAGCGACCGAATTTCGCGACATCACGGCAATCGGCGAAATCGAATCAGGCAGGCGAATCCTGCTGGTGGATTCTGAGGGACGCGCGGAAGCGCTTCGGCCCGGCGGATGGGATCCCTTCCGTTGACAACACGGTTCGCCTAGTGGGCGCCCGGTGAAGGGTCCGCGTGCGAGGGCGATGCCACGAGCGCAGGCGCGGGTGCAGGCGGCGCTTCCGTGGTCTTCGTCGGCGCGGCCGCTGGCGGCGCAGCGGCCTTCGTCTGAGTCAGCCCCTGCTCGGCGGCATCCGCTGGCGGAGCCGTATCGGGCGTATCGACTTGCTCGAGGTGCTCGCCCGCTTGCTTTTCGAGCGGGACCACGCTCGGGAAATCCTCGACCGGCAGGCCCTGCATCGCCTTCTGCATGAACTCGAGCCAGATCGGCAGCGCGGCGCGCGCGCCGGTCTCCTTCTTCCCGAGCGACATCCGCGGATCGTCGTTGCCCACCCAGACTCCCGTAGTCAACTGCGGCGTGAATCCCATGTACCACGCGTCGGTGAAATCGTTCGTCGTGCCGGTCTTTCCGGCAGACGGCCGCCCCAATTCTTTCGCGCGCACGCCCGTACCGAACTGCACCACGTCTTCCAGCATCGCGGTCATCGTGTGCGCCACGTCCGGCGTCAGAACGTCCGTCACGTTCGGCTTGTCTTCCTCGAGCACGTTACCGTCGTACGAGGTCACGCGCCGGATGTAGTGCGGCTCGATGTGGATGCCGTCGTCCGGAAACACCGTGAATGCCGAGGTGTGCTCCATCAGCGTCAGGTCGGCCGCGCCGAGCGCGAGCGGCAGGTAGGGCGGCAGCGGGCTGGTGAGCCCGAATTTGCGGGCCAAGTCGATCGTGTTCTCGATTCCGACTTTATCGAGCAGCCGCACCGCGGGCACGTTCCGCGAATCGGCCAGCGCGCGGCGCAACGTGATGCGGCCCTCGAATTTCTCGTCGTAATTGTGGGGCGAATAATCCTGGCCGCCGCTGTGGTATGTCACGGGCTCGTCGACCACCGTGTCGAACGGCGTCATGCCCTGCGACATCGCCTCCGAGTAGACGTACACCTTGAACGAGCTGCCCGTCTGCCGCATCGCCTGTGTGGCGCGGTCGAATTTCGATTGCTCGAAGTCGTAGCCGCCGACCAGAGCCTTGATTTCGCCCGTGGCGTTGTCGATGCAGAGCAGCGACGCCTGCGCGACGGGCTGCTGTTCGAGCTGCACTTCCGCGGTGATCCCCGAGAGTTCCTTGATCTGGACATTCACGAGGTCGCCCACCTTCAGCAGTTGCTCCACCGACTTCTGCCCCGTCCACGCGAAGTCGGCGGGAGTGAGCATCGCGCGATACGTCCCGATCTTGATCGTGGCAAACGTGGGCCGCACCTCCGTCACGAGCCCCGTGACGTAATCGCCTTTCTCGATGGGCGCGTGCCAGTCCTCGTTGTCGTACTTTTCGATCGTCCCGAGGTGATCGCTCAGGATGTTGGGCAGGTCACCGCGCCAGCCGTGCCGGCGATCGTACTCGTGCAAGCCGTCGCGCACGGCCTGATCGGCCGCCTTCTGCATCGCGACGTTCAGCGTGGTGTACACGCGCAGCCCATCCTCGTGAACGGCTTCGGTGCCGTACGTGTGCTCCAGGTATTGCCGGATTTCCTCGACGTAATACGGCGCAAGATCGTCGCGCAGCGATTCGATGTGCAGCCCCAGCGGCTCGTGCCGTGCTTCGTCATATTGCGCCTGCGTGATCTTGCGGTCGTGCAGCATCAGCGAAAGCACCAGGTTTCGCCGCTCGTAGGCGCGATCCGGATGGTTGATCGGCGCGTAGATCGGGCCGCGAATGATCGCCGCCAGCGTCGCCGCCTCGGCCAGCGTCACCTGCTCCACCGGCTTGCTGAAGTAATACTCGGAGGCCGCCTCGAAGCCGTAATTGCCGGCGCCGAGATAAATCTGGTTGCAGTACATCGTGAAGATCTGGTCTTTGGTGTAGTGCCGCTCGATCTCCAGCGCGAGAATCGTCTCCTGGATTTTCCGATGGAGGCTGCGATCCGAGCGGTTCAGGAAGAGCCCGCCCGCCAGCTGCATGGTGAGCGTGCTCGCGCCTTCCAGATGCCGCCCGCGAAGATCGTGCCAGGCGGCCTGCAGGACGCGCGGGAAATCGACGCCCCAGTGCTCCTCGAAATGCTGGTCTTCGGTGGTGAGGATCGCCGCCTTCAGCACCTTTGGAATCTGGTTGTACGTCACCAGAATCCGGCGCTGCAGCGCGAAGCTGCCAATGGGCGTGCCGTCGTCCGCGTAGAGTTCGGTTTCGGTGATCGGGCGGTAATTTTCGAGCGCGTGAATTTCCGGCAGGTCGCTGCTGTAAACGAAAAGCAGCCCCACCGCGGCGCCGAATGCGATCGAGCAAATCACCAGAAAGGCGAACGCGAGGCGCCCGAGCAGCGTCCCGCCGCCAATTTTCATCGTCGCGCGGTAAAACCGGTCTTCCATTTGCTATGCCAGCATTCTATCGCAACCGCAAGCTTGCGTCGGGGCCCGGGTGCAACTCAGTTTCGCAGATGCGCCAGCCGCCGAAAACGTTGACTCCGTACCGCGGTCGAGCCTACCCTCTCTCAGCCACACCTTCGGGAGCAAACAAATGAAAAAATCGCGGAAGGCGGGAGTTCTCGGCTATTCTCTCTTGGGGGCACTGATTCTCATGGCCAGCATGACGTCTTACGCGGCATCGAGCATCTACGACTTCACGCTCCCGCTCCTCGACGGCACGCCCGCCCCGCTCGCGAATTACAAAGGCAAAGTCATTCTCATGGTCAACGTCGCCAGCCGCTGCGGCTTCACGCCGCAGTACTCCGGCCTGGAAGCCACCTACGAAAAATACAAGGACCAGGGATTCGTCATCCTCGGCTTCCCCGCCAATAATTTCGGCGGCCAGGAACCCGGCACGAACGAAGAGATCAAGACCTTCTGCCAGACGAAGTACAGCGTCACGTTTCCCGTTTACGGCAAGATCTCCGTGAAGGGCGACGATCAGGCTCCGCTCTATGCGTTTCTCACCAAGGACGCCAATCCCTCCCTCACCGGCGACATTAAGTGGAATTTCACGAAGTTCCTGGTGGATCGCAACGGAAAGGTCGTCGAGCGCTTCGAGCCGGCCACGAAGCCGGATTCGCCCGAAGTGGTCGCCGCGATTGAAAAGCTCCTGAGACAGTAGCAGGCGCGCCGGGACCTTATTTTCGGTCGCGCGTCCTCTTTTCAAATCCCCGGTAGATCTTGCCGTCGAAATGGAAGGTTGTCTCCTGCGTTTCCGCGGCCGACGACCACGTGGTGAGGATATCGCGATAGCCGTTCGTCGCGCTGCCCGCAAGTTCCAGCGTATTGGCGCCCGTGAAGAGCACGACTCGCGGTCCATTGCGCGTCTCGCGCACGATCCAGAACCAGCCCGCATCCGCGCCGGACATCGGCGGCACGCCGATCACGACGAGATCGGTTTCCTCGGGGCCCGCCAAATGCACCTCTGCCGCTCGAAAGAGGCGCGCCGGATCGTCCTGCGCCGCATCGCTTGCAAAATTCAGCACCTGCCGCGCTTCCTGCGTTTCAAACAGCGCTCTCAGCACGTCCGGCCGCAGCGCCACCGGGTGCTGCACCGGCGTATCTTCGGAAAATGACATTCGCTCGCCGGCGGCAGCCGCTTGCCCCCGCGCTCCGCAGGCACAGCTCGCCGCAAGGACGAGCGCGGCGGCCAAAACCGTCTTTACCGTTCGTCTCACCACTGTACCCTCGCGAACAGTTGCCGATTCGATTGCTTCAGGATTCTTCCCATCATGGCATTCCGGCAAAACATTGGTGAGGTCAAACGCGCGCCGGTTTGTCCTTCCCGGCAACCGTGTGTCGGCTCAGAAGATGCCGATTTCGGCGTCGCGCACAGTCGCGTAGGTGGGGAATAATTTGGCGACGTGCGTCATGCTCAGAAGCGTCTTCACCTGCTCGTTCAGCCCGACGATCGCAAACTTCCGCCGCGCCTTCTTCGCGCCGACGTACGCCCCAACCAGCGCGCCCAACCCGGCCGAATCGATGTGCGACGCCCCGCTGAAGTCGATGATCAGAACGTCGGAGGCGTTCGCCTGCACCGCGTCCTGGAATTCGAACACCGTGTAAGCGCTCAGCGGCCCCATCAGCCGCAGCACCGTCTGCGTGCCGCGCTCGCCGGCCGATGTAACCACGTCGACATAATCAAGTGGCATGGCCGGATTGTACCGAAACGGTGCAGCCCGCATACCACCCAACGCACCCGCCGATTCTCAAGTGCCAACGGTCCGGCGCCCCGCTACTGGATGCCGAGAAGCTTGCAGGCGTTCTTGTAATAAAGCTTTTCGCGATCCTCTTTCGAAATCTCCAGCGAATCGATCACCTTGATCGTCTCGCGGATGTACATCGGCCCGCCCTCGGGATCGAACGGCGCGTCCGACGCGAACAGCACGTGATCCACGCCGTAGAAATCGAGCGCGCACACCAGCGCCGACCGCGAGCCGAACGTCGCCGTATCCGCGTAGAACGTCTTGAAGTAATCGAGCGGCCGCCTCTTCAATTCCTTGAGCAGCGGCCGGTAATCGACGGACGACGTGCGCAGCCCGAGCTGGTCCCATCCCGCGCCGACCCGCCCCTCGAAAAACGGCACCATCCCGCCCGCGTGGTGAATGATGAATTTCAGCCCTGGCATGTCATCCAGCATCTTCGAGAAAACGATCCGCGCCTGCGCCGCGCTCGATTCGTACGGCCAGCCGAACGTCCACCAGATCTCGTACTGCGACACCGGCTCCGTCTGGTAATCCGGGAAATTCGCGGTGCGCGCGGGATGAATCCAGATCGGCTTTCCCAGCTTTTCCATCGCCGCAAACACGGGACGAAGCTCCGGCGCGTCCAGTGCCTTCCCGCTCACGTTCGAATAAATCTGGATGCCGCAGGCGCCGAGCTGCTTGATCGCGCGCGTTGCCTCTTCGACGGCGCCTTCCGGATCGCGCATCGCCACCGACGCGATGAAGCTCGGGAACCGGTCGGGGTACTTCTGGCACAGCTCGGCCATGCCGTCGCTCCCCGCGCGCGAAAGCTCGCGCCACGCTTCGCGCGAGCCCACCACGTCGGGCGGTGGCGACGCCAACGACAGGATCTGCTGATACTCGTCGAACATGTCCATCACCTGAAAGCGCCGGTCGAGGTTCGTCATCATCGGGACCGCCTCGCTCCGCCGGTGCATGTCTTTCATCTGCCCTGTCTGCTTCAACAGCAGCTCGTGAAACGCCTTCGGCCAGATATGCGTGAAAATATCGATTTTCCTCATGCTGCCTGCCCCCCGTTTGTAACGCGCCTTCCCAAGCGCGAAATTCGCCGTGTCACTATAACGCACGCATTGCCTGCCACTGAAACACTCGCCGCGTCATCCAAAGAAACGCGTCTCTTTTGCCGATAACGTATGCGGAGGCCGGAGCACCCTTCCGGCGCGATGACGATGGTCTACGGAAAACAGACGGAGCGGCTCGAGAGCTACCTGCACGTCGTCGAGATCGCGATCTACTACATCCTGGCCATTCTGCTGGCGGTGACGGCCCTCGCCGCCATCGGAAGCGCCGGGCAGACGCTCTGGGGCGGGCTCGCCCATTGGACGATTGCCACTGAGACGCTGCACGTGCTCGACGAGCT